>NZ_JBPCXO010000061.1:0-29894 GCF_051008435.1 Endozoicomonas sp. | reverse complement strand
CGTTGATCGTTCGTCCTCACTGAGCCGAACATGATATTTGATGGTCATGATAACTCCGTCATTACTGTCTCGGAGTTAACAGGATAAGCGTTGCTCACCTATCATGTGGCTCAGGACGGGGTACTAGAAACCGGAATTCGCTGTTCGCATTATCTACAGACAGACGACACAGGTGCCAGACACCTTTGCCAGCCTGAAGAAAACGTGTCGCCAGCATGGTCTCTCGTTCTGGGACTATCTGACAGACAGGTTAAACAGTACCGGCTTATTCCCGAGACTGGCAGATGTTATTGAATACGCTTCATGCTGGCTGCCATGTGGTCAATGCAGAAGCTTTTGAGAACTTATGAATCTTACTATGAATTTTTCGTACCCGTAGCAGTTATTCATTGATTTATTCAGGTTTTAAACCGTCTTTATCGGGCTGTCTTGCGAACGTATTTCTGGTATCTTCGAATGCTCTTAATAACAATCAGAATAAATAAAGGTCAGTAGTAGTATGTCAGCACCTGAACCACTTCTCAGTATTCGAAACGTGTCTACCTACTATGGAAAAATCCAGGCTTTGGATGCCGTCAGTGTGGATATCTCGAAAGGAGAGATCGTCACATTGATAGGAGCTAATGGTGCTGGCAAATCTTCATTACTGATGACCATCTGTGGCGAACCTCAGGCAGAGTCAGGTTCAATACGGTATAAGGGGCAGGAGTTAACAGGTCGTCCCACCTCCGAAATCATGCGTTCAGGCATTGCCGTTGTGCCAGAAGGGCGAAGAATTTTCTCGAGACTCACCGTTGAAGAAAACCTGACTATGGGGGGCTTTTTTGTTGATAGCGAGCCCTTCCAGAAAAACTATGAGCATGTATTGCAGCTCTTTCCTCGGTTGAAGGAAAGGTTGTACCAGAGAGGTGGTACCATGTCCGGAGGCGAGCAACAGATGCTGGCGATAGCCAGAGCCTTGATGAGTAGCCCTGAACTGCTGTTGCTCGATGAACCCAGTCTGGGACTGGCACCGATCGTCATTCAACAAATTTTTGAAATCATTGAGCGTCTTCGAGCGGAGGGCGTTACGGTTTTTCTGGTGGAACAGAACGCCAATCAGGCTCTAAGGCTTGCAGGCCGGGGCTATGTTCTGGAAAATGGGCGTATCGTGCTGCAGGGTGGCGGTGATGAGTTGTTGGCGGACGATGCCGTCCAAAAAGCTTATCTGGGAGCCTGACGCTTTTCTGGCAAATAACCGGTGAACCAGTAGCCTGGACTATCAAAAGACCGTTCATCCATTGCCCTGCTTGAATGCCCGATAGAGGAATCAGGCTGGACGCCTAGTGCCGTGGTACTTTGGGTGTTCAGTTAGCAGTTTGGACGCAGATTCTGATCGCTACACTGGAAGAGTAATGCCTGAATAGCGATTATGAAGTACGAGGTGAGCATTATGAAAGCTTCGAATGATCGACTGTCCCGCCGGGAAGTTGCCCTGTTAACCTTCTCCTTATACAGCCTGGCCGGCACAATGGTCTGGTTGGTTAAGACGATTCACTGATCGGATAAAAAACCGGTCTTCCTGATAATGGCCTGAGCTTGGTCCATAAGACCCACCAGGTTATCCAGAGACAGGCTATCTTGCTTGAAGCCGCCCAGCATCGACAGATTGTCACTGGGAGGCACTCTGGGGTTGACCGGAAACTCATTATTGAGCTCGGTCATCAGAACTTGAGCTTCACTCCCCGATAACCATTCCATAAAAGCAATCGCTTCTTTTTCTGCATGGGTACTTTTGGTCATGGCAATGGCAGAAATGCCAACGTGTGCCCCTTGTCCACGCTGGTTAGGCCAGAAAATGTCGATCTTCAGGTTCGGGTTGGCGATGATGGCTCGGGAAAAGTAATAATGATTGATGATGGCTGCGTCACAAATTCCCTGCTCAATCGCTTTGATAGCTTCTGAGTCACTTTTCATAGGAGGGAGAGCCAGATTGTTGACCCAGCCTTTGACAATCTGCTCAGTATCCTGAACTCCGTAACGATGTATCAGGCTGGCAATCAAGAGTTGATTGTAAGGGTTTTGGCCTGAAGTCATACAGAGTCTGTCTGCCCAATTAGGACCTGCCAGTGCAGCATAGCTGAACAGTTCAGATCTCATCACCTGGTCTGTTGTATAAACTATGGCTCTGGCTCTCAGGCTGATACCAAACCAGATATTGTCTCTGGATCTTAAATGTTCCGGGATATTAGCCTTTAGTATTTCTGAGTTGGCCGCTTTGAGAAGACCTTCTTTCTGGGCTTGAAAGAATGAGTTAATACTTTTGGCCAGGAAAAGGTCTGCTTTCCGAGACAGGTCAGGATTATTGAAGGACTCCATCAGTTGGGCTTCTTTGACTTCGACCAGCTTGATTTTGACACCATGAATTTGACGATACTTCTCTGTGAGGGGAGTCACCAGTTCAATATTACGGGTACTGTAAATCACCAGGTCATGATGAGCCATGCTCTGAGAGGGAAGTAACAGAGCTGATAGGAGTAGGCTCTGAAGGCTGATATTGAATGGCTTCATGATGGCGGCTTTTCACGGAGAACTGTTTCCTGATTATCGGCGTCATGGCGGGCTCTTGAAGGGACGCGTCAGGATAGCTTTTGGGGAAAGCCTTGAAGTACCTGTTTGTCAGTGATTCTCAGGTCGTATCGAGCGTCCTGCAGACTGAAAATGATATTGCCGGGTTCAAAGTCAAAACCCTGTTGGATAGTTTTTTCGGCTTCGGCCGTTTTTCCCAGAAAAGCCTGAATGGCTGCCAGGGAATTAAACAAATCCGAGGGAATAACGTAACGTCGAGGTAATGTCTTGCTGAGTAAATCTTCTTTATGCTGCATAAACTTCTGCTCAAGGTCACTCATTCTGGCCTGGAGCTTTTCATGACTGATAGGATCTTGTTTATCCAGTTCCAGCAGATAATAAGCGCGGAACTGCCGAACCGGGTATCGATCCGATTGAATCCAGAAGGGTAATTGACTGTGGGAGCGTTTGGTATGGCAATGGGTTAACGCTTCGTTCATGGCGAACAAAGGTTTATCGAATTGCTTTAGATCTGTCAGGTAGCTTCTTCCAACATCCAGGCTGGGCTGAGCTTTCACTGTTTCAGAAGCTATATCACGTATTTGTAGACTTTTATCTTCGGGACTTGAGCCATAGCCACTGTCAGATCTTACACGCTTTTCCTGAGGAGGGCTCTGAGCCCATTGTGAATCAGGATCGGTTTTACTCTCTGTCTGAGTGTTGTTTTTCTGATTGCCAGAATCTATTCCTATCTGGGGCAAAGGCGCTATAGGGAGAGGGGGAAGTTTTCCTTTTTCTGGCATATCGTTGCTTCCCTTGGCATCAGACGAGAGTGGCCGACAAAATTCCGCCGGGACGATTAGATAACCGGTGATATTTCCTTACTTATCGGCACTAAAACTTTCCCATAAAGAGGCGATGCTATAAAGGATAAACCGCTCGACTCTCGTAATTCAGGCTGTAGGCGCATTACACCGTAGGTACTTGGGATTTCAGTGGCAGGGATGGCCAGATATGCAGGACGCACAACAATCATCTGATAGAAAATTCAGGCATGGACTATCAGTAACACTCTTTGTCTGGTTCATGGTTCTGTCACTGGGACCCATTACGGTGATAGGAGTCAGTGAATACCGGGAAGGGAAAAGTACTATTGTTCAGAGCCGTTATGAGCAGTTAAGTACCATCAATCAGCTGCTAAGTCAGCAGATTAACGACTATTTCGACTCTGTGGTCACTAACCTCTTCATCAAGGCGGGTGTGGCCCAGGAGTTCCTGTCCCATTTGATCCAGAGTCACAAGGCTCTGAAAAAGTCCCCGGAAGAGTTCATCAATTCCTTCAGCTACAACCTGGTACTGGATCAGTATTCCAGTGAGTTTGTGGATTTCTTACGTTATTACGACTATTCCGACCTGATCTTGGCTGACGCCGAAGGCAACATTCTTTATACCGTGAATGCATACGGTGATCTGGGCAAGAATCTCTTTAAAGGAGCGCTTGCCAATACTGCCTTTGCGAAAGCGGCCCGAGAAAGTCTTGAGGAAGTGATACCCAAGTATGCTGATGTGGCCATGTATCCACCTATTGGGGATCAGAAGGTCAGCTTCTTCATTCTTCCGCTGGTGGATGAACGGGAAAACATCACGGGCTTTCTGGCGGTTCAGATCCTGGCCTATAACGTTCAGAACATTTTCGAGAGTGAAAATCAGTTTGGCGGTGGCCTGAAGTCTTACCTGATCGGTGATGATGGCTACATCCGCTACGGAACTGATCTGGATTCAAGTCAGTCCATGACGTTGATAGCAGATAATGCCCTGATGAAAGACTGGATGTCTCACCTTGATGGCGAGGGTGAATTTTATGAAATTCATGATGATCATGATCATGATATGGAAGACGAAGAGCATAGTCTCGACAGCGATGCAGAACTGAGCGAGCTCTTTGGTGAAGACGTTAATCTGGAAAAAAAGACCACGGAAAGTCACCAGATGGAGCAGACACTCCATATCAAGAGCTACACCAATGTCTATGGTGACAAGGTTCTGGGCACCTATCATGCCATTGAAGTAGCGGACACACCTATGGCCTTGGTTTCTGAAGTGAGCCAGGCCGATGCATTCTCCTCGGTGATTGAGTTCAGGAACCGCCTGATCTATATCTCAGCCATTACTGCCCTGATTGTTATTCTGATTGCGCTGGTGATTACCCGCAGGCTGGTCAGACCCATAAGAACCATCACTGCCTGGGTTAACCGTGTAGCGTCAGGAGATTATGTTCAGGGAGCTGTACTCAGTGGTCACAATGAGATCAGTGATCTTAGTCGCAGCTTCTCCGAAATGACGGAAAAGTTGAGAAATGTCATCAGTGACAATGATCGAAAAAGCTGGCAGCAGGAAGGTCAGGCTGGTTTGAACAACTGCATGAGGGGTGAGCAGGAGCTATCAGAAGTCTGTAAAAATATTGTGTCTTATCTGGCCCGATATCTGGATATGCAGACCGGTGCCATGTATGTCATGGATGATGAGAAACGGTTACAGCTGATGGCGTCTTATGCCTGGAAGAAGCGTAAGCAAAACAAGAACAGTTTTGAGGTTGGTGAAGGCATTGTGGGTCAGGCCGCTATGGAAAGGCAGACTATTGAGCTGACCAGCATTCCTGAAGATTACATTAAGATTGAGTCGGGTCTGGGCAGTACGCCTCCCAGAGCGATCATTACCGTCCCCCTTGTTTATGAAGAAGAAGTCAAAGGCGTACTGGAGTTTGCTCTTTTGAGGGAGCTGACTGATGAACAGAGAAGTTTTCTGGAAGATATCCTCGAAAGTGTTGCGATAGGCATTAATTCTGCCCAGTACCGTACTCGAGTTAATCAACTGCTTGATAAAACCACGCGGCAATCGGAAGCCATGAAGGAGCAGCAGGAAGAGTTACGGACTGTGAATGATGAACTGGAAAGCCGAGCCAGGGTCATGGAAGAGTCTCAGGAAGAGCTGAAAGCCCAGAGTGAGGAAATGCAGAAGTCCAATGCTGAGCTGGAGGAAAAAACAGAGCTTCTTCAGCAGCAGAAAGCCGAAATTGAACGAAAGAATCTGGATATTGAGCTTTCAAGAAAAACACTGGAAGAAAAGGCCAAAGAGCTGGAGCAAGCCAGTAAATATAAGTCTGAGTTTCTGGCCAACATGTCCCATGAGTTGCGGACGCCTTTGAACTCACTGTTGCTTCTTGCACAAATGCTGGCGGATAACGACGAAGGCAATTTGAGTGAAGATCAGATTGAATCCGCCCAGGTTATTTACAGCGGTGGTAAGGAATTGCTGGATCTGATCAACGATATCCTTGATCTGTCCAAGGTTGAGGCTGGCAAGATGAGCATCAATCTGGATGACATGGATATTGAAGAGCTGTGCTCCAGTATGCGGACTCTGTTCAAGCCTCTGGCTGATAACAAAGGGCTGGATTTTGCTGTGGAGATTGGCCCAGGTACGACCAGGGCCATTCTTTCCGACAGTCAGAGGGTCATGCAGATTCTCAAAAACTTTCTCTCTAACGCCTTCAAGTTTACGGAGCAGGGTGGCGTTTACATTCAGGTATCCAACTCAATTCGAAAGACCGATCATGGTGATGAAACCTATGTAGCTTTTGCGGTCAGAGATACCGGGATAGGTATTCCAGAGGATAAGCAGGAAGCCATTTTTGAAGCTTTCCAGCAGGCCGACGGTTCAACCAGCAGAAAATATGGCGGCACGGGTTTGGGACTGGCTATCTCACGTGAGATGTCTTCTATGCTCGGCGGTTATATTGGTATAGAAAGTACAGAGGGCGAAGGCACTACGTTTACCGTTTATCTGCCTGATAATGCGGTATGTTCAATCGTTGGTGAAAAAGTCATCGCTGACAGTTATTTATCAGCCACCAGTGAAGGCTCAAAAAATAATGCTTCATCTCCCGCTGCTCCCATTGCACCAAAAGCAAAGGTTGAAACCTCTCCTGTTAATGACAAAGTCCCGACAAAGAAGAGAAAGTCCACTGGTGGCAATAACATCCTGATTATTGAAGACGATCAGCATTTCTCGGATATCGTCAAACAGCTTTCAGGGAGTCATGGTTATCAATGTCTGGTAGCAGCTAATGGCAAGGAAGGTATTCAGACAGCGATCGAAGAGCAGCCAATGGCCATTATTCTTGATCTTGGCTTACCGGACATGGATGGTGAAGAGGTGCTCAAACAGCTTCAGCAGAACGATGTGACTAAAGATATACCTGTCCATATCATATCAGGGCGTGATCCGGATGAGTTAGACCGAAAGGGAGCCGTGGGCTACCTGGTCAAGCCGGTATCGGTGGGCGATCTGGAAACAGTTTTCAGCACTCTTGAAGAAGCTCTGTCAGAAGATATTCAACATGCTTTGCTTTTGGACAGTGATGAAAAGAGTCGATCGCACTTGGCAAAAATGCTGAAAGCAAAAGGGATGAATATCGCCGAGGCTTCATCCGCTGAAGAAGCCGAAAAGTCGATGGCAGAGAATCACTGGCAGTGCCTGGTCATGGACATTGAACTACCGGATAGCAGTGGTTTGGAATTTTTGCAGAAACTGAAGGACAAGATGGGCGACAACATGCCATCTATTGTCATCCATACCGATAAGAAACTGACGGGTGAAGACCAGAAAGCACTGCAGAAATACACCCGCGCTTTAGTTATGAAAGGTGATTATGCCTCAGAACGGGTCATGGATGAGGTCAGTCTGTTTATTCACTCTATTGAGAAGGCTGCACCTGACGATGTGAAACAGGCAGCAGAAACGGTCAATAACAATTCTTTGGAAGGTCATAAAATCCTGCTGGTGGATGATGATCTTCGTAATACCTTTGCCCTGTCCAAAGGCTTGCAAGCCTTTGGGTTGGAAGTGGTTATTGCTGATAACGGACAAAATGCGCTCGACAAACTGGATGAAGAAGAGGGTATTGAGCTGGTCTTGATGGACATCATGATGCCTGTGATGGATGGCTATGAAGCGATGACCAAAATGCGTGAAATAGACCGGTTGAAAGAAATGCCTGTGATAGCACTGACTGCCAAGGCTATGTCAGATGACAAAGCAAGGTGTATCGATGCCGGAGCAAATGATTATATGACCAAGCCAGTGGATATCGACCAGCTGGTGGCAATGATTAAAGTCTGGTTATTCAAATGACAGAGCCCAGGGAAATGGATCAGGATTTTGAACTGAAGTTGCTTTTGACTGCTGTTCAGGAAAAGTATGGCTATCAGTTTGGCAGTTATGCCAGAGCCTCTCTCATGCGTCGTGTAAGAAGGCATATGGAGATGTCTGGAGTTCAGCATATCAGTGACTTGATTCCGTTGTTTCTTCATGACGAGTCTGCTTTCGCTGCTTTTGTTAAAGACATGTCGGTGGTGGTGACTGAAATGTTCCGGGATCCGGAATTTTTTAAATCGCTCCGGGAAAACATTATTCCCCTTCTGAAAACCTATCCGTTTATTAAAGTCTGGCATGCAGGCTGTGCCAGTGGTCAGGAAGCTTATTCTATGGCCATTCTTCTGGATGAAGAGGGCTTGTTGGATCGCTGTCAGATCTACGCTACTGACTTTAATGATCAGGCATTGCGTCATGCCAAGACAGGCATTTATCCAGAAGAGGATCTGGCACTGTATGAGGAGAATTATCGCTTGTCTGGCGGCAAGAAAGAGCTCTCTAAATACTGTCATAGAGGTTATGACTCGGTTAAGTTTAATGGACGACTGGCGGAGCATATTACCTTTGCAAACCATAACCTGGTGACTGATGGTGTGTTCGGAGAAATGAATCTGATCCTCTGTCGAAATGTGCTTATCTACTTTAATCAGGATCTTCAGGACCGAGTGCTGCAATTACTGTTTGACAGTCTTTGCTCAAGAGGCGTTCTCTGTATTGGCAAGCGGGAAAACATTCTGTTCAGTACGGTCGGTGATCAACTGGAAGTGATCGATAGAAATCAGCGCATTTATAGGAAAAACTCTTGATGAAAGGCGGGGTAGTAGTGATTGGAGCTTCTGCTGGAGGTCTCTCGGTGCTGGAAACCCTGCTTACAGAGTTGGGCAGTCGTTTTTCTTATCCTGTTGTTATTACCAAACACCTGGCTTCCGGTGACGAAGAAGGTTTATGTAAAGTCCTGAGCAAGTCCTCTCCTATTGAGATCAGTATTGCCTGTGATAAACAGAAGATCACCCATAATCATGTTTACCTGGCTCCCGGGGGGTACCATTTACAGGTTGAGGACAGGGAAACGCTGAGTTTAAGTATTGATGAGCAGGTGTGTTATTCCAGACCCTCTGTGGATGTTCTCTTTCAATCTGCTGCGGATGTTTTTGGGAAACAAGCAGTGGCTATTGTTTTAACAGGCGCCAACAGAGATGGCGCAGAAGGTATCAGAGCGGTTAAACAGGCCGGTGGCGTGACAATTGTCCAGAATCCTGAAACAGCGGAGGTGCCGATCATGCCAAAGTCGGCCATTGCGACCGGTTGTGTGGATCATGTGCTGGACTTGCAAGATATTGCGATCTGTTTAAAAGCCATGGATTTCAATCTCGGGACCTAAATGAATAAGGGGAGCTGTCATGGATGACAAGCCGAAAGTCAAAATTCTGGTGGTCGATGATCGTCATGAGAATCTGCTGGCCATGAGCAAACTGCTCAAGCCTCTCGGGGCTGAAGTGCATAAAGTCGACTCTGGTGAAGCGGCCTTGTCAGAGGTTCTGCATCATCATTTTGCGGTGATTCTTCTTGATGTACAAATGCCCGGTATGGATGGCTTTGAGACAGCAACTCTGCTGCACAGTAATAAGCAAACGTCCAATATTCCTATCATTTTTGTGACGGCTATTAACAAGGATCAAGCCTACATCAGCAAAGGTTATCAGGCTGGCGCTGTGGATTATCTGCCCAAGCCCATCAATCCGGATATTCTTCTGGGTAAAGTTAAGGTCTTTCTTCAACTGGAAGAGCAGCGGATTGAACTGGAGGAAGTCTCCAAACAGTTACGCTGGATCAGTCGTAAGAATAAGTTGTTGTTGGATAATGCGGGTGAAGGTATTGCGGGCCTTGATCCCGATGGCAGGATCTCTTTTATTAATCCAACAGCTTGCGCCATGCTGGGGGGAACAGAAGAAAACCTGCTGGGAGAACATATCAGCCAATTCGTATTCAATGCTGAAGCTGATGAAGCTCTGGATAAGTGGCAGGAATCACAGATACGTGAAAATACGATGGTTAGCGGTGGTGTGTTCCAAACTTCTGACAGACAGTTATGGACGCTTTCCAGAGGCAGTTTTGCTGCTGAATATAATATGGCTGCCATTGTCAATGACAGGCAGGAAGTGCAGGGTGGTGTCCTGCTGTTCCAGGACATCACCGAGCGAAAAAAAATGGAAGACCAGCTGGTACAGATGGCGAAGTACGACAGTTTGACCGGACTGGCCAACAGAACTCTGTTCAGGGAGTTTCTTGGGGCTTCTCTGGCAAGGAGTCAAAGGCGGGATAAGAGTACCGCTGTCATGTATCTTGATCTTGACCATTTCAAAGAAATTAACGATACGCTCGGACATGATGCTGGAGATTTATTGCTGAAAAGTGTTTCAGACAGGTTGCAGGAGTGCGTTCGTGAAGGGGATCTGGTCGCCAGGCTGGGAGGGGATGAGTTTGCCATTATCCTGGATGATGTGGCGGAAGCGTCCGATGCCAAGTTGATCGCTGAGAAAATCCTCACCAAGATTCGTGAGCCTCATGACCTGGATGGTGAAGCAAGGCATGTGGGTACCAGCATTGGTATCGCGACTTCTGAAGACACCAGTGATGATGCAGAATCACTGTTAAAGGCCGCTGATCAGGCGATGTATGTAGCCAAGAAAAATGGGCGAAATGATTATCGCCTTGCCTCTGAATTGAACAGTGAAGAAAAAGCGCAGGCAGAACAGGGCAGCTGAAGCTGCCCTGAAAAGGTTTAATTACACATCAAATGAGTCGTTGAGTTTCTTCTCAACCATCACTTTCCGGAGCTTGGCAAATCTTGGCAGACCGTTGAGGTAAGGAGGGTATTCCTCCCCTTCGATCAATGGCTCAAGATATTCCCTGCAGGTGGCAGTAATTCCAAAGCCTTCCTCATCGATGAAGTCCATGGGCATTTTCTTTTCGTAGTTGGCCACTTCTTCCAGTTGCACTTCACCGATTGACCAGCGATAGGGTGCATTGGACTCACGGGTGATACAGGACATCACTGCATTCCTGCCAGTGACGGCCAGTTCAACAGCGGCTTTACCCACAGCATAAGCCTGCTCAACATCCACTCTGGAGGCAATGTGTCGGGCTGAACGCTGCAAGTAGTCGGCAACCGCATAGTGGTATTTGAAGCCATGTTCGCGCTTGATCATGGTGCACAGTGCTGGGGCTACACCCCCTAGCTGATGGTGACCAAAGGAGTCGATGACTGTGGTCGAGGCTGATACAAAGCTGCCATCGGCGTACTTGGCACCTTCTGAGGCAACAATGACACAGTAGCCTTCCTCATCCACTGTTTTCTTGACCTTGGCCAAAAACTTTTCTTTATCCAGAGGCGTTTCCGGGAACACGATGATATGAGGTGGGTCGCCATTCTGGCGTGCAGCCAAGCCAGCCGCAGCGGCCAGCCAGCCGGCGTGACGGCCCATCACTTCCATGACAAAGACCTTGGTAGAGGTATCGCACATGGAGGCGATATCATGGCTGGCTTCCTTGGTGGAAACCGCCAGATATTTTGCTGCTGAACCAAATCCAGGGCAGTTATCAGTTACTGCCAGGTCATTATCGATGGTTTTGGGGATTCCAATGCAGGTAATGGGGTAACCCATTTTTTCACTGAGCTGGGATACTTTCAGCGCAGTATCCATGGAATCGTTACCACCGTTGTAGAAAAAGTAACCAATGTTGTGAGCCTGAAACACTTCGATCAGTCGACGATATTCTGCTTCACTCTCTTCGAACGATTTGAGTTTGTAACGGCATGATCCAAATGCGCCTCCAGGGGTCCTGTGAAGCGCGCCAATGGCTTCATGAGACTCCTGACTAGTGTCGATCAGCTCTTCCCTTAAAGCGCCCAGAATACCGTTATGACCCGCATAGATCTTGCCGATTTGGCCCGGATAGCGACGTGCGGTCTCGATAACGGCACAGGCACTGGCGTTGATAACAGCTGTTACGCCTCCTGACTGTGCATAAAATGCATGCTTGATTGACATCCTGAGTAGCTCTCGCTGAATGAGTAATCTTGGTTTTGTGAACTTGTGTTGTTTTATGGTAGAACAGGTTTCGCACTGAATGATACTTAAAACAGGGTTATTTGTCCGTTTATTTAACGTGAGTTTTTTTCTTCAAACTGATGACAAAAAAGTCATTTTTCTGTCTCTGATCAGTCGCACAATTTATCAGGCAAAATAGGGGTAATAATCATCCGCACGGAGTAAATAGCCCGATGATTTGTTGTGAATGCCTTTTTTCACTATTGGTATTGGCCAGTCTGTTATTATTACCGTCAGCAAAAACAATGCCATTATGTGTACTGATTGGAAGCAGGGATAATAGTGTCAAAAGTACGACATAGATTGCTTCGTAGTGGGTACACAGTTTTCAGAGCCATCAGCGACCATAAAGAGCCATCAGCGACCATAAAGAGCCATCAGCGACTATAAAGAGCCATCAGCGGCCATAAAGAGCCGTCAGCGACTATAAAAAACCATCAGTGGTTATTGAAGAGACATCAGCGGTCATTAGAACCGCCAGCGACGGATTATGAGTAAGGGTGATATGCACATACATATTCTGGGAATCTGCGGCACATTTATGGGAAGCCTTGCGCTTCTGGCCAGGGATATCGGCATCAGGGTCAGCGGTTCCGATGAGCATGTTTATCCCCCCATGAGTACACAGCTGGAAGCTCAGGGCATTCAGTTGATGCAGGGCTACCATATTGAGCATCTGGACGATGCGCCTGACCTGGTGGTGATAGGGAATGCCATGAGCCGGGGGAATCCGGTTGTGGAATACGTGTTGAACAAGGGCCTGGCCTATACCTCTGGCCCCCAGTTTTTTGCCGAGCACATTCTCAAAGACAAATGGGTCATGGCTGCAGCCGGCACTCATGGTAAAACCACTACCAGCAGCATGCTGGCCTGGATTTTGGAACATGCAGGCATGTCTCCGGGTTTTCTGATCGGGGGGATTCCGGCCAACTTCGGGATCTCGGCAAGAATGGGGGATACCCCGTTTTTTGTGGTTGAGGCCGATGAGTACGATACCGCCTTCTTCGACAAACGCTCCAAGTTTGTGCACTACCACCCCCGCACGGCGATTCTGAATAATCTTGAATTTGATCATGCAGACATTTTTGAGAATCTAGAGGCCATCCAGAAACAGTTTCACCATCTGGTTCGAACGATCCCGGGTGATGGCAGAATCATATCGCCAGCCAACTCAGAAGCACTGAATAAAGTTTTGGACCTGGGATGTTGGTCGGAGCAGGAGCGGTTGGGCGCTGAGTGGACAACCCATCTGATTAACGCCGATGGCAGCATTTTTGACGTAATGTATCAGGATGAGGTGGTGGGTCAGGTCAACTGGCCGCTGACGGGTGATCATAATGTAGCTAATGGTCTGGCTGCCATTGCTGCAGCCAGACACGTTGGGGTGCTGCCAGCCCAGTCCTGTGAGGCTCTTGGTCAGTTCAAGGGAGTCAAGCGCCGGATGGAGCTGCTGGCAGATATAGAAGGGATTAAGGTATATGATGACTTTGCCCACCACCCGACCGCTATTGAAACCACTTTGAATGGTTTACGTGCCAGATACCCGAATGACCGAATCCGGGCCATCATAGAGCCACGCTCGAATACCATGAAAATGGGAGTCCATGGTGACGCTCTGTCGGAGTGTGTTCAAAATGCATCGGAAGTGATCTGGTTTCAGTCCCAAGGCGTAAAGTGGTCTCTCGATGAGTTTATAGATAAAAGCCCTGTACCTACCCGTGTGATGTCGTCTACTGAGTCAATCATTGACTATCTGCTCAAGACTTCAGAGAGTAGCGATCACCTGGTCATCATGAGTAATGGTGGCTTTGAAGGGATTCATCAGCGTCTGCTGGTGGAGCTGAATAAAGCAGCGGCATTGGAAAAAGGTTAACAAATTGTCTGAACGCATTACTCTTGCTATCACCGGGGCTTCAGGAGCCCAGTACGGACTGAGGCTGATGCAGTGTCTCGTAGCCTCGGGAGCGGAGATTTTTTGCATGATTTCAAGAGCCGCGAAAGTGGTGATTGAAACGGAAACATCTCTCCATCTGCCTGTCGATGATCGGGAGGCAGAGGATGTATTGATTGATTACTGCAATGCCAGAGAAGGGCAGATCCGTCTGTTGGGGCATGAAGACTGGATGTCACCAGTGGCCTCAGGCAGTGGCGCTCCCAGTAAGATGATTGTTTGCCCCTGCAGTTCAGGTACTTTGTCGTCTATAGCCTACGGTGCCAGCAACAATCTGATTGAGAGGGCTGCTGATGTTACTCTGAAAGAGCGCAGGAAACTGGTTCTGGTGCCCCGGGAAGCACCCTATTCTGAAATTCATCTTGAAAACATGCTCAAGCTGACCCGGATGGGGGCCGTGATTCTGCCTGCATCCCCTGGGTTTTATAACAAGCCTGAAACCATGGAAGATCTGGTGGATTTTGTGGTTGCCAGAATATTAAGCCAGCTGGATATCGAACAGACATTGATGCCCCGGTGGGGAGAGTCATGGGAGCCTGACCGAGAATAGACAGCTTGGCCTAAAGTCCAGAAAGAACGGCCATCTTCTCCACTGAACTTGCTTAAATAGGTCAACTATTCGCACAAGTTAAGTGAAAAAGCTGACTCGCTCTACTGAACTTTATGCTCGAGCGCTATTCTTGGTCAGGCTCCTATCAATTGAGCCGCTGCTGAAGGTTATGCAGCCAGAGAGCCAGTGCGTCCAGGTAGAGTATTACCCGGGTATTTTCATCTGCTGACTGGGCTGCTACTTCTGGCTTGAAGGCTTCAGGAAGTTCCTGTTTCACAACTTCCAATTGATAGTGAGCATGGGGCTGGTCTGAAATGACCAGTGTTTTGCCGGGAGCAGGGGACTCTTTCATCCATCTGATCAGGGTGTCCCGCGTGTTGGCTCTCTGCCAGTGGTTTTGTTTCCAGATTCTAGGAGAGTCAATAAATTCCACCGGCCGTTTTTTCATAGCTTTGGGAAGGTTCATTGCATCAAAAAGTTGCATTGCACCTTCTGTCTCTGTGATGGGGCGAGCAGCTTCAGCACTTTTTCCACAGGTCTGTTTACCCATACTGCTGGCAATGAGGCCGTCAACTTTATCGATGCCATCATTCAGGGGACGCTGTCCTACCAGAAAGACCATTTGGTTAAACCTCACGCCATTCTGCCAAAGTCTGGCCAGATGCTTGAGACGGCGTTCCATTCTGGGAACCGTCGCACCTAATAGCAGGGTGTACTCATAATGTTCCGAAGAAGGCAGTAGTTCATCAACCAGGTTCAGTGCTTTGAGATGATCCATGACGGCTTCATGCTTATCCGGTGCTAAAGGCAAGTCCTGCATTTCCCAACGCTCTTGTCCGGGGAGTCTGCGCCACTGTTGAGAAGCCGAAATCAGGGATTCCAGGGAGTCAGAGTGAGAGACACCCACTTCGTCCATTAAAGTCGATAAGCCCGACAGTTTCAGGTTGTTGATCACCGAACCATGATCCAGAAGCATACTGTCAGAAAAGCGATTATGTGGGTGCATAAAGTCCTTCCATGGAATCAATCAGAATCGGACAAAAAGGCAGGTGTTCAGGTTTTTTCGGCCGCGCGGGAAAGTGGTTTAGAGAGCTATTCCCGACAGGCTAGTTAGTTTCCTGAGCCACCCGGGTCTGTAGGTTATGAAGCCAAAGGGCTAAAGCGTCCAGGTACATAATAAGCTGCCCATCAGTGTTTGACTGTTGAGCCGTAGCTTCGGTAGTGAAGCCTTTGGGTAATTCTTGCCTGATCACTTCCTGCTGATAAAGAAGGTGAGGCTGATTTGATACGATCAGGGCAGAACCTGGTTTGGGGTGGCTGGCGGCCCAGTTTTTTATGCTGTCTCGAGTGTTGCCACGCTGCCATCGATCAACCAGCCAGAAACGGTCCGTTGAGAAGAAGTCGACCTTGATGTTTTTCATGGCCTCAGGCATTTCGGTGGACATGTAGACCATTTCGGCGGCCTCTTTTTCGGTGACAGGCCGTGCTTTTCGCTTTTTATCTTCCGAAGCATCACTGCCTATGACATCAGCAACCAACATTTCTGTCTGATCGATGTCATCAAGGGTTGGCCGTTGGCCTGACAAAAAAATGATCTGGTTGAATCGGACGCCTTCATTCCATAGTTTAACCAGATGCTGGAAGCGGCCTTTCATACGGGGTGCTGTTCCGCCCAATACCAGTGCGTAATCAAAATGCTTTTTATCGGCTTTCAGCTCATTAATTAAGCCAATAGTTTCCAGGTATCCCATTACCTTTTTGTTCTGCTCATCGGAAAGTTTGAGGTCTGCCACTTCCCAGCGCTCTTGATCAGGCTTTCGCCGCCAACGCTGAGTAGCTTCAACGATGGAATCAAAGTCTTTCTTGTGAGGGATGCCAGTCGCAGAGAGAAGAGCTGACAGTGTTTCAAGCTGCTGCTGACTCAGAGCCTTATCAGCAGCCAGTGCATGGGCAGAAAGGAAGAAAGTCAGGAGAAGCCCTGACAGCAAGGGCTTATACCGTTGATAAGTGCAGAAGTTCATTTCTATTTATGGATCTATTTAAAACACCTCAGAATAGATCAGCTTTTGATTTAATGGGGTAAAGATGGAGGCGAGGATTGAGAAACGGCCTGAATCAGACTCTGATCCAGGTCGGGTAGAGCCCAGGCTTCAGGATAGTTTTTTGAAAGCTCTTCAATCATGACCGAATATTCTTCCGCAGGCTTGTTCAGCAGATACGTCAGAAAGGTATAGATGCGGTTGGACATCTGATGGTTGAATTGCGTCATCTGCTCTTCTGAGATGGCTTTGGTCTGAACAGCATCATCCAGCACAGAATTACGGGTGCAGTTAGCTGCAATCATCAGGGCCAGTTTCTTGACGGTATCATCGTTCATGGGACTTCCTTCGCTCGTGTTGTCTTCCTATCTTCAGTGTAGATCGGTTGGTTTCCATCAAAATCAAGCGGGATTTTTTATATTGGGCAGAGTAAATAAAGTGAATTAAAAAGAAAGGGGTCATAGAGACCCCTTGTTTCAGACAATGTAAGGCTCTTTAAGATCAATATCTCCATGCAGGGTCTGATATCGTTGCAGCTTGGCGGTATCCTGTTCCGCCTGATCCTGTTGTTTAGCAGCGTTTGACCAGGTGTTTGCAGCGAAATAAAGTCCAATAGCACTACCGACCCCCATACCGAACGCAGCACCCACCGTTGATCCAAAAAGATAGCCTCCGGTCAGCGCTCCACCCATTCCCCAGCGGGCTATGGTTCCCCAGGATTCATTAGTACGCACACAGTACTGTTTAATGCTTTTCCAGGTTTTCGAAGTGCCAATTGATTTGAACTTGTCCTTTATGAAATTTGGGATCCTGAAGCTATCAACAGATAATCCCATAAAGGTTCTCTTGGCCCTTTCTCCCGTTTGCACGGCAACCTCTCCTGCCTTTTTTACCAGTGCATTTGCTGTTGCTTGGGCGAACTGGTTTGTGGCCATATCTATGACCGTAGGCGGTGGAGGGCTTGAGCCCATTTCATTTCCTGTTGCCATGGCATACCTCCTTGTTAATCCATGAACGGTTGGTTCTTCACTGGAGGCAGTATTACATGGGGTGAAAAGAAGGATCACTGACAGTTTGGTCAGAATGGCTAACTTCTACCTGTGGAGGGACAGGAGCCTTACATCAGGCTCCTATAAAGTACTGATGGGGCACCTTTGCAGTGAGTACCACTCACTGATGGAGTCGACCTCTTCCTCTGTCAGCATCTTCGCGATATTGACCATAGGGATATGGTTGCCACGCAAGCCATTCCGATAGTCATTCAGCTGCTTCACCATATACACTTTTTTCTGGCAGGCCAGGTTCGGATTGAAATCAGCCGTGCCTATGCCCTCTGGACCGTGACAGCCGGAACACAGGGCCAAAGCCTTGTTTCTGGCAGCTTCCAGCTTCGGGGTCATCTCAACCGGACGGAATTCAGAACTGTTTTTCCCAGAGAGGTCGCATCCAGCCAACAGAGCAACCGTGAATAGGCTGCCCAGCAACCAAGCCTGTTTCTTCATGATACGCATTGCTTCCCAAGAAGATCTTTTATCACCCAAGGATGATAAAAGATTGTTTCTATCGCTCAGGTTTTTTTAATCAATCGCTTTTCCGTCTTCCGTAAAGCGAAGCCATTGGTGAGAAAACCAGTAATAATGACGGCCATCCATAGAAGGGGCTGTGCAATTATAGCGACTGCGACCGATTGGCAATGGCGATTTGGCCTGGGTCCGAAATTGTGTTTTTTCTTTATCGAGCCATTCCAGTTCTACTTTGCCCTGGCCAGAAACATAGCAGTTCAGCTGTTTCTTCTGATAGCTGCCGTCTGCCAGAGTCAGGGTTAACGGAGGCATCAGATCTTTTGGGTCAATGATGGCGGTATCAGATTCCTGCTTGGATACTGGCAGTGGTCTGCTGTTAACTTTGGTTCTGAAACCGCTCATATCGGTATAGTTGCCAGACATGGGATAACGGGACAGGCGGGTGAAGTCTGACAGTGGGCCAATGGCACCGGATTGCTGACCAAACCCAATATACCCCATGTCCTTGATCATCTTTCTCAGCTCTGGGGCTGTTTCACCAAAGGGCCAGGCCAGCATTTTGATACTTTGTCCGGTTTTTTCCTTGATGCGTCCTTCCGTATCAATGATTTCCTTTCTGGAGCGCTCCAGCCAAGCCTGATCAGATTCTTTGGGTTTCTTTTCCGGCATATGAGGGTGGCTGATTGTATGGTTAGCGATGGTGGCGCCTGAACGGGTCATCTCCTGAATCTGTTCCCAGGTCAGGAATTTACCAAAACCACGATCCACTGGTTGAGTACTGACAAAAATCGTAAAAGGCCAACCCTTTTCTTTCAGCATGGGGAAAGCATTTTCATAGATGTTCTTGTAAGCGTCATCAAAAGTGATCACTACGGTCTTTTCAGGGACGGGCTGGCCACTTTGTATGGCTTTAGTGATGGTTTCTATAGGGGCGACGTTAAATTTGTTTTTATCAAGGTAATCAAGGTGTTGCTTGAACATTTCGGGGGAAATGCTGGTGATGGCCGGGGTCTTGTTACTGACATGGTGATATTGCAGGAATACTGCGCTATCAGCAGCCATAACAATGGCAGGCACAAATGCAGCCAGTGCGAGTAGTCCTTTCAAAGGCCTGGAGGCCAGGTGGCTGAGCTGCCTTGTGTACGAAGCTATGCGACGGGTCATGAAGCCTCTGTTTTCAGTAGAGTGAATAAAGAGGCTGTTTGGAAAGTAATGGGTGGGTCAAAAAACCAGCTGAGCGAGTCCAGTTTTACCTCACCCCCAACTTTCCCAGTAGCCTCAATGAGATGCAGACTGAGATCCGCTTATGATTAGTTTCTATGCTCGAAACTAAGACATTTACGGTGTGTTTGGCAAGAACTGTAAATTGAAAGCAAAAAAACGGCGCCTTAAAGGCGCCCGATCAAATAGATCCATAGGGGAGTGCGTCATCCTTCAGGATTGGTAGGACCTTCAGGCGACGACTTTCAATGACCAACATTTAAAAGGTTATATTCGGTTGGCAAAATCTGCCTTACGACTTAGGTATTAGCCCTTAGCCCTGACTTTAGAGTACCAGGAGGAAGGGTCTATGAGTTGCCCCTTGTCATTCATTTCGGGGTATTTCAGCCCACGCTCGTCGCAGTATCGAGCCAGCTCCGGATAGCCCCAGCGGAATAACGTGGGTGTGTAAATCTCCAATGGCAGGCGGGGTTGGTCATACATTCCCTTCAACAGTCGCTGTCTTTGGGCTTCAACCAGAATAACCGCTGCAGCAACAGAAACGTTGAAAGAAGCGACAATGCCCTGCATGGGAATGATGATATGCTGATCAGCAAGAGCTGCCGCATCCTCACTGATACCTTTCTTCTCAGCTCCCATCATGACGGCAACAGGTGTTGTGTAATCGACCTCTGAATAGGGGATAGCGCTGTTGGAAAAATGGGCTGCGAAAACTTTAAAGCCCCTGGCTTTCAGTTGTGATATACCTTCCTCTACACAGCTGTGATGATGAACATTGACATACTTGTGACTGCCTACAGTCCTGCCCCGAAAGTTTCGATAGCCCGGCTTGGGCTGACTGAGATGAATATCGGGAATGCCCACAGCATCGCAGGTTCGGATAATGGCTGACAGGTTATGGGGTTTATGAACCTGATCAGTCAGCACCGTCAGGTCAGGTTGGCGTCGATCCAGCAGGTCTTTAAATTTTTGGTAACGTTCCGGTGTCATGATTCTGCTCTCGATACTGCATTGTGTGGTGTTTATTGTACCTTTAGGGAATATTTTACACCGATGAGTGCAATAGGGTTCTAAGTCTTCTGTATTTGAAAGGGGGCTTTGAAAGAGAATACCGACCTAACAAAAATCATCTATGAATGTAGAAACTAATGATGACTCTGAAAGAGGCCTTTTGTGGAATTTGATAGCTTTGTAGCAGTACATGCATGGCTTCAACATCATGGTCACTGGCTGGGCCCGTTTATAGCATTGGCTGCTTTTGTGGAATCGCTGGTAGCCATCGGTTTTATTATTCCTGGCGTTGCGGTGTTGTTTGCTCTTGGGGCATTGGCCGGCAGTGGTTTGATGGAGCCATTGCCCATGCTGGTGTGGGCTTTTATAGGGGCGGCTCTGGGTGATGGCATCAGCTTTCAGGTAGGTTGTCATCTGCATGGTCGAATCCGTGATTACTGGCCATTTTCAACGCATCCAAGATGGTTGGAAAAAGGTGAACGTTTTTTTGAAAAGTACGGTGGCTTTAGTGTTGCTCTGGGCCGGTTTATAGGTCCTATTCGTCCCGTTATTCCCGCTGTTGCCGGGATGATGGATATGTCTCCCCTGCGTTTTTACACCATTAACCTGCTTTCTTCGGTTCCCTGGGCTGTTGCGTATCTTATGCCGGGGTATTTGACCGGCGCTGCATTGAAGATAGAAGTGCCGGAATCCTTTTACTTCCCCTTAGCCGGTATAACGGTTGTCTCTTTGCTGATTGCTTATATTGGGTTGATTCTGGATCGTCTTCTTTGCAGGAAAAAGTGGGTGCTACTGTTACCAGCCTGCTTTGTGGTGGTTGGGCATATCAGTTTACTCCTCCTGACTGTAATGGATGTCAATGGTCAGCTGGATGATCACAATGCAATGATACAGTCGTTTGTTACCCGTATTTCCGTGCCCATAGTCGAGCATATTCTTGGGCTGGTGACCTGGCTGGGAAGTGCCGTTGATCTATGGTTTCCCCTGCTGCTGTTCGCTGTTTATTTTCTGTGGGTCAAACGCTATAGAAAATTACTGATTATGTCGGCATGCCTGGTGGGTATGGAAGTTACGCTCTGGTTGATGAAGTGTGGAATAGATAAGCCCAGGCCGGCTCATTTTGATGGCCTGGAGCAGTTTTCATTTCCATCAGGACATACCACTCAGGCCACCTTTGTGTGGTTGATGGTGACCTTATATCTGTTGACAGGGCAAAGAAGGCTTGTGAAGTTCTGTGCCTACAGCTGTACCATGATGACGGCTCTGATGGTTGCTCTGTCCAGACTTGTGCTCGAAGCTCACTGGTTTGGAGATGTTCTGGCAGGTCTTCTGTTAGGAGGCATCTGGTTCAGTGTGGCTGTGATTGCAGAAAGAATTTATTTGAATGATAAAATCCCCAAGCCTCAAACGCCCTGATAATAAAACGCCCGGAATAGTTCCGGGCGGATCGGTCTGGCAGCAAAAACGCTCTTAATTCAGGTTACCTACAGAGTAGGAATAGAGAGGGTTGATTGCTTCTGGCTACTGAATTCGAAATCAATAAAATAATTGGCTCTTGTCGGCCTCTTATACTGAGGGTCCATGGTGTCTATAGCCAGCACAACACGATGTCCCTCGGGTACATCGTAGGCAGTGGTGACCAGTTCAAAGGACATTTCGATTTTTTTCCCAGAGGTGGCCTGCGGCAGAGTGGACACACCATGAGTAATCAGCCTTGCGTTACCAAGACTGTCCATGTCGTAGAGATAGCCCACCAGCTGTGCTTTATCATGATGTGGTTGAACCATAAGGTTGACGGTTGGATTACCCCTTATTTTCATGGTTTGTTGCAGTTTACCGGTGTTGAAATAAATGCCTCGGAAATCTGAAGCAGCATAAATGTTTGTCACGACCGGGATTTCAAGCTGTTCCAGCAGTTGTGAGAGAACAGGGATCTGGGTGCTGAACAAAGTGCCTGTCCAGGCATTAATAGTGTTGTCTTTTGATAACCAGAAGGGAGGCCTGTAGGGATACTCTTCCAGGTCGCCATTATCAAATGCGGATCTGGGGTGGAGATAATAAGTCTGCTCAGAAGCCTCTTTTATTGGAAAGTCATCGAATCCTTCATACCGGTCTTTGAATTTAACTTTCATCTGCAGAGGGCTGGACTGACTCAACTCATTACTTTCTCCCTTCAGGTGAATGTCGAACCATTGGTAGACATTGTTCCAGGTCCTGTTTTCCCCAATACCCAGTAGAGAAGGCAGAAGTTCTGCGGTTGCATGGGTTCCGGCCAGCAGATCCATATGTTTGGGCGTGGTTAGACGGCTGTACATCTCAAGCAGAGAGTTCGCCTGAAAAAGGTTATCGCCATAAGCTTTGGCAAAATAGACGGCGGTATTATTCTGATTCAGCTGTTCAACATAGTTGATGGGGGATCTTTCCTCTGCCCACTCTAAAACTGCAGGTATCTGATCCAGCTTCTGGTTTTTAATAATGTCCCAATTTTCAGCAATGATCGGGTCAGGATTGCCTCTCAGGTCAGCCGTCAATGTCAGTATTTCTGCCCAGGCCAGTCTGGGAGTTTGATTGCCATAGAGAGCTTCCACCATGCTTCCCCAGCTGCTCATGGCGGCAACGGCTTTGACCCGTTCATCGTGAGCTGCCCCCATCAGACTGATACCTGAGCCGTAAGAGATACCAGCGGTACCAATGGCATTGGGATTTACAGGGTAATTATTCATTAGAAAATCAATGACCTGGCTGTAATCGGCAATGTCTTGCGGGCCAGCCGTTCCAATCTGTCCGGTCGACTCACCAAAGCCCCGGGTAGCATAGCTCAGGACGATGTAGCCTTTTTCAGCAAGGGCTGCGGCCTGTTGCATGTATTGGTATTCATTCAACCCCCAGCTGTTAATAAATACGACAGCAGGAGCAGATCCGGTCAGGTGGGTGGGGACAAAAATATTAGCAGTCAGTTCTACGCCATCATTGGTCAGAATGACAATATCATCATCGGTGGTATAGCGATCTGATTCTGGAAACTGTCCTTTGTTCAGTAATCCGGCAGCAAACTGAAACAGTGGCTGTATGGATGCCAGAGATTGAATCGGTACGAAGGAAAGAGCCAAATAGAGAACCAGCTGCTTGAGTGGCAGTTTAGTCATGGAGATACCTGTCTTTTTTATTGTTTTTATAGTTTCACCAGCCATTGAACCATAACGGTTGTCGGTGCCTTTCAATGGGGTGAATTTTGATCATACACGGGTTTTAAGTGAGTGTGTATTAACTTGTAATTGCACTTGTTACTAGTTGACAAACAGTTCACGGAACGTGGTCTGGAAGTGTACGAGCTTAGTCGTAATGTTACTCAGCTGGAAAAGACATATTTTTCCCGTTTGACCTGCCTTGGGCCAAAGCCAAGCTCTTTCAGTGCTGCGGCAGCGTCGTCAATCATGGCTGGATTACCACACAGGTAAACAAGGTCATTTTCCGGGGAAAGGTCCAGTTCAGGGAACTGGTTTTGGAGGTAGCCCGGGTATTCATGGAGAGAGGCGTCCAGTGATTGCTCTCTGCTATAGCAGGCCCGGTATTCTATGGCTTCGGATGAGGCTGCAAGGTCACGAAAGTCTTGCTCGTAAATCATATCTGCCTTGTGTCTTACACCCATCATGACAAGAATTTGGGTGCCTTCACTGGCCAGTTTGTTCAATACCGGAATCATGGCTCGATAGGGGGCAAGACCCGTGCCGGTTCCAGCCAGTATGATGCGACCATTATATTGTTCAGGCGCGGTGAGAATGCCAAAAGGCCCACCGATAGAGAGCTCCAGTCCTGGTTCTGCTTCGCTAAACAGAGAAGAAGCAATCCCTCCTTCAACAAAGCTGATGGCTATCTCAATCTGCTGAGTGCTTTGGAAAGACTCTGGTGAATTGGCGATGCTGTAACTTCTCTTATAGTCCTCTCCCTGAAAGGAAAAATGCAGCTGTACAAACTGTCCTGGCTGATAGTCAAACCCGCCCTCTACCCTGAAGTCCAACTGTACTGTGTTCTGGCTGAGCGAGTGCTTGGCAGCCAGGGTTGCAGGATAGAGTGGACGTGGCATTTTGAACTCCTTGAGCGTATTAAATAGGAACTCATTAATCTGTTTCGGGGATTTCCATTAATGTTTTAATATCAATAGATCGTGATTTTGACTGAAGTGCCCTATAGACGAGGTCTTTGAGCCTCTGCTTTTCTGCTTCCCGCACTTTGGGGATGGGGCAAAACTGATATCGAAGGTGGAAAAGATATTGAAAAGGGTTGCTAATACCACCTCCAAAACGAATTTCGTGGTCGGGAATGCAGCTCTCCATATGAATATGCTCACATGGATGAAAAACTAGAGTATCTAAAATGGCCGCAATATCCTCTTCATCGGCTTCTGCCAATGCTTTTGTCTTAACAGAGTTATGCTCCCCCAGAAAGGCTTTCAGTGGAACTCTAAAATAACGAGGGTCAACATGATGAGCCCATGTAAAAGGTTCATTAAGTCCATCTTTAAATACCGTGAATTGTATTGCAAAGTAATTGTTTTCACGAATATCGCAGCTGCAAAAGCACTCAATACCTAGGAGGTTTGGTGTGATTTCATATTGTCCGTTTTTGATTGTATAAGGGTTTAACGTATATGTTTGCCAGAATGAAACGAGGCTTCCTAAAAACGCATGAATCCACTGTTTTCGTTCTTTTTCCGTAGAAGGAGAAAACAATAGTTCAATAACTGCCTGGTAAAGATAAGCACGGCGTTTGTTTACATCATCATGAGCCATGCTTCACCTTTAGAAAGTTCAAAACGGATTTGAGGTTTTGTACCATGCTTGCTGGTGCACTATTTTCGCCTTCTTTCAGATCGGTGAAATACTCTATGTCTTCCTGGATTTCGTCAATACTGAGGCTGCCTAGTAGTTCATCATCTAAGCTATAGACCTCGAATAACTGACGAAGCTGGGTCCAGTGGGATAGATATGACTGAAGCACTTGCTCCGGTACCCACCATATCATTTGGTGCTGGAGCAGAAGATCTCGTTGAGAGTCTAATGTGGTCAGTTGTTCATAAGTCCATTGAGCTCCAAAGTCTATTGAGAAGATATTAGCTGGGTTAGTGAGCAGTTCATCTAACTCTTCAATAGGCAATTGATCCTTACCACCATCAAGTTGAAAGTGCTCACAGGATTGGAAATCAAAGGTATTTGCCTTTGCAAACAAGTAGCTTCGCGCAGGTTTGACGAGTTCTTTGTTTTTGTATGAAATAATGACTCTGTCCGCGCGGTCTTTTGATAACAGGGCTGAAGCCAGTGCATCCAGTATTTCTGTGAGATAAAGTTGTATTGGATGTTGGGTTTGCTCCTGACCCAGCCAACCTTCAGGAAAGGAAAGGCCATTAGCACTTATGCCAAATGTTTCAGCATAGTTATTCAGATAGGTTTGTTCAGGTGTTTCAGTAGGGACAGATTTGCTGAATGAGCCCTTGATCAGTGGATTGACTAAAACAGGCCATTTTGCGTGGTCAGGCTGTTCTGTTAAGACAATCCAGTTTCCATAAAGCGCTCTCTGGGCAGTTTCTTTATCTCCAGGCAGTCTGACTGTATTGGCCAGTAGAAAGGATTGTTTTCTGATGACATTGATCAATTCATCTGAAGGTTTCAATGAATATAGAAAAAAGTCCATCTCTGTAGCTAAAGCCGCACGGATTAAGTGCTCATTACCTTTTTTACGTTTTTTTCTAGCTTCAAGATAATGTACCAGTAATCTTAATGCTTGGCGGGGAATACCTGCGGAAAGTTCTGCAAGAACCTCTAAATCTTTCTTGGGGATTGAAGGTAAGTAAGCCCCCATCCTTTTGGAGTAGAGCTCCAGTATATGTTCACTTGAGCAAGCAGTCAGGTAAAGTCTATCTACTTTGCTGAAGCGACTGCCTGTTTCTTTAATAAATATGTGAACGGCATTGACTTCAAACAAAGTTCTGAAACTGCAAAGAGTGTCAAGTACCCCCTGCAAGCTCACAAATGCAGAACTATTGGTTGCAAACTTATCGATACCCGAAGCCAAAATAGAAAGTGGCTTATCTGTAGTTTTTGAGATCGAGGCTCCAATATCAGTCAGTACTCTATCGATATAATCAGTATCATTTTCGAACTCCGAGATGATCGACTTTCTCAGTCGATGTGCGGTGAGTGTGCGTTTTTCTGGAGCCAGTATACTTTTGAGGTCTTCCCAGTTAGAGCACTCATTATGGTTCAGCTCTTCAGGAAGACTGATAGCAGATAAGTCAGCTTCTGCTTTCAGGGCAGTTTGAATAAACCCTGCCAGAGCAATGGCATAGAACTCACCTTGCTTTGGGTTGACGCTATTACGATCAAAGTGGAGAGTAATGTCCGGTAAGTTATCACTGCTGCTAAGCACTTTATTGATGAGAGTGGTCTTGCCAGTACCAATCTGACCTCCAAGCATCAGGGGTTTAGTACCCTGATCTAGCCAGTGAGTGAGAATTTCCGTTTCTTGGGGAAACAGCTCCATGTATAGAAGTTCAAACTCTTTCCCAGTAGAAAGAGGAATACCCTCATCAAGGTTGATGCCCTGTGAGTGACGTTTCATTCAAATCTCCAGCTAGAAAGCCTTTCTTTAATTGCACTTCTTTATCTGTGGTTGCCTGCGGTTTTGACGTCGCATATTTTCAACCACTTTAGAAAAGTCAGGTGTGGGAACATTTTCCTGCCAGCAACTCCAGAAGTCGATTGTAGCACTTAGGGGCTTTTCTGTCGGTTGGTGAACTCTGATTCTACTAGGTAGGAGAACCGAGTCACCTACAACAAGAGCTTCACCCACATCCATTATAGGTAGGGCTTCCAGAAGGCTCTCCAAGCTTTCAGGAAGCATTTTTTTAACAGTACTTTGATCGTCACCATTGGTCAGGCGCAATGCAATAACATTGTTACATTGACTCAAAACGGTTTCGCTGACATCTGAAGGTCGCTGGCTGACGATTAGAAGTGCGACCCCATATTTTCGTCCCTCTTTAGCAATTTTTTCAAACGCTTCTACCGCTCTTTTTTCAACAGGATTCATATCACCACGAGGCAAGTAAAGATGGGCTTCATCACACACCAAAGCAATAGGTTGTCGTTCACTCTGCTCCGTCCAGAACTGAATTTGATAGATCAGGCGTGCTACTAAGCCAAGAATAATCGGTAAAATATCACTGGGTACTTCAGAGAAATCGATGACTTTGACTTGTTGGTTTTTACCGGTAAAACCAATTAGCTTTTCTACTAGTACTGTTAATGCACTGTATTCATGAGCCGCTTCAGGAGCTTGAAAAAGGAATCCATAGCGCCTGTCACTCAGTTTGCTTTTTAAGCGTGTTAGAAGTCGACTGAACTGTCCATAGAAGGGGCCTTGCTTCAGGCCTCTGGCTCCCTGAATCATTTCTTCGTTTAAATCGGAGATGTTGGTGATGACACTGTCCAGATCAAAGGGAATTGGACTGTCCAGAGTGAAAGCAGCTAAAACATCATCTTTACCTAATGACTCTAGTGTTTTCTTTTTTTCTTCAACAACTTTGTCCTGAAATACCATAACCTGATTATGAGCACTAAATTCAGACCGGTCTACAAACATTGATTGAAGCTCCTCAGTATTCAGGAGCCAGTGAGGAAGGTATAACAATTCGTCACCATTACTTTCAAGCTCGTCTGGGCCAGGAATACGAAGTTGGCTGGCATAACTTAGATTTTTATATTCTCCATGAAGGTCAAAAACCACCAAGTTGGACGAGTTGAGTAAGGCGCTTCGCTCAAGAATTGAAGCAACAGTCCATGACTTACCAGAACCAGTACTACCCAGCAAAGCTGCATGACGTTGAAAAAGCTTGTTGCCATCCAGGAATGCTTTAGCCTTTTCATCCAAGGTAAAAGTCCCCAGCTCCAGAGCGTGAGATTGGTTGGTGGAGCTTGACAATATGCCCATGAACTTTTCAAGATTTGTATCTTTCAGGACATAACACTTGGCTTGTACTTCAGGGATATGGTTGAGAGAACGAGAAAAACTTGATGATTCTTTGTCAGAACCTTTTCTGGTGGTTCCCATCAGAGTTAGTTTTACTGTGTTAACAACTAGCTCGTCAGCTAACTGGTCATCATCCTCTGTTTGGTCATCATCTTCTTCTGGTAGAACTGCGATGGTTGGTTGAACAACAGACTTTATAACTTTATCAATTAGGCCTATTAACCACGTTTCTACCCCATCAGCCATAGAAATGGCAACCAACTGGCCAACTCTAGCCTTACGAAGATCCAGGTCACTGTTGACTAAAACTGAAACTTTGCGGGTATCAACCTCCCGAACTTCACCAAACAGGTACTTGCAATGTTCATCGTCGAATTGAAATAATGCCATGTCGGTCTCCTAGCCCAAGATAACCTGGGTAAATTCTTCAAAATTCCAAAGCTGATAGTCATCAAGCTCCAGCCACCCGTCGTACTGGCTATTCCTGATCCGAGTGGAATCACTTTTCTCTTGTTTGCACACTACCCATAGTTTGGGACTATTACGCACCCATTCTTCAATTCTTTCATTGGTATCGCGAGTGATAATCACTCCTTCGCATTGTTCCTGTTGCAGTTTACGCTTGAATGTTGCATTAACTAGCTGGGTATCATTAAAGCCAAAGCCTAGGAACAAGAACCTGTTGTGTGTATCGACTGCCTTATCATATTCAGCTAACAGATCACTTCGGTAGCTATGCAAGCGCTGATATTTCTCTGTGCCAGGAGTAATCATCGCTCGTTGAACATGTTTCGGTGGCTCCTTGATCCAAGCGTCGCACTGAACAATTCTGTTGTTTAGGTGAAATGTATTCAGGGAGCCATGAGGTTTAAAAAGACGAATATGTGGTTTTATTATTTTTCTTGTATTTCTTCCAGCTAATCTATAGCTAACCATACCTTTAGAGGCTCTTTTCCAGTTCAAGTCTCTACATAACTCCCCAGAGAAGCCCGTGAGGTAAGGAATTCCTGAGTGATAGAATGAATACTCTCCTAGAAGGTCGTAGTTGGGAGTCGCGCAACTAAGTATTTTATCAGCACTGCGGGTATAGCGTTCGAATAGAGTCGATATCATTTTGGCAGCTGGCCAAGCTTTTTCACCAGTTAGTAGATCTGGCGCGTATTGTTGGTCCAACTTTGCCACAAATAGGGCTGTATTGTTGACAACTTTTTCAGTCAGTTCGTCATCCTTAATGCAATCCATTGCTCCTTCAAAATTATTGGGATTACTTGCAAGTGCTGAGAGAACGTTTTGCCATTCTTTGTGCTGGGTTTTGTTGAGGCCAGTGGATAATTCAGTTTTAAGATTTTGCTCGAGAGCAGGCATTCCAAAGTCTCTGTCCAGTGCGCATGAAGTTCCTGTCGCAAACAGAATAAAGGGCTTTTCACTGAAAAAGTTTTCCAGTGCCTGGCGGGCTATTTCCCAGGTAAGCTTGTTCACTAGGTATTTGTTCCTACTTTCTGGTCAGGCATTGACTGAATGGAGGTGATCTGACTCTAACATCTTAACGCTATATCTGTAGCAGTACTATTGCATTCCTTAAGTCCCGCTTAACGATCTGAAGAAGTAAGACAGAATGAACTGAAAGGAGCGCCCTCTGTGCTGTTCAGGCAAAATACCTGTGTTAATAACAATGCACTTGCAAGGTGCTACACAGGGACG
>NZ_JBPCXO010000060.1:0-2195 GCF_051008435.1 Endozoicomonas sp. | reverse complement strand
TCAGTAGAACGAGTCGACAGTCTTGAGCGTTCTAGACAGCTTCGATGGATTCGTGAGAATAGTTGACCTATTTAATCGAATTCATCGAATAATTGGGCCGTTCTTTCTGGAATTTAGGCCGAAATAGACTTAAGTCCGACAGGCTCCTAGCCTTACTGAGTCGGTTCTCATCGGTGGCTTGAATCTTTTTGAGGTTCTCCATATTTTCCTTCAGGATAACCTCTACCCTGGGTTTCTGTTGATCAGTGAGATTGAGTTTTTGCTCCAGCTGGTTGTATGCTTCCTCCTGATTCATTGGTGCTTCTGTCGGAGCCGCCTGCACTCCAGCAGCGCAAAATACCAGCAGGATTGTCAGCAGCCAAAGACCAGGGATTGTTTTTCCTGTCACTCTTGGTGACCAGTGAATACTTGCAAAATAAAAAGACGCCCAGGGTTTCATAGCAACTCCTCATGTGAAACTAACTACTTATTCATACCTGAAGCACGATAAAGGTGTGTCATACATAGAATGAAAGGTGCCTGCCATGTCCATATGGAAGACCGAAACCACTCCAGAAAGCCTGAACCAGAGAATGGAAGGTAATATGTGCAGCCATGTGGGTATAAAGATAGTTGAAATAGGCGACGACTTTATTCGGGGTACCATGCCCGTAGACGAGAGAACCAAACAACCTGCCGGGCTTCTTCATGGTGGAGCCTCAGTGGTGCTGGCAGAAACCCTTGGCAGTATGGGAGCCAATCTTTGCTGTGCAAAAGATCAATATTGTGTGGGTCTTGAGATCAATGCCAACCATCTCAAGTCAGCCCTGTCAGGAGAGGTGACCGGTACCGCCAAAGCCGTTCACATTGGCAGAAAGACTCAGGTCTGGGAAATCAGGGTTGAGAATGAGGAAGGTCAGTTAACCTGTATTTCCCGACTCACCATGGCTGCAGTCAGTCGATAAATTCTCAGAAGGGTTCACCCTTAGCGTGAACCCTCTACCAGCCATCATCCTGGACTGTTTACCAATTAAAACGACGCACTTTTATATCCTGCCAGACCAGATGATGATCGGAAGAAACGACAGGAAAACCTGGCCCGACCAGAGAATACGTTTGATCTTTTTCAGAAGGCCAGAATACTCCGCCACAGCCACGCTGCAGTCTCCGTTTAGAAGCCAGAACATAATCTACCCGTAAGTTACCTGGACCAGCCGGGTTAAAATCTCCGGTATCCAGAACAGGATTACCCTTATGCTGATTATTGCCCTGACCTTCTGTCAGGCTATCCTGCCAGCCTCCCAGACTGCCTGGTGAAAACTGGTTTTCAATAGCCGGGTGGTCAAGCAGTTGCCAGATAGCACGTTGAGTACTGTCTCCATCATACGGGTCAGCGTTGTAGTCCCCCATAATGACAAAAGCACTCCTCTTTGGCAGGCCACCTCGATAACCGGCGTCATCATAGATATACGACGATTTTTTCCAACCTGCTACATAGTCAGCCCAGAAGCGGATCTCATCATGATTACGTCTGCCGTTGCGATCTTCCGGGCCATCAGAGACAGGGGGCGTTGGGTGGGCTGCCAGCACATGAACCAGCTGACCATCAACCCACAGCGGAATATCCCAATGACTCTTTGAGCTCAGGCGGAAAACATCCAGAGCGTCTTTGCTGTAATCGTCACCTTCTGCTTCAGTATCCGGGTTATCCGGTAACAAGGCTTCCGGCATATCTTTCCAGAGGAAGTGCTGAAACGTTCTTACCTGCCAGTCAGCAATTGGGTAACGGGATAGCAACACCATTCCATACTGTCCGGGAAAGAATCCAAATCCGTAAGCATCTCCGGGTCCGCCTACAGAACCATTACCATCCAGATCGATCTTACTTGGTAGCCCGGTATTTGATTCCGCCAGATAAACGTGGGGATAGGCTATGGTTTCTTGACCATTCTGACTCTCTCCCAGAAAGTTCTTCTGGAACAGGTCAATGGCGACACCTTCAGCGTCAAAATCGAACTCATTCAGTAAGAGCACATCCGGGCGTACCCGCTGAATGATTTCTGCCACGGATCGAATTTGTTTATCTGCCGGGGTTTGAAACAGTATTGAGTAATCTATGATTATCTATCATAATCTCACACTATGGATAAGAGATTAGTCAAGATTGGTGAAGCAGCTCGCTTGCTGGGTACTGACCACTCAACATTGAGGAAGTG
>NZ_JBPCXO010000059.1:0-6561 GCF_051008435.1 Endozoicomonas sp. | reverse complement strand
AGAACGAGTCGAATTATTCGATGGATTCGTGAGAATAGTTGACCTATTTAATCGAATTCATCGAATAATTGGGCCGTTCTTTCTGGAATTTAGGCCGAAATTGTCTTAAGTCCGACAGGCTCCTAGCGCCCTGTGCATCTCCAGACGCTATTCTGGCTTCAACCACCCGGTTATAATCACCTTTTTTCGAACGCTTCTTTCTCAAGAGCCTGTGCTTTTGTTTTCCATTCTTTGATCTCGCCTGGCAATGACTTGAGTTTTTCCTCCAACTCTATCTTCTGCTTTTTTAGATCATCCACTTCTGCATCAAGGCCCTGAACTTCTTCACGTTTTCTTTTGCGAGCGACCTGTGCTGAAAATTTATTCTTATTCCTGCGGCGCCACTCTTTCATAACAGCTACATCAGTATCTTTCAACTCATTGTTTGCAAGCATGGCATTGAAATCATCAACCGGCATATTGGTCAACTTATCTTTTGTTACCCGCTCACCGATGGTCTGCCCGTTTACTGGACATTTTCTGGCAGCTTCATCAGCCATCAGTTTTTCCGCAACCCCTTCAAGATTTTTACCCATAAAGGTCGCTGACTTGGGCTTCTTTGACTTACCCGCTTTCGCTATAGGTCTTGACGCCTGAACCACTGCCTCAGAAGCTTCCGGTGGCGTTGAAGCAGCTATTCCGGAGCCATGGGGGTAATCACTGCCTGTAGATGAAGTGGCTGTGGTTAAGAGATTCAACGGATTGATGCCACCGCTCCATCCTTCAAATGATATCCCTGAAGTATTAACCAGCTCCATCGCCATTCTCTCCATTTCAGGGTCCATTGTTACGCCGGGTAGAGGCAGTGCAGGCACGGGATCACTGCCTATTAATCCAGCAAGAAAACCACCTGGATCCTCATCAAAATCAAAACCGAAAAGACTCCCTCCGCTCTCACCTGTAAGCACTGGAGTAGTCATGGAATGTCCACTATCTGCATTAAATCCAGACAGCATAGAACCAGAAGAAGGAACAACGGATATTGGAGTATTTAATGATATCGAAGGAGCAGATGTACTGACTCGAACAGGATTATGACCGTCTTGAATGTAGGGCGTCGGCGGCACACTAGTGACAGAAGAGCTATTAAACTGTCCCATCAATGCTTTACCTGCCGTTGTCAGACCAAGTCTTGGAGCAAACAAGTCACTACCATCATTTGTAAACAAAATATCCATAACTACGTCCCTGTCACTGTTAATTGAAGTCTGCCGCCGTCCTTTGAGGCTGTCGCAAAAGGGCTGCGCTTGCCGATACGTCGTTAAAAAATGACTCAAAATGCTCATTTACTGAATGTAAACTCCGCTTTTTCGTCATTTTTTGCCTTGTCTCGCCTGCGCTCGCTACCTTTTTCGACAACCTCCTTTGCTTCAGGCGTTTTCAGAATCCTTTAATTAGGAATACTTTATTTCTAGAGCCCAGAAGTTCTGAATGGTTCAAGACAGGGTTGTCAGAATAGCTGACAAAATCGTTTGATGGGCTTCTGTGGCAGGGGCTGTTGACATAAAAAAGGCCGCACATGGCAGCCTTTTCAGTAGAGATCTGTATCAATTACAGACCGGCAGCTGAACGCAATGCGTCAGCCTTGTCTGTGCGTTCCCAGGAGAACTCTTCCTCTTCACGGCCAAAGTGACCGTATGCAGCGGTTGCTCTATAGATAGGACGCTTCAGGTCCAGCATATCAACCAGCCCCTTTGGACGCAGGTCGAAGTTCTCACGAACCAGCTCTTCAATTTTGGCATCAGCGATCTTGCCAGTGCCGAAAGTATCGATAGAGATAGAAGTGGGCTCAGCAACACCAATCGCGTAAGACACCTGGATCTCACACTTGTCGGCCAGGCCAGCTGCCACTACGTTTTTGGCTACGTAACGACCAGCGTAGGCAGCAGAACGATCCACTTTGGATGGGTCCTTACCCGAGAAGGCTCCACCACCGTGACGTGCCATACCACCGTAGGTGTCCACGATAATCTTGCGTCCGGTCAGTCCACAGTCACCAACAGGGCCACCAATGACAAAGATGCCGGTTGGATTAATGTGGTACTTGGTGTTTTCATGCAGCCATTCTGCTGGCAGAACGGGCTTGATGACTTTTTCCAGAATTTCTTTTTGCAGCTCTTCCTGAGAAATTTCCGGATTATGCTGGGTAGACAGAACTACTGCATCAACGCTTTGAACCTTGCCTTCGCTGTTGTAACGCATGGTTACCTGGCTCTTGGCATCCGGGCGCAACCAGGGCAGAGTGCCGTTTTTACGCAGCTCAGCCTGTCGCTTAACCAGCTCGTGAGAGTAGTAGATAGGAGCAGGCATCAGTACAGGTGTTTCGTTGGTGGCATAGCCGAACATCAGACCCTGGTCACCAGCACCCTGTTCACGCGCATCTGTTTCATCAACACCTACAGCGATGTCCGGAGATTGTTTGCCAATGGCATTCAATACAGCCACGCATTCGCCATCAAAGCCCAGGTCACCATGATTGTAACCAATGTCAGTGACTACGCTACGAACCAGCTCTTCGATATCAACATAAGTGTCGGTACGCACTTCACCGGCTACAATCACCATGCCGGTTTTCACCATGGTTTCAACTGCAACACGAGCGTCCGGATCATCCTTGAGGATGGCATCCAGAATAGCGTCGGAAATCTGATCGGCAATCTTGTCCGGATGACCCTCGGAAACCGACTCGGAGGTGAACAGAGTATAATCTGCCATAGTCGTTTTTCGCCTCTTAAAAACTGTTCAACCCAGGGGTTTGAAAAACCGCCTGACCTGAATCTGAAAACCATTACGCAGCCCCAGATACTGGGACTCACCTATTTCCAGGCCTGCATCCTGTGCCCAACCATCAAGGTCTTGAGCATTGAATCCAAGCCATAAATCGCCACAGGATTCTCTTACCCAATCCTGATCATGACTGCTGAGCTCGCTGACCAACATACTGCCACTTGGTTTCAGCAGTCTTGAAACCCAGTTGAAGATACCGGAAGGGGTCGCTACATGGTGCAACACCATATTGGCTACTATGCAGTCAAACTGTCCTTCCAGAGCATTCAGGGTTTCTATCTCCCCATGAATAAACTCTACGTTTTCCAGGCCCCGCTCTTTTACTCTCTGCTGGCTGATGGCCAGCATTTCTCCGGAGTTGTCCACAGCATAGACCCGCTGAAAATTCTCACTCAGCGTTTCCAGAAAATCGCCCTCGCCCGGGCCCAGCTCCAACACTCGCTGATGGTCAGGTAATTCGGTTTTCTCCAGAACATCTGCGACACAACGGGCATAAAGATCATGGTCAGCAATTAATTCCTGATGCTGACGAAACTGATCTACATTCCGGGCAAAAAATGCCATGGACTGCTCAGCTCTCTGATCTTTCACCTTGATCAGGCGGTTCATCAGAGAAGACGACAACGACAAAGTGTCGACCGCTGAGAAAAGGGAACGTATGACATCACTGCTGATCCCTTCCTGGGGAGGCAAGGCCCGACGGTAAAAGACGGTATTGCCTTCCTTGCGGGTACTCACAAGTCCGGCCTGGGAGAGAACCTTGAGATGGTGGCTCATGGCAGGCTGACGCATATCGAAGAGGCTGCTGAGTTCCAGCACACCAAAAGAGTCGGTGCTCAGAACTCTCAATATCTCAAGCCTCAGTACATCGCCATACGCTTTTCCCAAAGCGGCCAGCTGCTCGACTGATCCTGATTCCGACACGCTAAGCTCCTTACGCTGCACCGTTGACTTCTGGCAAGTGGCCAAAAGGGTTCTACTCCATCTATCTAAAGCGGAAGTCTAGCAAGCACCACAAGGTATATCAAAACTTTTTGATATAGATGCTTATACGTGCCGACTGCATTCAACTAATTTGTACACACGTACAGCAATCGTTAACATAACGCTGCCTGCATAATGAGGCGTCAACAGCCGTGAGCAGGAAGTGCTGCTCACCCTGAAATACGAAATAGCTACAGAGCCTGATATGGCCGCACTCTCACTGTAGAAAACGTCTGGAAAGCAGTCACCATGAGCAGTACGTGGGCTTTACGTCGGTTTATCCCCATGGGTATTCAACCAAGAATAATGATCACTCTGATGGTCCTTGGAGTGCTGCAAATCGGTATCACCGGCATGGCCGGAATGTTCTATATCAAGGAACAACTGGAGCACCAGCTTGCTAAAAAAAATCTGGAGCAGGCCAGGACCCTCGCGCTGATTCCTTCTGTCAGGCAAGCTGTAAAAAAAGGTGACTCACCCACACTGCAAAAGCTGGTCACCGAAATGCACAAAGTTCTGGGTGTCAGCTTTGTAGCCATTGGTGACAAAAACGGAATTCGCCTGGCACACCGTCTGGAAAATCGAATTGGCTTGCCCATGATCGGCGGAGACAATGATTTAGCGCTCAAACACGGCCAGTCCTATATTTCCTCTGCTGTAGGCAGCATGGGCCCTTCAACCCGAGGCAAAGCACCGGTTTTTGATGACGATGGCCATATCATCGGGGTGATTTCAGTAGGGTATTTGATTAACGAGCTGGAATCCAAAGCCTCTGCTCAGGCAACACCACTGGCCATGGCCATTATGATTGCTCTGGGTCTCAGCATGATTGCCGCTACCCTGATCAGTCAAAAACTCAAGAGAACCATTCACGGTTTAGAACCCAGGGAGATCGCCTGGCGCTATACCGAACAGATTCAAAAATTAAACCAGCAGATTATCCAGGTTAAAAATTATGCCGATCTGTTACGGGTTCAAACCCATGAATACTCCAACAAACTCTCTACCATTTCCGGCCTGATTCAGCTGGGCGCCGTAGACCAAGCTGTTGAACTGATTCATAAGGAAAGCTCTGGCTACCAGTCCGTCATTGCCTTTTTGCAAAGTGCTATTCCCAACCCTGTGATCGCCGGTGTCATTCTGGGGAAATACCATCGCGCCAATGAACTGGGACTGACTCTGGATATTGATCCCGACAGTCACTTTGCCGATATCCCTGACGAACTGGATACCAGTCACATCGTGACCATTCTGGGCAACCTGATTGACAATGCCTTTGATGCCACGAGCAACAACCGTGAGTCTGGAATATCGCCCACTCCATTTCATGAAAATAAACACAAAACCCGAAATAGCAGCATTTCCACAATAAGCAGTAAACAAAGCAATAAAACCATCTTCCTTTCAATGACGGATATAGGCAATGACCTGATCATTGAGGTAGAAGATAATGGGGCAGGGATTCCGGAAACCCTGAAAAATACAGTGTATGAACTAGGTGCTACCAGCAAGGTAGGAGAAGGGCATGGTTATGGCCTATTCCTGGTAAAAGAGGCAGTAAAACAGCTTCAGGGTTATCTAACCTTTGATGATGTAAAGCCCGCAGGCACCCGCTTCACCGTCTATATACCGAAGTCGCATGAACAAACCAAAGATATTAATTGTTGAGGATGAGACAGGGATTGCTGAGCTGCACAGGATGGCTATTGAACGACTGAGTACGTTCGAAGTAACAGGTATTGCCACAAGCCTTGAGCAGGCCGTTCAAATGGTCACTGTGCTCAGGCCTGATCTGCTTTTGTTGGATGTTTATCTGCCCGATGGCACCGGAGTGGATCTGCTAAAACAGCTCCGCAGTGAAGGTATGCAGCAGGATGCCATCCTGATCACCGCAGCCCGGGAAGCAGCTACGCTGCAAGAAGCCCTTCACAGCGGGGTGTTTGATTACATCTTGAAGCCGGTGATTTACTCCAGACTGGAACAGTCACTTCAACGCTATCTCGAGTTCCGTCACCGTCTGGACAGCAGCAATGAACTCCAGCAGTCAGAAGTCGACAAACTGTTATCCAGTCAGCAGAACGCTGAAACTCGTGCTGAAGTCCTGCCCAAAGGCATCGACCAGATCACTTTGCAAAAGCTTCGAAAGTGTCTGGATACGACCGGTAAAAGCTTTAATGCTGATGAGATAGGACAATTAAACGGCATGAGCCGGACCACAGCCCGACGCTATCTTGAATTTCTCACCACCACGGGAGAGCTGCACTGTGACCTCGACTACGGCTCAGTAGGGAGGCCACAGCGGCTTTATCGCAAAAATTAAGCATTAGAGACGACGATCAGGCCAATGGTATTGAACCCAGTCATTCACTATTTTCCAGTAGTGATAAGTGATGCCTTCATCGGAATGCGCCTTGGCTTCAAGAGCTTTCTGGGATAAAAGACGCTTCTGGTGAATTTCAATATGTTTGGCCTGATTCAGTCGACGAGCATTGGCTCTGGAGAGCTCATCGTACTGTTTCAGAGAGCCAGACTTTTTGCCATCAGGTAATGGATCCGTGAACGCATACACTAACAAGTTCGCCAGCATCTGCCCTGCCATATAAATCAGATACTGGCTGTATTCCTTAGGACTTACGCATTGACAGCGTGTTCCGAAATTTGATAATTGACCCAAATGATTGTTTATCAGGGATGAAAGTGAGAAGTACTACTCGCCCGACTACCGCACGATGCACCCTTTCACAATACATG
>NZ_JBPCXO010000058.1:0-30760 GCF_051008435.1 Endozoicomonas sp. | reverse complement strand
TTCAGTAGAACGTGTCGAATTATTCGATGGATTCGTGAGAATAGTTGACCTATTTAATCGAATTCATCGAATAATTGGGCCGTTCTTTCTGGAATTCAGGCCGAAATAGTCTTAAGTCCGACAGGCTCCTAGACAGGTTGCTCTTCTATAGTTCGCACATGACGATAGCAGCTCACTGCTGCACCTGCCACCCCCAGGAATATACCGGAAGCTAATAATGAGAAGAACATTGCAAAGCCAGGGCCTTCAGGTGTAAAGCTACTGCCATAAAGGGAAGCAAGCTCAAGCACTCCAGACATCAAACCGGCCAGCACTCCCAGAATAATCAGTAATGCCAGCAAGGCACCACCCAGTCCATACCACATTCCCATATAAAGGAATGGCAGTGTGACAAAACCATCGGTCCCACCGACCAGCTTGATCACTTTTATCTCAGCCCTGCGACTCTCAACACTGAGACGTACAGTATTACCTATCGTCAATAGCACGATAATCCCAAGAAGCCCTGATAGTATGACGGTAAAGCGCTCCAGCAATTGCGTCATTGACTGAAGTCGTTCAATCCATTCCTGATCCAGCCTGGCTTCCAGAACCCCTTGTTTGACCTGATATTTTTTCATCAGTTCATTAAGCTGTTCGGCATTCAGCCCCAGTTTGGGAGTCAACTCGAGAACCCCTGGCAATGGGTTAAAGCCCAGTGCATCAATAACCCCTTTCATCTGAGCCCGTTCCTGGAAGTCACCCAGACCTTGATCCGGACTGATATAAAGAAACTGCTCAATATCTGGATCATCTCTGGCTTCAACCCTAAGACGATTAATCTGGTCTCGGCCCAGTTTGTTTTCCAGATAAAGAGAGATTCTCGGCTGACCTTCCCAGCCATGCCCCAATGTCTGGAGATTATTGGCCAGTAAAACAAGAATCGCAGGTAGCGCAAAAGCCACCGCAATCATCAGGCAATTCAGGAAAGAAGCAAAAGGTGTTTTAAAAATCCGGCGCAATGAATCACCGGCTACCTGCCGGTGCAGACTTTTCAGATAGGCCATAGAAAAGCCGGTTGCCCCTCTTCTCGCTGCCCCTCTCTCAACCTCGGCTTCTTTAGGAACAGCTGCCTCGGGTTGTTTTTTTCGACTACCGTCCTTGTTTCTGACACTTTTTCTTGGAAACACGTTAACGCACCTCCTGATCGTTAACCAGGTACCCCTGGTCCAGAGTCAGAATACGATGACGCATACGGGCCACCAGCGCCAGGTCGTGACTGGCCACCAGAACCGTTACACCGACCTGGTTAAAATTTTCAAACAGCTGCATGATTTCAGCCGACAGATTGGGATCGAGATTACCGGTAGGCTCATCAGCCAGAATCAGGGGAGGCCGATTAACAACCGCTCGAGCTAAACCTACGCGTTGTTGCTGACCACCTGAAAGATGATTCGGATTCATTTTTTCTTTATCCAGAAGCCCCACCATATCGAGGGCAGCCCGAACCCGACCTGCACACTCATGGCGAGTGTACCCAGCAATAATCAACGGCAAAGCAACGTTATCAAAAACGGATCGATCAAAGAGCAGCTGGTGATCCTGGAAAACCAGGCCTATGTTTCTGCGAAAATAAGGAATCTGACCACGCCCCAGTTTACTGGTATCGTGCCCTCCTACCCAGATACTGCCGGAGGTAGGCTGTTCCATCAGCATAATAAGTTTCAGCAGAGTACTCTTACCCGCACCAGAATGGCCGGTAAGAAAAGCTATTTCACCCCGATGCAGATGAAAGCTGGTCTGTTCCAGCCCCACATGCCCACCGGGATAACGCTTGGTGACATGGTCAAAGCGTATCATTCAGGCCTTCCCTGCTACTTTATTCGTTTCGCTCATGATTATTGTATTCAAGTCGGACAGAGATCAAAGAGAACTCTGTCCGATTTTCAGAAACTTGACTGCCAGTAAGGTGGAAAACCTCCCACCCCGCAAGCATATTATCAGGCAGGATTAACTCACGGCTCAACCGGATCGAACAGAGCTTCTACAAACTCATCGGCAGAGAAGGGTCTCAAGTCGTCTATTTGCTCGCCAACTCCGAGGAAACGAATCGGCAACTGCATCTGTTTGGACAGAGCAAAAACCACTCCCCCCTTTGCAGTACCATCCAGTTTGGTAAGCGCCATCCCCGTCAGGTTAACCGACTCGTGGAAAACCTTGGCCTGATTGAGAGCATTTTGGCCTGTACCAGCGTCCAGCACCAACAACACTTCATGAGGTGCCGAGTCATCCAGCTTACCCAGAACCCGCTTAACCTTGCGAAGCTCTTCCATCAGATTGTCTTTGTTATGCAAACGACCTGCTGTGTCTGCAATCAAAACATCGACCCCACGGGCTTTAGCCGCTTCGAAGGCATCATAAAGAACGGAAGCACTGTCAGCACCCGTATGTTGCGCAATGACCGGAATGTCGTTTCTTTCACCCCAGACCTGCAACTGCTCCACCGCAGCAGCACGGAAAGTGTCACCCGCAGCCAGCATAACTTTACGACCTTCGGCCTGAAGCTTGCGTGCTATTTTACCAATCGTTGTCGTCTTGCCTACGCCGTTAACACCCACAACGAGAATAACGTAAGGGGTTTTCTGCTCATCAATAAGCAGTGGTTTATCAGCAGGCTCAAGAATTTCCTTGAGTTCGGCCTTCAGGGCAGAAATCAATGCATCGGCATCGTTCAGCTCCCTGTATTTCACTTTCTTCGTGAGCTTCTCAATAATTTCCGTTGTAGCTTCAACACCTACATCAGATACCAGAAGCTGTGTTTCCAGCTCTTCCAGAAGCTCTTCGTCAATTTCTTTTTTACCAACGAAGATTTCTGCAACGCCATCAACAAAAGCATTGCGGGTTTTGCCAAGCCCGCGCTTCATGCGAGCGAAAAAGCCCTTCTTCTCTTCCTGAGGCTGAACGGCTTCTGCTATAGCAGGTGGAGTATCAACCGTTTCAGCGACTGGAGCCTCTACGGTTTCTTCCGTCTTTTCTTCTGCGATTTCAGCCTGTACTTCCACAGGCTCAGGCTCAGATTCAGCAGCTTCAAAAGTCTGCTCCTGAGGCGCGTCCCTGGTCACTTCCTCAGGCTGGAGCTCTTGCACAGGCTCTGCCTGAACAGGTTCAACAGAAACGACCTCTTCTGTTGTTTCTAAAACCGTCTCTACGACTTCAGCCTGGGCAACTGCTTCCTGGGGAACTGCTGCCGGCTCGGTTTTCGGACTCTCCTCTACAACCTGGGCTGGCTCGCTTTTTTTCTCTTCTTTGCGTCCCCAGGGCCAAAAACGTCTCTTAGCCGTTTTCTCATCACTCTTGCGAGAACCGAACATAAACTACTTCATCAGAATGGATTAAAAGGGTCACCGTATTAAAGCAGGTGGGTCTATTGAACTGTGTATCCTATCTTACAGCTTTTAACGAATGAAGCTTTTTACAATGAAAATACCATCAAACAGACTTTCAAGAGCTTATTCCTTACTACTCTCATGACATTGGCTGCATCTATTAAAAGTGGCTATGTTGATTTCATCAGAGTGTATGACAAGCTGCATCACGGTCGTTGCATCGGTTGGAAGCTGTAAAACCAAACTTGGCAGCCAATTCAGAGGATTATTTTGACTTGATAAGGCTAGTCCAGCTTTCAGCATTGCTTAGCATCACCCGTTACCAGGCGCTTTCCTTTAGTTTGAAGGTCCAATCCCACCGCACTTTATGATTAAGAGCTATAGTGAACTCCTGCACGTATTCGTCTGCAGCTGACTCTGGCTGTTATCTGCAGACACTGAAAACCTATTACTATTATTCGAGTCAAAACCATGGAGCAGGATCAGCCCATATCCAGTCGACATATCTTTTACTGGAGTCTGGCAGCCATTTTCGGTGTCCTCATGCTGAGTTTCTTCGGACACCATATTCCTGAGCACCAGCAGCAAAGTCGCTGCTACTTTAACAGTGAATGCCATGCTCCCAGGCACGCATCCCTGAAAGTTCGACCTATGAACCACGGGAACTTCATTAACCTGGAAGTTGAACTGTCCGATAACCTTTCCCAGAAGCTCTCACCCAGTCTTGCCTGCAAGCGCCCCAGCGAAACAGCCAGTGCAAGCGATCTTTTGGAAGTACTGGTATCTCCTCAGAAACCTGTGGTTATCTCTTTCGGTAACTGATGTACAATCGTCCCCTTTATTTACCGTGAAAAATCTTTTATCGCTCAAAAGTGATGGAAGATTTTTCTGTCGCTCATGGCTGTTTTAATGCCATTAACGGGAGTGATCAATGGCGCGAAGAGCAGCCGTCAAGCAACGCCCTAATAAAGGTGGCGGACAATTAAGAATCATTGGCGGTCAATGGCGCAGTCGTAAACTGCCCGTAGCAGACCTGCCTGGCTTGCGCCCTACTTCAGACCGTGTAAGAGAAACTCTGTTTAACTGGTTGGCACCACACGTTCCAGGAGCCCGTGTTCTCGATTGCTTCAGTGGTACTGGCGCCCTATCTCTTGAGTCACTTTCCCGTGGGGCCAAAGAAGCCACTCTGCTTGAAGCCGCTGCAGAGGCTTCTTCACTGCTTGGAAAGAACCTGGCAACCCTGCAGGCAGAAAATGCCAGAGTCATTCGCACCGACAGTCTGAAATGGCTACAACAGTCTGCTGACAAGGCATTCGACCTGATTTTCCTGGACCCTCCTTTTCGGCAGGGATTACTGGAAGAAACATGTCGTCTGCTCAATGACAATGGATACATTCACAGCAACACCCTGATTTACATCGAGGTAGAAAAAGAGCTGTCACCTCTGCCCACCCCTTCCCACTGGTCAGTCATTAAAACAAAGACTGCAGGCCAGCTGAGTTATTACCTGTTAAGTGTTGAGTAGCTAAGCGATAAACATTATGAGTGAAGTAGAATCTCCCTGTATCCGTCAGTGTGCACTTAATGAAGATCAGGTTTGTACCGGCTGTTTTCGTAGCCGTAGAGAAATAGCCCAATGGAGTCGGGCCAGTCAGGAAGAGCAGAAGGCCATTGTGTTGAATGCCACGAAACGCTCAGAGACTCAAACCTCCTGATTCTGATAAAAGCGGCTCATGCCGCTTATTATTTTATTCTTAAGAGCCCTGTCACTCTGACTTTTCAGCGCTTCCGGGTACCAGGAAATTCATCATTCATTCTCTCGAAAACCGACGCAATAAAATCAGACTCCTCTTGATACCACTGGAGCAGGAGCAAATAGCCCGTCGTTGAATTGAGCAATTCATCATAGAGATCCAAAAGGCCAGACAGAAATGGCTGAGGAAGATCTTCATACCAACTATCGTCTATTGCTATAGCTTCAATCTCTTCACCCTCACTATCGATCAAATCGTTGTATAGAAAGGCGATCAAATGGTAAAGATGAGAATGAGGATCCAGCAGGTTACTCTCATAAACTTCTTGAGCCAGATAGTTCACCAGACTTATTGCAATACCCTTTAAAATAAACAGCCTCAATAATGATTTCTTTATACAGCCTGAACAGACAGAAACTAAAGACTGATTTCTGTCTGGCGGTTCAAAAGCACCATTACCCAGAACCACTGGCGGCCTGACCACAACTGCCGACTTGAATTCAGGTAAAAGTAGAGAAGGGAAGGACAAATGCTCTTCATACTGAGTCACTCCGATCTGGAAATTTGACTCTAAAACCGGGTCAATCCATAACGCTGAAAAAATGAAAGCACTTACTGGTCCCAAATCATCACACCCGCGACTCGATATACGCTAAAAATAGCTGAACGAACGACACAAATCCTATCATTCAAAAACAACATAACCCACGCGGTAGTGGACTTAACCTATCGTTCTAGGTAACCTTCTCGCCGCTGAGATTATTCAAACAGCCTCTTTTCAGACGAGAACTCTAAGGAGTGGTCACATGAAACAACCCGTCCGTATCGCAATCACAGGTGCAGCAGGTAACATCAGTTACTCCCTTCTGTTCAAAATTGCTGCCGGTGAAATGCTGGGCGCGGATCAACCCGTTATTCTGCAACTGGTTGAGATTCCTCAGGCTATGGACAAGCTGCGTGGCGTGGCCATGGAACTCGAAGATTGCGCATTCCCACTGGTACACGGTATCAGCTTGCACGACAACCCATTCGACGGTTTCCGTGGCATTCACTACGCCATGCTGGTAGGCGCCCGTCCTCGTAGCAAGGGCATGGAACGTGCAGATTTGTTGGAAGCTAACGCTGTTATTTTTGCCGAGCAAGGTAAAGCACTGAACGAAGTGGCTAACCGCGACGTTAAAGCTCTGGTTGTCGGCAACCCGGCTAATACCAACTGTCTGATCCTGTCCCGTAATGCTCCGGACCTGGATCCTTCCCAGTTCTGCGCCATGACCCGCCTGGATCATAACCGAGCCAAAGGCATCCTGGGCAACAAGCTGGGCGTTAACCCATCCGACCTTGACGGTGTTTGCGTTTGGGGTAACCACTCTCCAACCATGTACCCGGATGTGCATCACGCTGTTGTTCTGGGTGAAGAGTCCGCGATTAGCAAAATAGACGAAAAGTGGTACAAGGAAGATTACACTCCTCGTATCCAAAAACGTGGTGCTGAAATCATTGAATGGCGCGGTCTGTCTTCCGCTGCTTCAGCCGCACAGGCTGCTCTGGATCACGTACATGACTGGGCACTGGGCAGCAATGGCGAAGTGGTCAGCATGGGCATCATCTCTGACGGCAGCTACGGCGTATCCAAAGGCATTTACTACTCCTTCCCATGTGTCTGCGAATTCGGCAGCTACCAGATCGTTCAAGGTCTGGAGATCAACGAATACGGTCAGAGCATGATGAAGAAGACCGAAGAAGAACTGCTGAGCGAGAAAGCTGCTGTAAATCATCTGCTACCAGCAGAAACTGCAGAGTCTCGCGAAAACCTTAGAAAGTCTGACCGTACCGGCCAGACAGCTTATGACAACGGCCTGGACAAGGCTGACGTTTACTACAAGGCCGATCGCATCTGCTAATCAGCCTTACCCACAGGAGCTGATCCCCTCAGCTCCTGTTTCTCTTCTTACTGCAAAACCCCAGCTCGTTTACTAGTCTTAGAAGCTTTAATCACCCTCTGGCGATTACAGGATGCTTCCGTGTACACGACTACTGTTGCTATTCACTGTGTCTTTTTTGCTCGGCTTGCATGCTTCATCGACTTTGGGGAATCAACAAGATAAACCGGATAAAGAACCAGACGAGGATACGCCTCAGCTGGAAGTCTCTGATGAAGAGCCTGATGAAGAGCCTGATGAAGAACCTGAAACAACATTTTGCCTGGACACACTGGCAACCCGTTATTCAGAAGAGAAAGAATTTATCAGGAGCTTAACCCGTTTTTTAAAAGGAACGGATCAGGATTGTATTGAAGTGGTCTCAGATCAGAATCAACAATCTGATAGAAAGTTCAACATTTATGTTATTCCGGAAACAACAGTCCTACCCCTTCCTCAGAACCAAAGGCGGATAATTCATGGCAGGTTGCTGGACTGCCTGTTAGGCAACCGCTCTTGCCTGAACATTAACAAACAAGCCATGGGTTATTGGTATCAGGACGGCTTTTCTGGAGGACTGTTTATCCCTGCAACGCCAGAGCAAAATAATCAATCACAACAAGCTCTCATGCATATGTTACTGGGCGTATTCAGAAACCTTCTCCGCCTGTTTCTGATGCTGCCAGAACCGAACCAGGAAGACTGTGAAGACGCTACAGGACAGCAGGAGAGACCCATCTTTCGATCGTACAGGCATGAACTCAGAAGAAGAGCCGAAAGAAGAAGCCGGAGGGAGCGGGCCAGCAACCCCTATCAACGTGACAAACTAAATCGTGACCGCAGCAGAAGCCCTATTCGTAAACCACCAAAACCCGATAACTGATAAAGTCGTAAAGTCCGCAGCACTGATGCCTCCTGATAGCCGAAGTCATTAGGCTTTTAGAATAGGTCGATAACCGTCAATGGAAGCAGAACCTGATTTCAGGCTCTGCTCCCGAAAATCAGTTCACCTGGAATTCAGGACTGATTCCTACAAACGGCTTGATCTTGCCGGTAAAGATGGTCTTTTTATCTCCCTTGTGGACAATCCTGTAGGTGCCTGCAGGAGTCCCTTCAGGAATAAACCATTTAATTCGAGCCTGGCTGGTTCCCCAAAAACCGTCTATCCGTTTCCAGATATAATGGGTTTCCCAGTCATTATCCGTTGCAACAACCTGCCACTGACTTCCGGCTTTGCGCTGTATTTCAACAAACGTATCCATAGTTCTCAGGTTGTTTCTCGGGTGTCCAGTCCAGAACCGCACCTTAACCTTTTCTCCGACTTTATAAGACGCATAAACTTCCGAAGCGTCCACCAGCTCTCCAAAAGACTTTCCAACAGGTGTCTGGTCATGCACTACACCGGTTGTAAAGTTTGCCTGAAATCCACTCAGATCCCGTGGCTCAGGCCCGGATGCGACAGAAGAGCCAGCCTTCATAGCAGCAGCCATGTCGTTAAATGTCTGTCGATATGCCGGTAACGTCCAGGGGCCAAAGTGAGTAGAGCCTCCCTCATAATGCTGAGTGGCGTACTCTTCTGGTGTTGTTACATACCCTGAATATGCATTGGATAGTCCGGCAATGGTTGAATACTGAATATCAGGCATCACACTTGCCACTTCCTGCCTGATTCTCCGTCCTGACATGACGGTAAATTCTCCAGGCACAGCAAGAATCGCGAACTGTCCAATACGTAATATTGAGGCTGGAAGGACTTCAGGAGTCCAGGGAACAGGGACTGCTTTACCGGTCGCCAAAAGAACAGGTTTTGGCTTGTGGCATTCTCTATCAGCCTCAGAGGGAAAAAACAGTACCGTAGAAAGAATGCTTGAGATGATGGTTGATTGAAGCTGCCCCTCATACCAGGTATCTCCAGCTGGCCTGCCGTCTTCAGTACCTGCTGCAAAGGAATAGCCTAATGCTGCAACGCAGGTGTTGCGACTTTGACCATCCGCGAAATAACGACCATCAACACTTTGACTACTGTAATCTCTGAAAGCATGACGAAAATCGATAACGCCTGATAGCAGTTCACCGGTTCCGGAGAAAATATCCCAGGCCTTATCAAACTGGCGTTCGCCAATAATACGGGTATTTTCAAATTCATTTTCTGTCGGCCCTTTACCATTGAGCCAGAGATTAGACGTCATATCCCCATTATTGGATTGAGCAAAAGCTGCAACGAAATCATCATGACCAGCAGATGCCATCTTCCTCTCAAACAAATACTGGGCGTATCCTTTGTTATCCGAAGAGAGCAGGGTATTTTCCATGGTCATGGAGACCGGATGAACAGCAAACCAGCTGATCATTCCAACAGGTTGATCTCCTCGCATAAATCTCAGCACTTTCATGTCTGGATCAATACTGGAGCCATAGCTTTCTCGTTCCTGGATCGGGTTATTGTTGTAAGCAATCAAACTACGGTTCATGCTGGCATTATTGAGCTGGCCACTGGCATATAAAATACGCCCTGGGGCCAGGTCCTCATGAGCCAGCTCAACAGCCTTGAGAATACCCTCAACCATCGTGTCGTAGTTCTGCTCAATAAAACCACCGATGGTGAAGTTATAGAGTGTGTAGTGAGATTGCCCACCTACAGCAGCATGGGTATGAGTAGCAGAAAGCACTATATTCTCCGCTGAGTATACCCCTGAATACCGACTTTCAAGCGCTTCAACAACCTTCTGGTTGACGGCCTGAAAAACCATCCCGGCATCGACATTAACAAAGACCACTCGCTTGCCATTGGGCTGGCCAATAATAAAGGCTCGGGCAAACTGCCGGGTATGTATCCCTGAGCTTTTTTGCCCTGTATCGGCGTAACCCATCATCCCTATTTCTGCGGCAGTACCCGTTACATCCCACTTGCCGATACCGATCAGATAATTATCCGTCGTTGCCCGACTGCCAGTAGCAAAAAACATCAGAGAAAAAGTCAGGAGCAAAAGACCACTCAACTTAGCTAGTAACGATGTCGCTATATTGTTGTGCATCATGGTGTGTCCATTCTTATTATTTTTAGATTCTTACTATTCATTTCTATTTAGATAATGGTTTAGAAAAGCCCACTTCTTATCGACTGCCCAGATCGCTCCAGTGACCTGCTTGCCAATGCCCTCCATCAACAGCAAAGTTGACATGCACAGTCGTATTGATGCTGTTTTTCAGCTGTTTTGCTTCAGCGGCATTGAGAGGTGTATCAAAGGTAGAACCTGAAAACTCAGTACTGCAGATGTTTGCTCCCTGATGAGCCAGGCCACTGTTTGAAGACATACGCCATTGCCCGGAGGACAACCGACAGGCATAAGGCAGAGTCTGATCCCAGGCCAGTTTCATATGTCTGCTTCCTGAGGTCTTGAAAACAGCGATGCGCCCCTCTGCAAAAGCACTGGCTGTATCTTCTGGCCCTATGGCCCAGAGCTGCTTATTCAGTCTTCCAGAGCTGTTATCAAGATCACTCTCTTCCAGCATATCCAGACCAAAAGCATTCACGCCGTTTTCAATACCGGTTCTGGCTTCATCAGCAGAGACCACATCATGACAAAAATGGTTATGACACTCCTGAGAGCGCAGGAAACGATCTGAATCGGTATAGTCACGGTTTACATCAATGGAAGCGACACCGATATTATTCTCAAAGCCGCTCCCCAGCATAACGCCAGGAGCTGTGCCACAGCCTGTAGACCCTCCACTTTTGTAGAAGAACACCCGCTTACCACTCTGCCTGATCTTCTCGAAATTCAGACCCATAGGGACAGTCTGACAGCTACTGATGGTGTAGACTGATTCACCCATCCACTCAACATCTCTCTGTAGCTGTTCATAGCCTTTGTTGTCACCCTTGATATCATCCTGCAGAAAGAAGAAAACAACATCATTGTCGTCTGCACCTTTGAGCCAGCTATCAACTTCCGCCAGCATTCTTCTCAGAGTGGTTTCTTTTTGACCACAATCGGTTGAATGGCACACCTTCAGGTAATTCTTGCCTGCCCTGACATCCAGCTCAAAGAATCGGGTACCCAGCTGCAGCTGTTCGATCATGGCTCTGCGATGATTAGGTCCGGGGATCAGCTGTCCACTGAAGTAAGCAGTACTGTTAAACGCATTGTGCGAAGAAAGGATTGTCGTCTGACGGATAGGAGCTCTGAAACCCAACGCTTCATTAATATCCAACGCCTTCTCAGCAGCGCTGGGGGCACGAGCTGTCACCCTGAAAGAATCGATATTATCCTCCAGCCAGCTCCCCGGCCTTTTCTCCAGGTTGGAAGTACTGCGGGTTAATGTTTTGTATTCTTTCCCTATATGGAAGTCTGGGTATTCAAACACTTCTACATTGGATAGGCCGGATACAATCAGGGAGGATGCCTTATTCCTGCCCAGGGAGAAGTGATTCAAATCGTTCGCTGACTGCCCTTCCTGAAGACAGAAAGGCGTTCCACGAAAGCCCGGATGCTCAAAGAGACAGGCAAAATTCCTGCTACTTCGGTTCCTGACCTTGAACGAGCTGATGGCATCTCCAAGATCATCCATTTTGTAGGTATTCGCCATAACGACCGTTTTCTTACCGCCATAGCTACCATGCTCATAAATAGTTACATAAGCATCGCCGTATAGTTTAATGGAAGAAATTTTGTCGTTCGGCTGCGAACCTATCCAGCTTACATCGCCATTACCGTAACACCACTCACTGCCCTGATATTCCGGATGTTCGTAAAAGCAGACTTTGTTTTCCTGAGCGCTTACTGTCTGACTGCCAAGAGCTATTAGCAGCAGTAAGCCTCTGAGAGGTTTTATCTTCATGCTTCGGTGCCAATCATTATTGTTATTATTAAGTACTAACGTACCAATTTAGAATTAAATGAACCAGTCGTCATTTAAGTTCTTCTGACATTAAAACAGAAATAGATGTATTTTTGTTTACTTTTTATCCGATATAATCGAATCCGTTTTTTACCGAGTGCTCTCTGCCTGAAATGAATTCATCTGCGCCGTTTCAAACCAGCTTCTTGCTTTCAGGTCCTCACCGTCAGACTCTCTGGTCTCCTTTGCTTCGACAAAACGAAACGCCTGAAAGACACAGAGAACGATTAACACTTGAAGACGGAGACTTTCTGGATCTGGACTGGTGCGGAAACAACGAACAATCCCCTTTGGTTGTCCTTTTACATGGGCTGACGGGGAGCTCAAATTCGAAATACATCCTGGGTTTACAGCAAAAACTGTTTGAGCAGGACTGGCAAAGTGTGGCGGTGAATTTTCGCAGCTGCAGCGGTGAACCCAACCATCTGGCACGCAGCTATCATTCCGGCGACAGTGCCGAACTGGACAGCATTCTGGTAGAAATGAATCGTCGTTTCCCAGGTCGCCCTATGGCGGCCATAGGATATTCTCTCGGCGGAAATGTACTGTTGAAATATCTGGGTGAACAAGCAAGAAACTGTCCACTAGCTTGCGCCGTAGCTGTTTCAGTCCCCTTCAGGCTGGACATCTGCGCAGCAAAAATGAATAGAGGCCTTTCACGTATTTATCGGGATAATTTCCTCAAAGACCTTTACCAGCAGGCTTACGACAAAATAAAACTGTTTCAGTCTCAAGGCTGGCATGAGGAAGCTCAAAAACTGGCATCCCTGATCCAGGGATCACGGGTAAAGACCTTCGAAGAGTTTGACCACAAGGTCACAGCCCCTTTGCATGGCTTTAAAAGTGGCCTGGATTATTATCAACGATCCAGCAGTCGGTATTACTTGAAAGATATTGCTGTACCGACCTTGGTCATCCACTCTGAGGACGACCCTTTCATGACTCCTCAAGCTCTGCCACTCAAGGAAGAATTATCTCAGGATATCTGTTTTGAGCTAACTCCCGCTGGTGGGCACGTGGGCTTTATTCAGGGTTCTATCCTGTGCCCCCAATATTGGCTTGAGGAGCGAATTCCCACTTTTCTGAACAGCTATTTCTCGTCATAAATTCTGGATTTTCAGGAACATAAAGTCATTTTTTCAGGATACTCATAGGCACATAGTATTCTGCTTCCAGCTCTGCGAACGGCTCTTTGGCCACTTCACAAACAAAGGGCCGATCCATAAGCAGAATCTGATAGAAAGCTCTTCGGTATAGCTTTTTTGGCAACACTTCATCGTCTTCCAGAAAAGCAGCGGTTACCAACTCCTGCCAGCTACTGAGTACCATAAAGTTGTTCAGCGCCAGTGCTTCAACTTCCTGCTCTGGTACATCCATAAAACCTGACGACACAAGTCCTGCAATAATCATTTCCAGTGTTTCCAGAGAGAGCTTTGCAAACTTCTGATAGGCTGACCGAAGTTCGCTGCTCCGGCTCATAACGCCATGAACATCCCGATAGATGAAGCGAAATTCCCACATACCGGCCAGGGCCACTTCCAGAAACATTCGCTTATCCTGAAAGTTCAGTGGTCGGTCTTCAGGGATAGCAATTCTGACGGCAATGTTATCAATCAGTCGTTGAAAAAGTGCGAGGATAATCTCGTCTTTATTCCTAAAGTGGTAATAGAGGTTTCCGGGAGAAATACCCAGGTCTGCGGCAATATGATTGGTGGTTACCGTCCTTTCACCCTGGTTGTTAAAAAGCTCCAAAGCCCTGTCTAAAATGCGATCCCGAGTTTTAACCGCCATAAATACCCTTGAAATCCTGCCAACAAGTCGATAAATTCCAATTTAGAGTAAATACTCTAAACCAAGTTTAAGTACCTGACCAGTTGCTTTGCAATATTTGGGCGAGTGAATTTTTTCAACCTTCAAGACGCAACGGCGGGCGCGTAGCCTTAGCTACGTAACCAGAGTTGTAACGCAGAAGGCTGGAAAAAGCCGCCGACCTAAATATGCGTAAGCAATTGGTTAGGTACTTAGTCAGGCATAAAGTCAGAAACTGCAATGTTGGTCCATTTTTTATCCGAGACTCTCATTCGTTTCTTCACCACCTTCTGGAGTCTGAGCGAAGATCAATAGCTCAGTCAGGCTCCCGGGCAAAGAATAAAAAAACAGATTTGCGAAGGAGACCTGCATCATGAGCGTTACTGAAATTGACCAGACTACAGAGACTGGTTCACCGGATCAAATGACCGCCAGCGATATTTCTTCCAGTCTGATCGCAGGAATGAAAACGTCACTAGATGCCCAGAGAGGAGCCTTTCAGAAGCAGCCCAGCCCTTCTCTTCAGCAGCGAAGAGAATGGTTAAAAACCTTGAAAGAGGGCTTGAAGAAACACCAGAAATCTCTGGTTGATGCCATGAACAGAGATTTTGAAGGCCGGGCTGAAACAGACTCATTGCTGGCCGAGTTTATGCCATCGTTCACATCCATAGATTACTGCAGCAAGAATCTGGCCAAATGGATGAAGCCCAGTAAACGACATGTATCAATCACTCTGCAACCGGCTTCAGCGAAGGTTATTTATCAACCTTTGGGAGTAGTGGGTATTGTTGTTCCCTGGAACTACCCTCTCTTTTTGGCGGTAGGACCTCTGGCAACGGCTCTGGCTGCGGGTAACCGGGCGATCATCAAAATGTCTGAGTTCACACCTGCCACCTCGAAGCTGTTCGCCGAAGTGATTGCGGATATCTTCCCGGCGGACCTGGTCACGGTCGTCAATGGTGAAGCGGAAGTCGGAGCTGCTTTCACAGCACTGCCCTTCGACCATATTCTCTTTACTGGCTCTACCCAAGTTGGAAAGCACGTCATGTCTGCGGCTGCCAGGAACCTGACGCCAGTCACTCTGGAGCTCGGCGGTAAATCCCCTGTTATTATTGATGACGACTTTCCGATACAGGAAATAGCTGAACGTGTCTGCTACGGCAAATCATTGAATGCCGGACAAACCTGCGTTGCACCTGACTACATACTGGTCAAGAAAGAACGTAAAGAAGCGTTTGTAGAAGCCTATCTCAAGGCCTTCAGCAGCATGCACCCGTCAGTGAATAACAGTAAGAACTACACCGCTATTATCAACGAGAGACAGCATCAGCGATTACTCAGTCACCTTGAAGATGCCAGAAGCAAAGGCGCTGAAATCCGGGTTGGCAACAATGAGGAAATAACAGATGGTTCTCGTCGCTTACCTCCTCACCTGATTCTCAATGCCACTGAAGACATGAGTGTCATGCAGGAAGAAATTTTTGGTCCTTTACTGCCCATTATTGAGGTAGGCAGCATTGATGAAGCGATTCAATTCGTCAATGACCGCCCACGTCCTCTGGCGCTGTATTACTTTGGTGAAAACAAACAGACACAGGATAAAGTCCTGACACATACTCACTCCGGAGGCGTCTGCCTGAACGAAACCCTTTTCCATGTCGCCATTGATGATATGCCTTTTGGAGGCGTTGGGCCTTCAGGTATGGGGCATTACCATGGACACGAAGGTTTTCAGACACTGTCCAAAGCAAAATCTGTCTTCTCCAAAGGTCGCTTTAACAGTGCCCGATTTATATTCCCTCCCTACAATACCTGGCTGAAGAAGAACATGATCAAATTCCTCTCAGGCTCCTGACCCCTGATTCGAGCCGTCATTTGATGGCCCGAACGCCTTCCCTGACCTTTTACAGACGTTGCAAAAACAACTATTTATCATCTAAATGCCCTGTTTTAAGTCAGGTTGTTTGTCACCCTTGATTGATTTCGATAACATTCGGCCTTCGTTATCTTTAGATTGAAGCACTCTGCCTCAACTACTTTCAGTATGAGAGGGGCAGATAAAGACACACTGTCCTTCACTATAAGCATTTGTGAAGTCATAGAGTTTTCGGATTATTGACCTTTTCAAGCTGTGGTCAACCGAGCTCAAAGGCTTCCTGGGACATCAGCAGGAAATGCACTTTCAATGAGCAAGGTAATCTACCCTGGCACTTTTGACCCTATAACCAAAGGCCATCTGGACCTGGTAGAACGGGCAGCAAGAATTTTTGATGATGTAGTCATTGCAGTAGCAGAAAGCCCCAAAAAGAAGCCCATGTTTGACCTGGCCAAACGTGTTGAAATGGCGGAAGAAGTAACAGATCACCTTGATAACGTCTCGGTGACTGGTTTCAGTTCTCTGCTCGCTCACTTTCTGGAAGAGCAGAAAGCCACTGTAATTCTCCGTGGCCTGAGAGCTGTTTCGGATTTCGAATACGAATTCCAGATGGCTAATATGAATCGGATTCTGGCACCCAGTGTCGAAAGCCTGTTCCTGACTCCTGCTGAGCAGTACTCCTATATTTCTTCTACGCTGGTACGGGAGATTGCCTCACTGGGTGGAGATATCGACAAATTTGTCTCTCCCTGTGTTCAGGAAGCCCTCAAGGGTAAGTTTGGCCCCAATGCCCATAGCGAGAGCACCTGAGCCTGGCGGCTTCAGCGTTAACGTTGAAGCGAAACTGGAGATTTTATCATGTCACTGATCATTACTGATGACTGCATCAACTGTGATGTTTGTGAGCCCGAGTGCCCTAACAGTGCTATTTCTCCTGGCGAGGAGATTTACGAGATTGATCCTCATCTCTGTACTGAATGTGTAGGCCACTACGACGAGCCGCAATGCCAACAGGTTTGTCCTGTCGACTGCATCCCCAAAGACCCGAGTAATGTCGAGTCTAACGATGAGTTGATGGAAAAATATCTGATCATCACCGCTGCAGCCTGATAACAGCGAAACGCCCATATCCACAGAGTCTGTCTGCAAACAGGCAGACTCCTAATTCAGAAACTCCCCACTCTGATATTCCTGAACAGCCTGCATTACTTCCTCCCGACTGTTCATGACAAAAGGTCCATACTGCACAACAGGCTCATTCAACGGATGCCCCGCCAGTATGAGTAGACCTGCTTGCTTTTCAGCTCTCAGAACCAGTTCACCGCCTTCAGAGAAAACAGCCAGTTCAGATTCACTAATGATCTGATCGGTTTCACCCTGAGGTTTTACCTGACCTTCATAGACATAGGCCATCAGCTTTATATCACTGACAGGGAGCTTCATTGTGCTGCCTTCACTCAGCGACACATCCAACAACAAGGGTTCCGTGGCACTTCTTTGGAGTGGCGCTGAGTATTGACGACCATCGATTTCTACCCCTCCCAACAGCAACCTTGCAAGCCAACCTTCGCCCGACAGAGCAGGGAAATTATTCTTACTGATCTCAAGGTATTCAGGATCACTCATTTTCTGGGCAGCGGGCATGTTCAACCAGATCTGAAAACCATGCAGTTGATCATTCTCAAGAATGGGCATCTCAGAGTGAACAATCCCTTTTCCAGACTTCATCCACTGCACACCTCCCGACTTTATCGACCTCTGATTACCCAGGTGATCTTCATGCCTGAACCCTCCCTTCTTCATATACGACACCGTCTCGATGCCTCGATGAGGGTGGGCTGGGAATCCTGATCCCAGATCACCAGAACCATCTGCTTTTATTTCATCCAGCATCAGGAATGGGTCCATGAGTTTATGCTGTCCTGACCCCATCACTCTTTTGAGCTTCACCCCAGCTCCATCAGAAGCCGGACGGGCAGGAATGACATCCAATAAACGTCTTACTTGAACCACTTCAGTCCACCAGTTGATCGATTCTTTCTGCTGCTTTACCCAATGCGACTTCCCTTGCATCTCCTCCTTTGGCGAGTCCTTCAGCGTAAACGAACTCAACATCAGAAATGCCTATAAAGCCGAGAAAGTGCTCAATCAGCGCGGTTTGAGTATCCATAGGCGTTCCATGGTAGTTACCTCCTCTGGCCGCCAGAATATAAGCTTTTTTGCCTTTCAAAAGCCCCTGTGGGCCCTGCTCTGTGTAGCGGAAGGTAATACCTGAACGGGCAATGTGATCAAAGTAAGTCTTCAGGGTTGATGGCATGGTGAAGTTGTAGAGAGGCAGGCCCAATACCAGTATATCGGCCTCCTTGAGTTCACCGACCAACTCTTCTGACAGGTTTGCGATATGCTTCTGCTGCACATTCCGCTCTTCTTCTGGCAGGCTGAAGCCCTGAAAACTCTCTGCCGTCAGATGAGGAATCGGTTCTGAGACCAAATCTCGATAAATCACTTTTTCCACAATGTGCGCTTGAACGTATCTCTCAACAAACTGCCTGGACAGTTGTCCTGACTGCCCTTGTGACCCAAACAGGCTCGAATCGATATGCAGGATAGTGCTCATTTTTTATCTCTGGTATTTTTCTTCGTTCATGGCTTTTTATGGGCAAATCATTGCACCCCAAATGGATGAAACAGCCTTCTTCGCTCAAAGATTAAATGGTCTTGGTTAAGTTAAATTTAATATCGATTTTTACGAATAAAAAGCGCAAAATACTGCTCATAAATATCGAATTATTAGATCAAAAGATCGTCAGTCATGGCTAAAGTCACCCTTGAACAATGGCGAATGCTGCATGCGGTAGTTGAGCATGGCGGCTTCGCACAAGCCGCAGAAGTGCTGCACAAAAGCCAGTCAACGGTCAGCTATGCCGTTAATAAGCTTCAGCAACAGCTGGACGTTGAAATACTGGTCATCAAAGGCAGAAAAGCAGAGTTAACTGAAGCTGGAAAAGTGTTAATCAGACGCTCCCAATCTCTGCTGAAGGAGTCTGACGCCATTGAGAAAGTGGCCGACAGCCTCTCTCAGGGCTGGGAAGGTCGTATTATTCTGGGCGTGGATGTCACATTTCCACCACAACTGCTCTCAGCCTGCTTGAAAAGACTTTCATCTGAATACCAGCAAACTCATATCGAGCTGGTTGAGACGGTACTTTCAGGCACAACTGACATGCTGGCCACTGGCCAGGGAGATCTGGTGATCAGTGGTCTGGTGCCCCAGGGATTTATGGGAGAGCCCTTGATGAAGGTGACATTTAAGGCTGTAGCCCGCAAAGACCACCCTTTGCACCTGCTCAACAGGCCACTGAGCCTGAATGATCTCAAGCAGCACCGCCAGATTGTCATCAGGGACTCTGGCATTAAACGAGTCGATGCCGGTTGGCTTGAAGCCTCAGAGCGCTGGACCGTCAGCCATATCAGTACATCGGTACGAATGATTTCCGAAGGTCTTGGTTTTGCCTGGCTGCCAACCGCCCACATCGATCAGGAACTGGCATCGGGTCTGTTAAAGCCATTGGATCTTCAGCCTCACGGCTCTCGACGCCGATCTACCTGATTTATTCTGACCAGGATTATGCGGGCCCTGCAGTGAAGTCCCTGGCCGATATTTTAAAGGAAGTCTGCGCTGATCATTAAGGCCCAAAAGTTATCATTAACTCTGATGGGAATTGGGTGAGGGCGCGCCGCAACAGGGAATACGGTAGACCGAGCAAACTTTCCTGAGGCGGCAAGGGACAATCGAGGGCTGGGAGCATGCTTATGAAATATCCGAGCTAATTGGACTCATTCACGATGACCGAATAAGGAAAACTCAGCGGATCTTTCGAAGCTCGCCCAGCTTACCATCCGATCCATAAGAAATTTCGAAGGTGCCATGAACCCCCTCACGGGTGACAAATTTCAGTAGGATGTCGTAGGGAATACTCATGCTAAAGCCTTCCCGGGTATTGACCTGGACACGACTCTTCTTGCCCTGGTAATACTGTAAAACCTGCTGTGAATTCAGACTGATAGAGAAGGTGGCCTTATTCATTCTGGACTCCATTCCTCATGTTCAATCAAATGATATTGATGTTAGATTTCTGGAAGCCTGACCAGAGAGCGGCTTCCAGTTTTATATTATTTTAGCGTGAAAGCTTTTTCTTCTCCAAGAGAGACACCTCCCTCTCTGTAGCTTTAGCAACAAGCCGCCTCAGGAGACTAAAAATTGACACATTCACTGAATCGTCAGCAGGTTGCCTACCTTTTCCTGGTTTTGACCAAATCCTGCACCCAAGGCTTTGCATCCGGTTCTGATCAAGTACACCTGCCCCTCTGAGCCTTTCAATGGGATTAAATAATCTCAAAGTATCGTGCCAGCTCCCAGTCCGTGACATGTTTTCTGAACTCCATTTCTTCCCATTCACGGGTAGCGGCATAATGCTCTACAAAGGTTTCTCCAAAGTAATTCACTGCGGCCTCTGAACCTTTCAGCATCTGAGCCGCCTCATACAGAGAGCGGGGCAACGTTTGTTCACCAGAAGAGCTCTGGGCGTAAGCATTACCGGATACAGCTTCTGTGGGCTCCAATCCATGCTCTATGCCGTACAGTCCGGATGCAAGAACCGCAGCCAGTGCCAGATAAGGACAGGCATCCGCTGCACCCAGTCGGTACTCCACCCTCTGACTTTTTTCATTACCTGGTATTAACCTGAGAGCACAGGTTCTGTTTTCTACCCCCCAGGATGCTCTGGTAGGAGCCCAGTGACCAGGCAGTAAACGTCTATAACTGTTGATAGTCGGTGCCAGTAGAGCAAGAAATTCAGGCATTAATCTTTGTTGACCTGCAATAAAATGCTTCTGGACAGCACTCATGCCATGGGGCTGTGAAGGATCATAAAATACAGACTGTCCATTGGCATCCACCAGGGACATATGAATATGGCCACTCTGGCCTGCCTGTTCAGACGACCACCGGGCCATAAAAGTCGCCATAAGACCCTTTCTTTCTGCAAGCACTTTCATGAACGTTTTGAAAAGAGCCGCTTTATCCGCCGCCGACAGAATATCATCAACGACTAATGCCGCTTCAATCACACCCGGGCCAGTCTCGGGATGTATCGACTCAATGGGGAAATTCATACTCTGAGCCATATCCAGAATCTCGTGATACAACTCTGAGTGCACTGAGTTTCGAATCACCGAATAACCAAAAGCATCTGGTGTAAAGGGCTTCAGATTCCGATATCCTTTTTCACGAATAGAGTCCGGTGTTTCCTGAAACAAAAAGAACTCATACTCACAGGCAGCCCTTGCCAAAAAACCCATACTGGCAGCCTTATCAATCACTCTGCGAAGAAGCCCCCTGGGACACACCTGTTCTGCATCACCAGAGAACTCTGCCAGAAACAACAACATATTCTCTTCATCAGGTAGATTGCGGGCAGTGTCTGGCAGAATTCTCGCCTGTTTGTCAGGAAACCCGGTATGCCAGCCAGTAAATGTAGTGTTGTCGTATATTTGATCCTGGCAGTCCCAACCCAATACCACATCACAGAATGAAAACCCGGAATCCAGAGCAGAGAAAAACTTGTCCCTGCCCATGTATTTACCCAGCAGGACACCATCATTATCAAACAAACCCACCTTGATATGGCTCAGTTTTCGGTGATTGACCAATTGTTTGACATCTTCGACTGTTTTTATTCTTTTAAGCTCTGACATTGAATACTCCAGCTAGCGATTTAATTGCCAGAGAACTATAGACAACCCTCCTTTGCCTGCCATTTCTGATTATTCATTCCTGTGACGTACTCCCACCACTAAGCCGCTGATGCGGCTATAGTGGGGGCTGTAGTGGGAGTGGGGGCTATAGTGGGGGCTTCTTGTGACCCATGCTGAGAACTCTCAGCACCTTTCGCTGTAGCACCTTTCGCTGTAGCACCTTTCGCTGTAGCACCTTTCGCTGTAGCACCTGCGCTGACAGGTATTGCTACAGGGGGACTCTTTATACAATCGCTGCGTCCCAGCGAATCAGCTAACCCGGATATTTCATAAACTGCCCCGAATCTCGCGCAGGCATTTGTCGCACTAAGGGATTTTGCGAAGGAGTGCCGTACCGGGGAGTACGGTCGACTGAGCAAAACTCCCATAGAGCGGCAAAGGGCAAGTGAGAATAAACCAATATCTCTTATGTTTCGTGCGGCTTCGTGCGGCTTCGTGCGGCATTGATGTCACGGTCATTCACGGAGTGACAGTCCGGACATTCCCATTCACGAATTGACAAGGGCATGGATTCCATTTTATGACCACAACAGCTGCATAGTTTGGAGCTTGGCTGGAACCTTCCTATACGGATCAGATTTTTGCCATTCCAACGACACTTGTATTCCAGTGTCGTCAGAAACATTCCCCAACTTGCATCTTGTATTGCTCTGGCGAGCTTGTAGTTTTTGACCATACCTTTGATGTTCAGGTCTTCTACGGCAATAGTGGTAGCGTGGTTTTTGTCAGCCAGCTTTGCCGTTACCTGATGGATGAAGTCGTAGCGACGATTGGCTACTTGCTCATGGATTATCGAAACTTTTCGTTTTTGTCTTGCTCGGTTGGTAGAGCCTTTTTTCTTTCTGGCGAGTTTCGTTTGTTCTGCTGCAAGTCGAGCCAGTGAAGCTTTCAGAATTCTTGGGTTTTCTGTCTTGTGACCTTCACTATCAATAAGAAATTCAGTAAGGCCAACATCAAGACCAATAGGTCCCTATTTCAGGTAAGGTAACGTCCAGAAAATGGTTGATTTTTTGCCGGAACTCTTTTGCTTTGGCAAAGTATTCATTGTTCCGGGCATGTTCATTCATCACCTTTCATAATCGTTCAATCGGGTTCAGGTTTGGGCTATAGGGTGGCAGGTAATGCAGCTTTATTTCCAATCTCTCAGCTTCCTCAACCACCTCTTTTGAGCGATGATAACCCGCACCATCAAGCACTATATGCAAGCACTATATGCAAGCACTATATGAATGACTGACATTGAGGCATAAGCAGACCGAATTTTTCTAAAAAAAGCGATAATGGCTTCACCGTTTACGGTCTTGAACTGATCGAAAACAGCCGCTGACAGGTTGTTCAGTTCAATCGCACCAACAATGTTCAACCGGGTACGGCTCCCCGTGGTGTTAATGATTTTATCGACCCCTTTACGAATCCATCCCGAGGTGATTTTAGTCGCTTGCGTTGGGTGGACTGCATCCATGAACAGCAACGCCTCATCCGCTGGTAATGAGGCTTTCAGAGTTTCATAGTGCTCAACAAACTCAGCCTGCTTATTAACATCAGCCTTGTGAGGAGTTCCCTTCGGCTTTTTGTAGGTGAAGCCGCTCTGGTGAAGCCACTTGTTCAGGCCTGAAACGGTGTATTGGATGTCCCAGCGTTCATCCTTTTTCAGGTAGTCATCCAAGTATCGGCTGATGGTGAATTCGCTGATTCTTAATGCCTGGGCAATTGAGGGGGCTGACCATCCTTCAGACCTCAGTAATACCACTTTAATACGGTCACACTCTCGGGCATCTCGCGACTGTTTATGGCGCGCTTCCAAGTTTGTTTTTTGCTGAGGTGTTAGCGTGAATTTTGGCATTTGCGAAGGATGTTAAAAAACGTTGAAAAATCAAGCATCTTCAATGGTCACGGGTATATAACCATCAGAAGAAAGCGTTGTGGGAGAGTCAGGATAAGTGGGCAAAGTGTCGAGGTCGGGCTTATCTCGATTGAACCAGCTGAATGTGATACTGAAATCATTCTGATCTTTCATCGCATAGTTGCCAGAGTCATCAATGGCCGATGACAGAGCTGGAACCGTTAATAGCGTAAAAGCAAGGGATGAACATGTGACGTACTTCATAACCGCCTCTCAGGAATGACTATTAAGAGCAGTGGAGCTCATCAAAATAGCAAATCATGGAAAGCTGATTTTTATGCCATTACTTTCCAACGAAAGTGACGAAAATATTACCTTTTCTCATGGCCTATTTATTCTGTAATAAGTAGCTGGGCAGTTGCTTTGCTCTATTTTGACGAGCGGATTTTTTCAGCCTTAAGGGCGCAACGTCGAGCGCGCAGCCTTAGCTACGCAACCAGAGTTGGAACGAAGAAGGTTGGAAAAAGCCGCCGCTCAGAATAGGCGAAAGCAATTGGCCAGGTACTTACAGCTGACTGTTGCCAGCTACTCAGCCAGCAGCAGTCTGAGAACAATTTAACCCGCCAAAAAACTATGCTGAAGATCTTTATCCAGAACCCTGAGTAACCCGGTCAAAGAGCGAATCTCATAATCAGGTCTACGATCACCATTGAACTCTTTGTCAGCCGGATTAAACCAGACAGTACCAATCCCAAGAGCTCCGGCACCACCCACATCGGCTTTCAGGCAATCCCCTACATGAATGGTCTCTTCCGGTGTCACTCCGGCTCGTTTCATCGCTTTGAGGAATAAAGTAGGTTCCGGTTTCAGGCTGTTGTAATCTTCGGCCCTGATAGAAAAGTCAAAGAACTCACTGACTGATAACTTTTCAACATCCACATTGCCATTGGTAACAGCAGCAAGCGTATAGTCTGCAGACAAATGAGAAAGAACGGGCCGGACTTCTGGAAAGCATTTCACATCATGACGCCACTCCATAAACTCCTGCATCAGATCACCGGCAATCTCCTGGGCTCTGGATTCGGGACAGTTGCATTTCTGCAAGATACGCTGCAGGGAAAAACGACGCAGTTCGGTAATCTGATATTTAAGCTCCGGACGATCTTCCAACAGCCTTACCCGATACTCGAACACTTCATTGGGGTTCATTCTTTCATGGGTTTCTGGCCAGTATTCACAAAGCCTTTTCCAGGCTTTCTGTTCTGCCCGGATCAGCACCGGCATGTTATCCCACAGAGTGTCATCGAGATCGAACGTAATCAGCTTTACCATTATTTTTTCCTTTGGGGTTCTTTTTTTGCTGAAGGCTCTTTATTGGCCGAAGGTTTTTTATCCACAACAAATCCTTCTTCCCCTGTCGGCTCCTGACTGACTCTCTGTGCTCTCGGATGAGCCTTATCATATACGTCGGCCAGATGCTGAAAATCAAGATGGGTATATATTTGGGTAGTGGAGATATCACTGTGCCCCAGCAGCTCCTGAACAGCCCTGAGATCGCCACTGGACTCCAACAAATGACTGGCAAACGAATGTCGCAACAGATGGGGATGCATGCGTCCGGACAGACCCGCCTCTCTGGAAAGCTGGTTCACACGATTTTGCACCTGACGGGCACTGATACGATTCCCTCGCTTTGAGAGAAACAGAGCTTCAGTGTCTTTTTCTGGAAACACAATTCTTGCTGCCAGCCATTTCTGTATCGCTTCTCGAGCCTTTCGACCCACCGGCAGTATGCGTTCTTTTCTGCCCTTACCCAGAACCCTCACCTGTTTGAACTCATCCTCAAAGCTGTTCAGGTTCAGCCCAACCAGTTCTGACAAACGCAGTCCTGAGGAATAGAACAATTCCAGGATAGCCAGATCCCGGATGACTAATGGGTCATCATCATCCTGATCAAGAAGCGTGGTGAGTTGATCGGCATCCATAGTGACAGGTAACTTTCTACCCACCTTTGGCGCAGTCACTCTCTGGGCCGGGTTATCTTCAACCCTGCCCTGACGGTTCAGATAACGATAAAAACTGCGAACGGATGAAAGAAGACGATGCAGGCTTTTCTGGCCAAGGCCACTGCCATGAAGTTCTGCCAGCCATGCCCGGAGCTGACGCTCTTCCAGCTTTTGCCAATGGTTGATTTCAAGCTCTTCAGCCTGCTTCAGTAATTTCACCAGATCTCTATGATACGCCGAACAGGTATGAACAGAGCTGTTTTTTTCAAACTTAAGATAATCGAGAAAAGCATCAATATCCTGCTGCAGGGAAGGCATTATAGTGGTTCCCTCCTGGGTATTCTCTGAGCACTGATAAGCCATCAAGGTATTTTTCTATAAAAATACAGCTTTATCAGGCTTTGTAGCCATTTGCATGTTTTGAGGTGGGCTGTATTTTCCGTTCATCGCTGCCTGGGAACTAAATAGCCTGAAAATCATCAAACCCAGTAATCATTTAGCATGAATCCAAGGACAGGACATATGCAAGCAGCTGGAACAACACCTTCTGACATCAATCATAACCCATTTTTGATTGTTCATTACACTTCGGCCGATACTAAAACGGAAGTACATTCTTCCACTTTCAAGCAACTTCCAAGATCCATCCTCAGGATCGATACCCCTATTCATTGTCGATCCTGCAAAACGACTTCAAGGATAAAATGCGAAGCTCGACATTATCTGGAAAAAGTTATCCAGGATATCCACGCCCCTGACACGACTTATGTACAAACATTACCTGAGTTTGTGCAAACATTTAATCATCAGGTGGTCCAGCTGGCTACTGTTTACCCGTCTCTTATTAATGTGGCATATGACCAGGAGGGGCAACCCAATCCAATACTTTCAGAAAAAGCGATTAAAACCCTATTACAAGACTTGTCAACCAATAACCCAAAAATCAGAAGTGGCCTGAAAAATATTTCGTATCACACATTAACGACGGAATTTCAGAGCAACCTGCGGACAGTTGAGGGCATTATTGATTCCCTGCTTGACGATGCCGGTGCATTCTCTACTGAACACGGATCCAAATCAGGCCGATGGAAGCCTATTGTATTTTTCGCATCCGGACATCCAGTCGTTTGCTTCCTGATTTGGGATGGGCATTCGGTCATGGCTGTTTTATCAGGGTCACTCGGTATTAATGTACCAGCTCATCATGTTGACCAGCCGATAACGGGTGACAAAGGCCTTGCTCGTCTACTACCAGCCCTTACAGAGGCAATACCTTCTCGTTGCTCTACTCGCCATAAAATACAACTAAAGGCTATCTATGAGAAATTAAAATCCAGTTCAAGCCCCGAAGGCAAAATGCATCTGCTTTCTTTTGCTTTAGAAGAGCCTGAGAAGCCCTATGGACAAATTCTGATGCTGACAACACAACGTCAGCATGACAATACATCCTGCAGCGTATTTGTCCAGCAGGACCTTTTGTCACTGCTACCTAAAGGCTCCAAGGGGGAGCTTAAGGGTAAAAATATCTACTTGGAATTTAAAGAGGCCGCCCCCTTTAGCTCCGGGGCGAATGTGGGTGCGTCAAAAAAATTTGATACGACTTACAAGAATATGTTCAACCTGGTTTGTTACCCCCCAGAAATGCTGCTGCCTACGCAAAGCATGACCACTCTTCGGCAAGAATTGGACAATCTGGAAAGCTATCCGAAGCTAAAAGAGCATTGTCATAAAGTAACGGAAACACTCAAACCCTACCTTAAACAATTTACAGATAAGGAAAGTCAGCAAAAAACCGTCAACCTTTACGCCATGGCCAAATACGCAGAGAACCTTTTGGCTTTGATGGATAATGCGGACGATTCCTGAGAGCTAAAGTAAACGACTGATGACACGGCTGGTCACGTCACTGAGATAACCAATAAACAGACTGCCCATGGACGCCCGAAAGTGATTTTCATCACGGCTACCCAAAGCAAGAACACCGACATTATCTGGAAAGTTCAGAGGAGCCAGGGCCACTGAACCTATTTCACCGTGATTGTCAGGGAACAGGAACTCCAGCTCACGGGATTTCATTCGTCCACAAATGACTTTCTGACCGGAAGATTGTTTATCCCGAAACCCCGACAGCAGATCACCCAGAATTTCATCCGCTGTATCAGGATCTTCTTCACGAATGGTCAGATTGGCAGGTTGCCGGGTAAACAGAATCAGGGAATGAAAGTCGACTTCAAAGTCTTGTTCCAAACCATCTTTCAGCGTTTCCGTCGCCTGTTCCAGATCCTGACTTTCAAGAAGACCCAACACCAGTTTGCGAGTCTGTTCGAACAGACGATCGTTATCCCGGGCAACGTCCACCAGCTTACCCAGCCTGCGCCGTAGCTCCAGATTATGATCCCTGAGCAACTGTAGCTGACGCTCAACCAGTGAAATCGCTACACCTCTTTCATGGGGAATCTTGAGATCCAGCAGCAGTTCATCCTGATTCATAAAAAAGTCAGGATGGCTCTTCAGATACTGAACAACCTGATCTGCTGTGATAGAAGCGGCCTGGTCTTGCGAAGAAGCACTCTCTCCGCTCAGGGCTGTTTCACTGGTGGCCGAGTCTGTCATATCCGTGTTTGTCCCTCGAATACTCTGGTGGCACTTCCTGTCATCATAACCGAGTGACCTTCTCCCGGCCAACGAATCTGAAGGCTTCCGCCTGGGAGATTCACCCGCACTTTTTCATCCAGCAAACCTTGCAGACGACCCGCAACCACTGCCGCACAAGCGCCTGAACCACAGGCCAGGGTTTCACCCACACCGCGTTCAAACACCCGAAGATTAATCTCTCCGGCATCCAGTACCTGCATAAAGCCCGCATTGCAGCGTTTAGGAAAACGACTATGCCCTTCCACTTTGGGCCCAAGGGTTTCAACCGGTGCCCGGTTAATATCATCCACTTGCCATACCGCATGAGGATTGCCCATGGAAACCGCACCAACCGTCAAACGCTCACCATCCACGTCCAGATCATAAGTGGTTTGTGTTGACTGAGCCTTGAACGGAATCTGCTGAGGTTCCAGCCTGGGCACTCCCATATCCACCGTCACATCGCTATTTTCTTCAATGGTCAGCTCAATATTGCCACCGGAAGTTTGAACCCGAATGGTGTCACGCCCGATCAGTTTCTTGTCTCTGACGAAGCGCGCAAAACAGCGCGCTCCATTTCCACACTGCTCGACTTCACTGCCATCAGCATTGAAGATCCGATAACGGAAATCCATATCCGGATCGGTAGGCGGCTCAACAATCAACAATTGATCAAAGCCAATACCAAAATTCCGATCGGACAGGCTGCGTATTTTTTCTGGTGTTATGCGAACGGTCTGCGTGACCATATCAACAACCATAAAGTCGTTGCCCAGACCGTGCATTTTTGTAAAGTGCAACAACATAGCGCAGTAGTTATCCTTCCGGCAGCAGCATTTCGTCAGCCCACTGGTCAGCCAGCTTTTCCCGTCGACGAACCAGATGCACCTGATCGCCATCGACCATGATTTCAGCAGGGCGACAGCGGGAGTTATAATTGGAGCTCATTCCAAAACCATAGGCACCTGCCGAGCGAACCGCCAGCAAATCACCTTCAGTGACTTTTAGTTTTCTGTCTTTACCCAGAAAATCACCGGTTTCGCAGATGGGTCCAACCACATCACAAAACAGTTCTTCTTTCTGGTGATCAACCACCACCGGTTCAATACCATGCCAGGCACTGTAAATGGAGGGTCGCAGCAGATCATTCATGGCTGCATCCACCACCGTAAAGGCTTTGTGTTCAGACTGCTTGATCAACTCAACCTGAGTCACCAGCATACCTGCCTGAGCTGCAATAGAGCGTCCGGGTTCAACCACAATTTCCAGGTGGCTGTGGTGCTCATTGGCAGCCAGATGTTCTCTTACCTGACCCAGATAATCTGCAGGTGTGGGTGGGTGCTCATGCTCTTCATAGGAAATACCGAGTCCGCCACCAATATCCAGATGCTTTAGTGTGATACCCATTTCACGAAGCTGATCGACCAGCAACAGCAAACGATCCAGAGCATCAATAAAAGGCTCTTTGGTCGTCAGCTGGGAGCCAATGTGGCAATCAACCCCAACGACTTCAATGTTGGGTAACTCCGCTGCCCGCTTGTAAACTAAAGGCGCAGCTTGAATATCGATACCAAACTTGTTGTCTTTCAGGCCAGTAGAAATGTAAGGGTGAGTCTGGGCATCCACATCCGGATTCACCCGGACAGAAACAGCGGCTACTTTACCCATGGCCTCTGCTTCTTCCTGGATTCTTTCCAGTTCGACTTCTGATTCTATATTGAAGCAGTGAATCCCCAGCTCCAGGGCTCTTTTGATTTCATGACGCTGTTTGCCAACTCCGGAGAAAACCACTTTGGAGGCTTCTCCACCGGCTGCAATGACACGTTCCAGTTCACCGACAGACACGATGTCAAAACCCGCTCCCAGTTTTGCCAGAACGTTCAGAACAGCCAGATTGCTGTTGGCCTTGACGGCGTAACAAATCAGGTGAGGCCACCCTTCCAGCGCCTGTTTATAGGCATTAAAGCCTTCTTCAAACCCTTGGCGGGAATAAATATAGGCTGGGGTACCAAACTGTTCGGCAACTTGAGTAACGGGGACCTGTTCAGCGTAAAGCTCACCGTCACGGCTGGGAAACCAATCCATCAGACTGTCTTACTCTCTATCATGAAATTTCTGGAGAGCGCTTTTATGCTTATTTACCGTGAAAAATAGTTTGCTCTGCCACTTTTCATACTCCCGGGAAAAGCAAATTATTTTTCTTAGCTCATGGCTTTTTATGCGCTTTGGGCACCTGTCGCTCTCCGGGACTGATTATTCTGACTCGCTATGAGTCAACTGCTGTGCGTCACCATCCGTTGGAAGATACAAATCTCCCTTCTGACCGCACCCGGCAAGCAGAAGAGTGGTGAACATGAGGGCAAACAGCCTTGAGCTAAAAATACTGCTCATTCCAACCTTTGAGAATGACCACAAGGACTGTTTGAGCAGTATTTTTCTGGACAAGCGTGCTCTCATGAAGGGCTCCTTGATCTACAGTGGATAATCATTCACCACCAAAACAGTCGTTCTTCAACAAGTCTGTTTCGGCAATGATCAACAGCTGAGTATAATCTGCATCAAACAGCGGCGATAGCCCTAAGGGCGCGTTCTCAATGAATCATGGACTCAGTGCTACCGTAAAGGGGTCAGATACAAGGAAGACTTGTGCAGGTGTACTTTCCTACATCAAACAAGCTCTGACACAGTACGACTGCATGGAGGCAGGAGCTAGGAGCCTGTCGGACTTATGCTTTCGAGCATAAATTTCAGTAGAACGAGTCGACAGTCTTGAGCGTTCTAGACAGCTTCGATGGATTCGTGAGAATAGTTGACCTATTTAATCGAATTCATCGA
>NZ_JBPCXO010000057.1:0-3646 GCF_051008435.1 Endozoicomonas sp. | reverse complement strand
GACACGTTACAGCTCGACCTTAAACCCTACACAAGAGTGGCGTAAGACATACTCCGGTATGCAGCCGTGTTGACGGTGTAGATAAACCCAGAGAATCACTGATTGTCGCAGGTTTTTAGTAGCGGCTCTTATAGATCTGTTAGGCCTTATATATCATCACCATGAACATCCTCGAAAGATATCTTACACAAGAAGAAGCAATAATCATTGTTGGTACAGGAGCAAGACCTATTTGCTTTTGTGAAAACGAAGATAGTTTTACATGGGGGATTGGTTCCTCATTTATCCTCAATTACCTTGGAAGTGTTTTCATTGTTACAGCAAAACACGTGATTGATAACCAGAAAGCTGACCATAAACATATACGTGTACTTTTGCCAGACACTAAGATGGCTCTGCCAATACTGTCTGGATTCTCACCAATTTTCTATGATCACGAGAATAAAGATGATGTAGAGGATTTAGTATTCTTAAAAGTGGACGATAGCTTGTTCTGTGTTGAATCAGGTGTTGATTTATATTCGTGGGATTTTATCAAACGTTCATACCCTGCATCGAAGCTTACTGTGGGTGACGAGTTGAAGGTCGCCGGATTTCCGGACACGGGTGAACGTTATGACTATGATGCTCGAAAAATTAGTGACCTACTTTTGGTCAGAACTGCAAACTTGTCAGAGTCCGAGCTTGGAAAAGATATTTACACAATGAGCGGACAGCCCTCTAATTACAGTTTTAATGGTATCAGTGGAGCTCCAGTTTTTTGCCGAAGAGACGGTTGGGTCTTATTCTGTGGGATAGTTATACGTGGCACAGCTCAAAGCGGCCAAATGCACTTCATTGGCTCTGAAATCATAATGAGTGCTTTTAAGAATGCAGGCCTTCAAAAGGCCTGACAAGTACATCGTTTACGGCGGCAAGCCGCCTGGGGCGCTCTCGGTGCCCCTACGTAGGCGAGAAGTCTTGAAGTGATCCAGGCAGCCGGGCAATAAAAGAAAACGGATGTTAGAGCTTAGAGCAAGTATATCGCTGATGTTAGGGACTGGGACATCCCGCTTGTCAGAGGTATTCATGAAGGGCGAACTAACCTCGACACGGAGAAGGCTCGTGAATTAAGACAGAGCCTGAAGCAGAAATGAAGCTTCATTGAAGGGGGCTGATGTCCTGAAGCTCCCTTCTTATTATCCAGGCAGGAAACCAGACCATTTTGGCTCGGTTTCCTGACTCAAATCACCCATTCTTCATCTTGTGATCCCATGGCAATAATGAACTTCGATCACATAGTTCGGTCTGATAATAGAATACAGTTACTTTCAAGGAAGAAAGGATGTCTGTTCCTCCTCACCTTCAGCCTTATTTCGGTTATGTCCGAGCCCCATCATGCGAATTGGATGATATAGAAGTAAGCCCTCCTGCATCCCCCACCCGTGTGAAAGCTAATAATGGCAGCTCTTTACTTCATCCAGCTCCCGGTGAACATCAACCTCAGACTGCTGAGCCAGCCATAAAACCACAAGCTACCGTGTCAGAACGTCGAGTCCGCATCGATACAAGCCTGACCATAGGCGCTGTGGACATCCAGCAAGAAATTGAAGTTACAGATACTCATTCAGAGCCTGATACAGTCTCTGGAAGCATTGCCAGGCCGCTTTATACAAGCCGTCAGGGAATGCTGGATGATTGGAAGAAACAGTTAACCCCCGAACAGAACAGCCTCTATGAAAGGCTTAAAAATCTGGATACAGAAGCTGATGTCCAGTGTAAGGAAGCGACTGTAACTACTGACAACATGGATTTGCTCAAACCCTTCTGTATCCACTGGATGGAAAACCATCCAGATATGACTTTTGGTACCCTGGCAGCCTCTTTAAACAACATTGGAGCCAAGAGAAAACTGAGAAAAACCCGACCGTTCAAAGCCGATTTTTTACGACAACAATTCGTGGGTAATACGGTTGATGAACTGTATGCTCTGATCCAGGTATACCCTGTTTTTATTGCTGATCTGGCCAAGCTTGAAGACCAAGAGAGCAGTTCAGGGCATACAGCTACCTACCTGGTGGTTGATTCTTACTATAAGAAATATCAGGAAAATCCTTATCTGATACCGCCAGCACTCCAAAGATTGAAATGCCTAAAAAATCCATACACAGACAATTTTCATTGGCGAATGGTTCATGTTCAATACATGTTGGGCTTGTTAGATATCGATGAGCTGATGAAGGGGCTCGCTGAAAATGGTGAGAAAGATCACGGCTTTTCTGAACGCTTGATGTTTATGGCCAATAGGGGAGATAAAGAAGCATTAAAAAGATTCATTAACTACTATCGATTAGAGAAAGGTTATGCAAACGAAAAAGTGGCCAGCAAGTTAGCCAGAATAGTCGATATACCGGGAATGAAAGGCAATAAATCCTGGCAAGCTTACATGGTCGAAGAATTTATGAATGATCATGAAATATCAGATCATGAACCCGGGTGGTATAAAAAACTGATTGGTAAAGGTAAATCCCGAAGGTTTGAACCAGGCACAACCGCTGAAAAAAGAAAACGAAATATTGCCGAACTTCCCAGTGTTAAAAAAATGAGAACAGCAAAAAGATCTAAGACAGACCTAGCTGATTATGCGGGCTAGAAAAAAATCATTGCCAGGCAACGTTTCTGATGGTCTTGAAATGATTTAGTTTGATTCTGTCGAGAAACGCGTCAATGCCGGAGGTAGAGAATTGATCCAATATCAGAAAGTCAGAAAATGCAGTCTCTGGCAAAGAACTAATGGTTCGTGAATACCTGTCCAGATCCGCCTCTCCTCTGCCTTCATTAATCATCAGGATCAGATGGCAGAAAGCTTGTGAGTAAACCCGTTTTGATTCAAGGCTGACAGATTGATCTCTGACCAGTGCATTGGCAAGCCGATGAAAGTAGGGAAGTTGAGCACTGTTGATAGTCAGTGTATGGGTTAACTCCCCCAGTGCACGCATGTGACCCAGCAGGTTGGCAGTGAAATGTGGATGGTTGATGGCTAATGTAGTGAAACGGTTAACAGACAACTGCCCTGCGCTGAATGCTCGGGTGAGGGACTCTCTTTCATGGAGCATGGTTGAGAACATGGTGGTGGTCTGATTGTTTAAGGGGAGCTGATTCAATAGACAGAGCTCCGGATAATCCTTTAATAACGCTGAGAACTTCAGATAGGCTGCGGTGCTTTTCTGGGTGGCTTCATCCCAGAAAATATTAGGCTCCGAGCCATTGATGATTTGTGGCGGAGCCTGATGTTCTGACAAAGTTTCTGTCAGATAAACTTCAAAAACGGTGGGCCAGAATGCTCGGAAGTCGTTGATAGAGCAATAATGCTCATGCTCTGTACTCAGTACAGACGTGCTGATTAATAATCCGCAGCATACCGTCTTTAAACGGTATAAGGTTTTGGCAGTTGTCATGCTCTGCCTTCTTCTTAGTTGAGTGGGCAGTAACTATAGATCAGCCTTAAGCCGGGGCTTAGAGAGAGAAGGAATAGCCATTGTAGGACTTACGCATTGACAGCGTGTTCCGAAATTTGATAATTGACCCAAATGATTGTTTATCAGGGATGAAAGTGAGAAGTACTACTCGCCCGACTACCGCACGATGCACCCTTTCACAATACATG
>NZ_JBPCXO010000056.1:0-16042 GCF_051008435.1 Endozoicomonas sp. | reverse complement strand
ATTCCGTGTCGGATTGCTCAAATTTCAGTTCCACAAAAATGCACTTATAGAGTGAAAACCCAGATGAGCAAATATTAGTCTACAGATGCTGATATTACTGAGTTTTTGGCAAATTTAACGATCATGAACTCACGGATTCAAGTACAAAGAAAGAGTTAAGTGACTGTAACGCTGCTTGGTAATGAGTGAGACAATTGAAAGCTGAGGCAGTGTGCCGATGCTCATTAAATGAGTCTGCTAACCTTGCAGTCACTTTCTTTAGACAGACTCAGGTTCTCTGATTATGAAGTTTTCGGCTATGAAATGGGTTCAAAGTACTCTGTCGGGACTGTTGGTTTTACTGGGTGGCTCGGAACATTTATTGGCTGAACCTCTTGAGACCTGGAATGATGGAAGTAATAAGCAGGCGATTCTCGATTTTGTGGAGACGGCTGTTTCAAAGCTTCCTGAGTCGAAACGAGTGGCTGTTTTTGATGTAGATGGCACTCTGACCGTTGAAAAGCCTCAATCCATGGAGATGTATATGAATGTGAACCATCTCTGTGAAAAGAAAAAACTGAATCCTCAAACTTATACAGAGCAGGTTTATCAACAGGCCTGCAACCAGAATTTTACCTGGTTGGACAACCATTTGGATGTTGTACAGCTGACCGCTTTTTTGAATGAAACAGATACCAGTGCTTATCAGTACAGTATGAATTTTCTGGGAAAGGAGGCCAACCCGGTTTATCAGGCACCGCTGAAGTCGCTTTTTTATCTTCCCATGGCCGAGCTGATCGAGTATTTGTTAACAAATGACTTTTTGGTTTACCTCGTTTCAGGTTCTGATGAAACATTTATCAGAGGAATGATAAAAGAGGATGAATTTGATGATCTGGATCAAAAAAAACTGAATATTTCTGAAAGCCATGTTTTATCACAGACAGTTCTGCTTCATCTTAGTGAACAGGATGGGACATATATACGTACTTATAAATTTAGGCCTCCCAATAACTGGAATGAAGGAAAGGCTGAAAGAATAAGGATGGATCTGGGGGAAACGCCGCCTCTACTGGCAGTAGGAAACAGCATGGGTGATTATCCTATGCTCAGTTATCTGTTCAAATCAGCTTCTGTAAATGGTCTCTCCATGATAATAAATCATGACGATTCGGCCAGAGAGTGCAGCTATGAAGATAAAGAGTTATTACAAAAAGCTCATGATAATGGCTGGCTGATCATTTCCATGAAGGGTGATTTCAAACGGTTGTTTACCTCCAGTGTCAAGAGAGTCAAGAGAGTCAAGGGACAGTGCAAAAACAGTAGGCGATCATTGGCAAAATCGGCCATAGAGTATTAAAAAAATCTGCCCTGTAGATCTGGGAATTTTGTTTAATTTTGTGCATGATGGCGAACTGGCCAAAAGCCTTGGGGAGGCTACCTATTCTCGGTCAGCCTCTTAGCCAGTAGATATTGGCGATTAATAAGTTATCAAAAAGGATTCATGGAGTTCAGTCCCTCCCGGCTGGCTGATGTCAGAAGCCTTTTTGTGTATACAAAACAAACCGCTTTAAGTGGAAGTGCCATCGGTTTTTAACCAAAACCGTCATGAGCAAAAAACTTTTTAAAAGTAATAAGCCAGGCATTTCCTAATGAGATTGATTAAACGGCATAGGTCAAGGATTACATTTGCCGGAACTGGGGGAGACACCGCATGTTTGAGGCCAATGTCGTATTTAAGCCTGAATTCATCCAAGAGAGTCCAGCCAAGCTTTGGAAGGCTATCTCTCCACAATACTGTGTGGATGAGTCAGCCTGGCTGGCACAACTGGCCGATTTAGCCAGACCAGAACCGCAGCAGCTGGCTGCAGTAACCCGGCGAGCCACGGACCTGGTTGAACAGGTTCGGGCCCGGGAAGATTCTATTCACATGATTGACTCCATGCTGTTGCAATACAGCCTGGATACCCGTGAAGGCATTCTGCTGATGTGTCTGGCAGAAGCCCTGATGAGAATTCCTGATTCTGACACTGCAGATGCTTTGATTCGTGACAAACTCAGCGTGGCTGAATGGGAAAGTCATCTCAAGCAAAGTGATTCTGTGCTGGTGAATGCTTCCACCTGGGGTCTGATGTTGACTGGTAAGGTGGTAACACTGGACAAGACCGAAGACGGTCGTCCGGGCAGTGTTATTGGTCGGCTGGTTAAAAAAATGGGTGAGCCCGTGATTCGCCAGGCCGTCAATCAGGCCATGAAAATTATGGGTGAGCACTTTGTATTGGGGCGCACCATTGAAGAAGCGCTCAAGAATGGTCGCAAGCCAAGAGAAAAAGGTTATACCTATTCATTTGACATGCTGGGTGAAGCGGCCCTGACTGCCAGAGATGCTGAGAAATACCTGGCGTCTTATCTGGCGGCTGTGAAGTCCGTTGGTAAAGAAAAGAGTGGTGGTTACAAGGGGCCTCGTCCTACTGTTTCCATCAAGCTGTCTGCTCTGCATCCCCGTTATGAAGTAGCAAACGAAGCTCGAGTTCTGAAAGAACTGTTCGACAGCGTTCTGGGGTTGATTCGTACCGCCAGAAGTCTGGATGTGGGAATTACCATTGATGCTGAAGAGCAGGACCGTCTCGAGCTGTCTCTAAAACTGTTCGAAAAGCTCTACCGTCATTCTGACTGTCAGGGTTGGGGTGGTTTTGGCCTGGTGGTTCAGGCCTACGGCAAACGAGCATTGCCGGTTCTGGTCTGGTTGGCGGCATTGGCAAAAGAGCAGGGCGACGAAATACCGGTACGTCTGGTAAAGGGCGCCTATTGGGACAGCGAAATCAAGCTGTGTCAGCAGTCAGGACACTCGGGCTACCCTGTTTATACTCGTAAAGAAGCCACCGATATTGCTTATCTTGTCTGTGCCCGTTTTCTGTTGAGTAACCCTGTTAAAGGGGCTATTTATCCCCAGTTTGCCACACACAATGCTCATACTGTTGCCAGTATCCTGAGCATGGCCGAGCACGAGCATTTTGAGTTCCAGCGTCTGCACGGAATGGGCGATGCCCTCTATAACACCGTGTTGGATCAGGATAAATCCCACGTCCGCATTTATGCGCCGGTAGGCAGCCACAAAGACTTGCTGCCCTATCTGGTTCGTCGACTGCTGGAAAATGGCGCTAACTCATCCTTTGTTCATCGTCTGGTGGATGCCAAGACCCCTGTCGTGGATCTGGTACATCATCCGGTTACCGTTCTGGAGCAACACAGTTCTCTGGCCAATGACCGAATTCCCTTACCTGTAGATATTTTTGGAGAGGACCGAGTTAACTCCATGGGTGTAAATATCGATATTGAATCTCAGTGGCAGCCGTTTTCTGAATCTATTCAGAAGTTTATGACCAACGTGTGGCACAAAGGCCCCGTGATTTCTGGTCAACAGGTTGAAACAGAAAAAGCGGTAGATGTGCACTGTCCATACCAGCTCAGCGAGCTGGCGGGGCGTCTGCATTATGCCGGAGAAAAAGAAGTGGATCAGTCTATTTCAGCCGCTCATAAAGCCTTTGACAGCTGGAATCAGACACCGGTTGAAACTCGCGCCCAGAGCCTGGAAAAGCTGGCAGATTTGCTGGAAGCCAATCTCGAAGAGCTGGTGGCTCTGTGTCATAAAGAAGCCGGCAAAACGATTCACGACAGTATTGATGAAGTGCGTGAAGCGGTTGATTTCTGTCGTTACTATGCCAATCAGGCTCGTGAGAAGTTCTCTGCACCACAGGTTATGCCTGGGCCAACCGGAGAATCCAACGAACTGTATCTGACCGGTCGTGGTGTCTTTCTGTGCATCAGCCCCTGGAACTTCCCTCTGGCTATTTTCCTGGGGCAGGTGGTTGCCGCTCTGGCTTCAGGTAATACCGTAGTAGCCAAACCTGCTGAGCAAACCACTCTGATCGCTGCACGTGCGGTTGATATGATGCTTGAAGCAGGGATTCCTGGGGATGTTATTCAACTGGTACCGGGTGAAGGCAAAGATATTGGTCATCAGTTAACCGCTGATCTTCGCATTGCTGGTGTTGCTTTCACGGGTTCCACCCAGACTGCACGACTGATTAACCAGACTCTGGCTGCACGTGAAGGCGCTATTGTGCCTCTGATTGCCGAGACCGGTGGCCAGAATGCCATGATCGTAGACTCTACTGCTCTGCCTGAGCAGGTGGTCAACGACGTAGTACAATCTGCCTTCGCCAGTGCCGGACAGCGTTGCTCTGCATTGCGTGTTCTCTATGTTCAGGAAGACATTGCTGATCGTATTGAGGATCTGCTGGTCGGCGCTATGGCAGAACTGAAAGTGGGCAACCCATCCCTGCACGAAACGGATCTGGGTCCTGTGATCAGTGAAGTGGCCCAGAAAGGACTGCAGGCTCATGTTGATCGTATGAAGCAGGAAGCTCGTCTGATTGCTCAAGTGGATCTGGGTGCAGAGTGCAATGAAGGCTTCTTTATTGCTCCGGTCGCCTTTGAGATTGAAAGCATCAGCCAGCTGGATAAAGAACAGTTTGGTCCGATTCTTCATGTGATTCGTTACAAGGCCTCTAACCTGGACAAGGTTATCCAGGAAATCAATAACACAGGCTATGGTCTGACACTGGGTGTACACAGCCGTAATGAAGCGACTTCATCCTACATTGAGCAAAGCCTGAAAGTAGGTAATGCCTATATCAACCGTAACCAGATTGGTGCTGTTGTAGGTGTTCAGCCTTTTGGTGGGCAGGGCCTTTCCGGTACCGGTCCAAAAGCAGGCGGACCACACTACCTGTATCGCTTTGCTACCGAGCGAACCCGCAGCATCAATACAACAGCCGTCGGTGGTAATGCCACTCTGTTGTCTCTGGGTGCCGGGCACTGATCGTCTATGCCTGCCTGATTTAATTCTGTTGGGCAGACTTTCACGGTTAAGGGCTTAACCCGGGTTCTCATGCTCCTGCGTGGGAACCCCTATGAATTTTTGATACAGCAGTTCCAGAGTTTTGGGACCGATACCTTCCTACGGAGAACCGTGGGAGCGAGATGTGAAAACACCTGACAAAGAGCCCATGGCTCTGATAACAAAATTTGCCTGAGTTTTTTGGGGGAGTCAGACAGCGCTTTATCTGACAGTACTCAGGACAAGTTATAAGAGAGCGGAAAGAATAATGATTACCAATACTTTTGCGACAATAATGACGTTTGTCGTGTATTTGGCCATGATGCTGATGATAGGTCTCTGGGCCTGGAAGCGGACTTCGGACTCAGAAGATTACTTTCTGGGCGGGCGGAGTCTCGGGCCCTGGCCTGCGGCCTTGAGTGCCGGTGCTTCTGATATGAGTGGCTGGCTTCTGCTGGGTCTACCGGGTTATGCCTTTGCTTCCGGTGTTGAAGCTTTCTGGCTGGCGGGTGGTCTGCTGATCGGTACCTGGTTGAACTGGTTGCTGCTGGCTCGTCGTCTGCGTGTATACAGTGCAGCCTCCGGGAATTCTCTGACTCTGCCGGAATTCTTTACCAACCGATTCCGCGACACGTCTAAACTGCTTCAGTTGGTATCCGCTTTCTTTATCCTGCTGTTCTTCCTTTTCTACACAAGCTCTGGTCTGGTTGCCGGTGGCAAACTGTTCGAAACGGTGTTCGGGCTGGATTACACCTGGGCGGTGATCATCGGTACCCTCTGTGTGATTTCTTACACTCTGTTCGGGGGCTTTCTCGCTGTTTCCTGGACGGATCTGGTTCAGGGTCTGCTGATGGCTGCCGCTATGGTGATTGTTCCGGTCATTGCACTGCAATCAGGAAGTTCTGATGTGTCGTTGTTTGAGCAGCTGCGTGCTCATAATCCTGAATTGTTGAATCCGTTTACCACTTCTTCCGGTGAAGCACTGGGCTGGATGGCCATTATCTCTTTGGTGACCTGGGGTCTGGGTTACTTTGGTCAGCCACATATCCTGGCACGTTTCGCGGGTATCCGTTCCGAAAAGGACGTACCAACGGCCCGTCGTATAGCGGTGAGCTGGAGCGCTATTTCCATGCTGGGCGCCACTATGGTGGGGTTGATCGGTCTGCTTTACACCAATGAAATGAATCTGCCGCTGGGTGATGGCGAAACAATTTTCATGGTTCTGGTTAACGCTCTGTTCCATCCGGTAGTAGCAGGTATTCTGCTGGCCGCTATTCTGGCTGCGATCATGAGTACGGCTGATTCTCAGCTGCTGGTGTCTTCTTCTGCGCTGGCAGAAGACTTCTACAAAGCGATTATCCGTAAGGATGCTGATCAGAAAGAAGTTCTGTTGGTGGCTCGTCTGGCGGTAGTCTTGATCGCTCTGGTGGCTCTTGCTCTGGCCATGTCTCCAGACAGCTCTGTTCTGGGTCTGGTGTCTTATGCTTGGGCCGGGTTTGGTGCTGCCTTCGGTCCTGCGCTGATACTTAGCCTGTATTGGAAACGTATGAATCGTAATGGTGCTCTTGCGGGCATTATTGTGGGTGGCGTCACAGTGGTTCTGTGGAAACAGGTGTCTGGTGGTATTTTCGATCTTTACGAAATCGTACCAGGTATGTTGTTTGCGTTTATTGCCATTATTGGTGTCAGCCTGATGTCTTCAGAACCGGAAGCTGAGATCATTGAAGAGTTTGATGGGGTAGAAAAATCCCTGGCCTGATAACAGCAAGTGTAACAAGTGACTGTTCGTTAGCAGTCACTTGTCTGTTATTCAGAGTATAGAGTCAGAAAACGTTTTTACGATCAAAAAATGGTGCCGATGAGAGGACTTGAACCTCCAACCTTCGTATTACGAATACGCTACACTACCCATTGTGTTACATCGGCGCGCCACTCTAAATTCGGGAACTTTCAATATTAGGTATCGTTTCTGAAATGGCCAAGAATGTGGATCTATTTTTTTATAATAAAAGCAAGGCTTCTGAAGCCTTGCTAACCGGTCGGTCTGGAGAATAGCCCTTCAATAAGAGCTATTTCCGGATTTTGCATTCATGGCTCAGGCTTATTCCAGAGTTACCCGGTTGGCCTCTTCAAGGCTTGTTACACCTTGTAAAACCTTTAACAGTCCTGACTGACGAAGGTTATTGAAACCTTCCTTCTGGGCAATTTCAGCAATCTGGAGCGAGTTACCTTCTTCCATAATGATCTGCTGAAGGGGAGGAGTGATCTTAACCACCTCATAGATACCCACCCGACCTTTGTAACCCTTGCTGCACTGATCACATCCCTTCGGGCCAAAGATGATGGCATCCTTGATCTGCTCTTCGCTAAAGCCTTCTTCCAACAGGGCTTCCCTGGGAATATCTTTTTCTTCCTTACAGTTGCTGCATAAACGTCTGGCCAGACGCTGGGCAATGATCAGGCTGACGGAGGTGGCTATGTTGAAGGAAGGAACGCCCATGTTTTGCAGACGGGTCAGGGTTTCCGGTGCACTGTTGGTGTGCAGTGTGGACATAACCATGTGGCCAGTCTGAGCTGCCTTGATGGCGATGTTGGCTGTTTCAATGTCTCGAATCTCCCCCACCATGATGATATCGGGATCCTGACGCAGGAAGGCTCTCAGGGCCTGGGAGAAATCCATTCCCTGTTTCGGGTTAACGTTGACCTGATTAATACCTTCCAGGTTGATCTCTACGGGGTCTTCAGCCGTGGAAATGTTTCTTTCCGCTGTGTTCAGAATGTTCAGACCGGTGTAAAGCGATACCGTTTTACCAGAGCCGGTGGGGCCGGTAACCAGAATCATGCCCTGGGGTTGATGCAGTGCTTCCATGTACATTTCTTTCTGGGCTTCTTCATAACCCAGGGCATCGATACCCATTTTAGCGCTGGATGGATCAAGTATCCGGAGTACAATTTTTTCACCCCAGAGCGTGGGCAGAGTATTGACCCGGAAGTCGATGGACTTGCTTTTGGACAGGCGCATCTTGATACGGCCATCCTGAGGCTTCCGGCGCTCAGAGATGTCCATAGCCGACATGATCTTAAGACGAGATGCAATTCTGGGAGCCAGGCTTGAAGGGGGTTTTGCTGTTTCATGAAGCACACCATCGGTGCGGAAACGAACCCGGTAGGTTTTTTCGTAAGGTTCAAAATGAAGGTCTGATGCGCCGGATTTAATGGCGGTCAGGAGCATTTTATTCACAAACTTGACCACCGGGGCGTCGTCATCTGTTCCTGACTCTTCGTCATCGGAATCCTCGACGGCGCCTACTTCCAAGTCTTCAAGGTTGCCAAACTCGTCATCATCAAAGTTAGACAAAGCATCTTCGCCACTGTCTAGCAGTCGGTCGATGAACCTTTCCAGTTTATCTTCTTCAACCAGAACCGAATCCACCATCAAGCCAGAGCTGAATCGTATTTCATCAATGGCGGTATGGTCGCTGGGGTCTACGATGCCAATAAACAGTCGGGTGCCCCGCTTCATCAGCGGGATCAGTTTATGTTTGCGGATCAGCTTTTCAGGAATCAGGTCTTTCGGGGCATTTTCGTGATCGTAGGCATTAAGGTCCAATAATGGCATGCCAAACTCTTCGGCGGTAGCCAGCGCTATGTCCTTGGCATTGAGCAGTTTTTCCCGGATTAAATAACTGGAAAGTGGAAGCTTCGCTTTTTCTGTCTGCGTGAGAGCGGAGCGCAGTGTCTCTTCATCAATCAGCTGGTCGACAACCAGTCGAGCAGCGAGTCCTGTCAGAGGTTTATCGGCCATGCCTTGTCTGTCCGTTTGTTTTTTTGATTCTGATTTCTGATTTCTACTATATCAGCACTAGGTTCTGTTGACATAAGTTTGTGTGCTCAGTGAGTCATAAAGTGGTTTTCAGCAAGGAGAACGAATGCAGGCGTAGTTTTTCTACGTCAAATTCGCTCGACGCAGTCTGAAAGACACTTTATGACCCACCCTTTGGGCTCAAGCGAGAAAAACTCTGACTTCGTTGTGATCGCTTGAAAGACATGAGTATTCCTGCGCTACCACGCCTTGCCAGAGCTTTTCTCTCTTGAGCTGAGCACGACGAACTTATGTCAACAGAACCTAAAACAAGAGCTTAAACAGGATATTTCATAAAGTGTCAAAGAAGTCGTGATGTTCTCTTCGGTAGTTAGAAGGTGTAACTGAATAAGGGTCGTTAGAATGCTGGAGTAGGGGGCGTTATCCTGATCATAAAAAAAGCCATCATCCGGGGATGATGGCTTTGCAAACTGGCAAATATCAGGTGTCAGTCCGTGTCGATGGTTTTATCCATCAATTCCAATGCAGTGGACCCACTCAGGTTTGCCAAGAGAGTCCACTGGAGATCACAGCCTTTACTGCCTTGCTGGTAAGGTGAAATGCAGAAGGCGAGTTTGGGCATTCCAGCCTTTGGCTTCGCCGTCATCATAGCTGACCAGCATGAATGTTTTGTCTCCCAGTGTTGTATCAGGACCCAGGGCAAGAGCTTCGAAACCTGTCTGATGAAGGTTGAAGTCAGAATTGTTGGGCATCAGTCTGAGCGAATCTGGGTGACTGCTGTCAAAGATCAGGGTCTTGGACATAAAGTCTGCAGGTGTTTCCATAAATACTGTGTTCAGTTCATTGCCTTCAAACAGTTCTTTGCCTTTGAAATTCTTTCCGCTGCTCAGATCCACTAGGTAAACCCGAGTGACATAGCGAGGTAAAACCCCTGTGTAAGGTAACTCTGATTTCTCAAGGAATAAGGCCTGCTTGTGATTGAGAACGGCAATGTCACTGACAGTACGAATCGGATCGCTTTTAAGCTGTTTTCTAAGGGCTGAGTTCACAGTCAGGAGAGAGAAATTATAGAGCTTCTCAGACAGTGTGTGTACTTCACCTCTTGCTGGTAGTTCTTCACTGCTGTTGTACTGCTTGGCAAGCAACTCGCCATTGGTGAGCAGTTTTTCAGTAGTAAAGGTCACCACTCTGGCAGGAGGAACGATGCCCTTGACGGTCCACTTGGTGGCATCCTGCACTAACGCTCCAGCGGTTGCAGAAACATAGTGGTTACTGCCAGGAACATGATCAAGGCTTTTTACACCGTACCCCTGCTGAATACCGGATAACCCTCTATGAAAAGGTATCCAGTTAGTGTTCTCATAATGCTTTGGAAGTTTGAAGGCTCCATCCACCTGGCCCGCTTTTTGATCGTCGCTGTTGGTGAGAAGGAATTTTGATGACAGTCCAACATCGTACCAGTGGACACCTTTGGAGAGCTGCAGGGGGATTTCCCTGAAAATCTGCAGGAAGGCTGCTGGAATCAGGTCAAGAACCGGTACGGGGAAGAAATCATGGGCATCGTACCAGGCTTTCAGAAAACCATTATTCCGGCTGGCCAGACTGGTTTCGTCACGGTTGGCGTGTTTGTAGCCATAACCTGCATAAGCTGGGATATCTAAAGCTCTATAGTCAATGATGCCAGTAAAGTCTCTCTCACTTTGGCTGGAGGAGATCAGAAGCTTGCCATCTTTGGTTGTGGTAATCCCGCTGGGTGCAATATGACCGTCGTTTAACCAGAGAGGAGCCGTTTTGGCATGTTTGCCCTCTTCTATTTGATGCTCAGCCACCTCAATGGGTGAAAACTCGTAGTCATCAGGGTTTTGAGGATCCAGTGTGACCCGGCTCAGGTCAACTTTGAAATACCGGGGTTTTGAGAAATCTCCCCAACTCGTGGTACTGCCTGTGAAGCCTGCCCCAGCATCACCAGAGAGCAGATAGAGCGCTCCTGTTGATTCATTTCCGGCAGGAACGTAATGAGCACCGGTAATATGGGTAACCCTTTTATGGGTGTCAGAGGGAACTATGTGGCTTCCTAGATACTTGACACCCTTTAAGGGGGCTTCTTTTCCTGGGGATTCTGCAGACCAGCCGGGAGCCGCAAGAATGAAGCAAAGCGCAGACCCAACCAGGGCACTTCTTCTTTTCATCATTGATAACAACACCTGAAAATGAAACAACCCCATAAAGATAGCCATAATTTTTCATTACGGATGTATTTTTGACGGATCCTGACCGGAAGTCTGTTTAAAAGTGCCAGAACGAATAAGAAAGTATTTATAAATCTGATAGTTAGAGTCTGATATGGTCGAATTTAGGGGGCTGTCCAATACAAGCTTTTGTTCTGTTTCAGGCGTCTATATCCAGATCTAAACTTGGAGACTGTTTCTTGTTTGCTTAGTGCGCCGTGTCATCAGCTGCCATCGACTCACCACCAGGGACGCAAGAATCAATGCGCAGCCAGCCAGTGCTTGCCTATCCATGGATTCTCCCAGCCAATAAAGACTCATCATTGCGGTCCAGACGGGCTCAAGGGTCATGATGAGAGCTGCGCTGCCCGCAGTGGAGTTCTTGATACCCCAGGTTTGCAGGGTGTAGCGAAAACCGGTAGCCAGAAAAATTGAAGCCAGTAACCAGCCCCAGGCAGAAGTGTTCACTGTTTCTGGCCAGGACTCTGTAAACAAGGAAGCCAGAGCCGCCAAAAGTCCTACTACGGCCATTTGGATGGCAGTAAAAGGAAGAGAGGGAATGCTTTGGCCGAGATAGTTGGTCAGGTTGATATGAAGGGCAAACCCGAAGGCTGACATTAGAAACAGAAGCTGTGTGGATTCAAACTGCCAATGACGATCCAGTGCCAGCAGTGCCATGCCAGATAATGCCATAGGCAGGGCGAGCAGGGTTTCCCATTTCAGGTGGGCGCTGAAAAATAACCAGGCAAGAATGGGAGCAATAATCGTCAGCATACTGGTAATGAATGCCCCTTCACTGACCTGGTCTGCACGGTTTATGGCCAAAATCCAGATCATCATGGTGATGCCCTGAACCAGTCCTGCGGTAATAGCGTAACGCCACTGTTTAAGATTCAGTTTGAAGAGTGAATACCCGCAGAAAATTATCAGTAACAGAAAAGAACCCAGAAATCGCAGTGCCAGAAAAGCGATGGGAGGCAAACCTTCAAGAGCCAGTTTGGTGAATATCCAGCCACTGGCCGCCAGTAAGGTAACCAGCAGCATTACGGCGTCGGCCTGGAATGAACGAGACATATTGAAGAGGAATCCTGGGATAAAAACAGCCTGATTGTATCTCTGGCACATTCGCTTTGTAATGAGGAGTAATGAGGAGTTTTCAGGCTGTCTGTAACGGTCGTTTTGAAATAGAGAAAACGCTTAAAACTGATGGTTGAATTCGACCCTCCAATCCCAGTTATCATTCACTTCTGTCGCTGAATAGTTACCGAATAACCTTACGTTCTGATGTGGGTTGATCTGATAGCTGGCGACCAGTTCATGATGAAGGCCATCCATGCGATCTGACATGTAGTCATTATCATTAAAGGTAGTGATATACATGGGGTTGTAGTTCAGCCAGATTTTATCGGTCAGAGATATTTTTGCATAGGTGCCGATGACCGCATAAGTGGATGGAATCGCGTAGCCAACACTGCCAATTTCGTTTTCCTGACCCCTGATTTCAGCAGAGTCGCTGACCGTTAAGCCAATACCCGCCAGTGGATAGAATTGAATGGAACCCATAGCGGGCAGCGCCTGAATAAAACTGTAAGAGGCATTACCAGTACCGGTGTCAAAGTTCCAGTTGATATCAATCTGGGCACCACGGCCATTGGTGGTATCCAGTGTGAAATTTCGGAACCGGGCACTGTCCACGGCGTCATCACCATCCAGTCCCAGTAAATCAGCCCCCATTCCTTTTATTTCAATAATATTCATAGCCATGCTATCCACAGATCCGGTGTCGTAGGCTTGGCCAATCTTGATATTCAGGCCTTTATTGGTGACACCGGCTCCAGCCTGGGTGTAAACGGCAAGAGGATCAGACATATCCTGGACTTCTTCTGCAGCCAACGGGAGTGAAGCAAAACAGCAGGCAGTGAGTAACATGCCTGTAAACTCAGATTTCTTGTAATTCATGGTCTTTAAAGCAGCAGGATGACTCCCATGTCAGTGCATGGGAGTCATAAAGGTTAGTGACAATAATCAGCTGTAAAGGTGGGCGTCTACTGTTTGTCCCTGATCAGGGCGTGGGACAATCTCGAAGGCTGGGTTAAAGGAAACCATTGAGCTTTCCAGTTTACGAATAACGGTTTTGTCGCCTTTGATCCCGGCCTGTTTCTTGTTGAGGAGTTCTTTCAGGGTTGTTTTCTTCAACAGAATGTCGGTGACATCGCTCTTGTTGATATAAAGAGTAGAGTCAGCCAGTCGTTCACTGTTCACCTTCCCATTGTTCAGATTGCCATTGGACATTTCCACGAAGTAGGTTTCGTCAATATCAGGAAGAATGACATTCAGAGTGAATGACTTATGCTGAGCAACAGTCGAGTCAACTTTGACTGCCAAATAATCCAGCAGGCTGCCCATGGTCATTTCTGCAAGTACATCGGGAGAAGCGGTTTTTGGAATGCCTGGCTGTGAACCAATGCGCAACTCCTGTGCTCCGGAAAGGTAGGTATTGCGCCAGCCAATGGTTTCAGACTGATAACCCAGTTGTTCGTATGTATCCGCCAGAAGCTGGCGAGCGGCCTGGTGGCCAGGTTCCGCTTTAACCGCTTTGTTTAGTGCTGTGGCCACGAAACGGTATTCGCCCTTATCAAAGTCTTTCTGGGCTTTGGTAATGATGGCTTCTATACCCCCCATGTATTCCACAAATTTCACGGCTTCTTCTGAAGTGGGCAGGGGGTTGAGGTTGGCCGGGTTCATATCAAAGTAACCCAGGTACATGTTATAGACGGCTTTGGCATTGTGACTGTACGAGCCATGATAGCCATTGGTGTGCCAGGCTTTCTGGATAGATTCAGGCAGAGCTTTGACAACAGCGTCTCCAATATCCTGAAGAACAACGCCGTTATTGGCCAGTCTCAGGGTCTGGTTATGGAGAACTCCATAGTTATCGCGCTGCATTTTCATGAAGTCGTTTACAGTCTGATTGCCCCAGACTGGCGAAGAGTGAGAGCCAAACAGCACCTGAATGTCAGAACCCCAGGCGTTGATCATGGCATTAATGTCTTTAGACCATTTAAGGGCATCTCTGACTTTGGCACCACGCAGTGTGTAAATATTGTGCATGCCGTGGTACATCATTTCTCCAGTCCACAGAGCTTGCCTTGAAGGGATGTAAGTCGCCATACCGGCTGGGGCTTCTGTCCCGGCAGTGTCGATGAAGACCATCTCAACACCGTCAATGGTCAGGGTTTCAAACTTGCTTCCCTTGTTGAGGTTGTAGTCAGGCTGGACAAAGGTAATGTCGCCCTGACCGTACTCTGAAGAGCTGGTGGACATGGCTTTACCCAGACCGGCATCGACCATGCTATGCGTCTGGCGGATGATATTGAGCCGGCTCTAGGGAGTGTTTATTCCGCATTGGAAAATCTGAAGACATTTGACGTGCAGTCACTTCATCTATTCAAGGTGTTTGCGAATGAACCTATGTTGCAACGTTTATTGCCCCGGGTAGAGAGCGATCTTTCCATGGGGCAGTGCAGTATCGAGTTTCATTTGACCCCTAATGATGAGGAGCAGCTTCTGCACCAGCTGAGTTTGCAAAAAGCCGATCTGGCAATAGACGTGGGAGGGTTGAGCAGCCAATCCTATGAATCACGCCCTTTTTTTATTGATCAGCTGGCGTTGGTGTGTTCCAAAAAACATCCCAGAATTCAGGGGCAGATTACGGAGCAGCAATATTATTGTGAGAAACATATTGCGATACAGCTTAGGCGCTCGCATCAATATCTTGCAGACTATATGGCCATAGAAGGGCTGGAGCAGAGAGCTATTGCTGGCGAGTGTAATTCCCTGCTGTCTATGATGGCACTTTTAGCCAAGAGTCAGTGTATTGGTGCTACTACTATGTCGCTGGCGGAAGAATATGCGGACAGTTTTGGTCTTCAGATACTGACACCGCCTTTCTCCTTCGAGCAGGTGACCCACCGAATGCTTTGGCATAAACGCAGTAATGAGCATGAAGCTCATCAATGGCTCAGACAGAAACTTCAGGAATTGGTCGGTTAGAGCAGTTGGTATTTAATGATGAAAGTGACGGTAACCGATTTCTTGTGAGGTGGAGGGAGAGGTAGTGAGCGCTCTATTGCTCTCAGGCTGCTGGTTTCAAAAGCTTTTTTACCTGCCAGCATGGAAGCCTTAGCCAGTGTGCCGTCAGAGTTGATTTCTGCTTTCAGTTTTACTTCGCCTTCCAAACGCCTTCGCTTGGCCTGATAGGGGTAAGTTTTGTTGCGATTGATGCGGTATTGCAGCTGAGCTAGCCATTGTTGAAATTCATCAGAATCACTGTTCTCGGCTTCTGAGTGAGCGAGTTCTTCAACAGGTTTTCCCAGTGTTTGCTGACTTTCAACGGGTACTGCAGTTCTGACTGGTTGGGGTTTCTTATTTGTTTTCTCTTTGGACTCAGCTTGTTTTATCGGCGTTTTTTTCTGTTCCGACTTTGCTGATCTGACTTCCTTGACCTCATTGCTATCAGCGTTTTCAGATTGAGTCTCAGGCTTTTTTGAGTCGGAATCGGGTTCTTCTTTCTGTATGGGCCGGCTCTCTTCGTTGGGAGGGGCAATAGAAGGTTGATGGGCAACCAGTTTGATGGGGATGCCCGGAGTCTTGGGGGTGGGCACCCGATCACCACTGGAGAAGCCCAGAAGCGAGGTGTGAAAAATCACTGAAAGGGTTAAGGAGATGATTAAGGGCCTGAAAATGGCTCACGTTCCTTACATTGATAATCCAGAGATCATAGCAGCTCTACCTGTAGCTGGAGATTTCTGTTATTCACAGAGTTTATTCTTAGAAAGAAACCATTCAATACCAGGATCCATTGGCTAACCAGCCACTAGCCTCTCTTCGCCATCTTGATACTGAGAGCTTATCTGTGCGAGTTGGAAGTTGGCTGGTTAATATGACTAAGAATTAAGGTGTCGAAACATGAAGTACAACTTTTCCGCTACTAAAAACCTGCGACAATCAGTGATTCTCTGGGTTTATCTACACCGTCAACACGGCTGCATACCGGAGTATGTCTTACGCCACTCTTGTGTAGGGTTTAAGGTCGAGCTGTAACGTGTC
>NZ_JBPCXO010000055.1:0-8316 GCF_051008435.1 Endozoicomonas sp. | reverse complement strand
AGAGAAGTTACCGCTGTATTTAGGTTTCTTCGAGTGTCTGCACAACATCAGAAAACGGGGAAAAGCAGCTCTCTCCGGTCTTCTGGAGGTGCTGTTTGGATAACTCCCCGGAATCCATTAAGAGCCATTGTAAATAGCTTTCCGTATATAGGGAGAGCATCATTTTCACGGTAAACTAATACTCTATACGTTCCCGTTTATGGAGAGCTTCACCTCATGGAGTTGCCAGATCAATGCCCTGCTTCGGTAAAAGAAATCATCAACAATCAGTGGGACGATTTCCTGGAAGCATGCCGGACAAAAAACCTGACCGATAGTCCTGATACACTGCTTCCGGAGTTTCTCTCCCAACTTTTTAAAACCTGGGCAGGCAGCGACTTCGCATTTGAACAATGCCTGAAACATCCGGACCTGGTTTTCCAACTCCATCAGAGTCAGGACTTATTTCTGATTCCCAAAGCCAGTCGGCATCAAAATGCGCTCCACCAGCTGACTCTGGAAGCTCTCGACGAAAACGATCTGATGCATAAGCTCAGGGTTTACAGAAACCGGGAGATGGTCAAGATCATCTGGCGCGACCTTAACCGGTTGTGCACTATGCAGGAAACAACCCTTGACCTCTCTGCCATGGCTGATGCCTGTGTCGACCAGTCACTGAGTTGGCTCTATGAAGAAGCTCGCAAAACGTTTGGTACCCCCATGGGATCGGCTTATGGAGAACCGCCCCAGCCACAAAAGATGATTGTGCTTGGCATGGGAAAGCTGGGCGCACATGAGCTGAATCTTTCTTCTGACATCGATTTAATGTTCACCTATCCCTATAAAGGGGAAACCGTGGGAGGCGCCCGCTCCCTGGATAATCAGGAATTTTTCATCCGCCTTGGTCAACGCCTGATCCAGGTTTTGGACAGCCAAACGGCCGACGGCTTTGTGTTCAGGGTCGATATGCGACTAAGGCCTTACGGTACCAGCGGTGCACTGACCATGAGCTTTTCAGCCATGGAACAGTATTATCAGGATCAGGGCAGGGACTGGGAACGCTATGCCATGATCAAAGCGAGGGCAATCGCCGGAGACATCCATGAAGGACAAAACCTGCTCAGCACCCTGAAGCCGTTCACTTACCGAAGATATATTGATTTCAGTGCCATTTCTGCACTCAGGGATATGAAAACTCTGATTCAGCGAGAAGTGAAACGCAAAGGAATGAATGGCAACATCAAACTGGGGCCTGGCGGTATCCGCGAAATCGAATTCATTGCCCAGTCTTTTCAGCTGATTCATGGTGGCCGGGACCGAAGCCTTCAGGAAAAGGGGTTATTGACTGTTCTTAGCCGTCTCTCGCCTCATTACCTGCCAAAAGAAGTCACCAAAGAATTAAATGAAGCTTATATATATCTTCGAAACGTAGAGCACGCTATTCAAGCCTTGCAGGATAAACAGACTCAGGACCTGCCCGAAGACCCCCTACAACGGGAAAGAATTGCTTTTAGTATGGGGCATGATGACTGGCCTTCCCTGATAACTTCGCTGGATCACTACAGAGAACGGGTGGTCCACCACTTTGACCAAGTCGTTGCTATACCGGAAGAAACTACAGATCAAAAACATACCATTCAGGAACAATGGAAACTATTGTGGCAAGGCAGTCTTACTGAAGACGAAGAACTAAAGCAATTTCAGGAGAATAGTTTTTCTGATCAGGAGCAGTCCAGAAGACGCCTGCTGGCGCTCAGAGATGGCAAAGCTATTACCAGAGTTCGCCGCCAAAGCCGGGAAAGACTCGATAACTTCATGCCACTCATGCTGGAATATATCGGTCATAGCGAACATCCTGACTTGGCTCTGACCCGTATCCTTCCATTGATTGAAGGTGTGTTGCGCAGAACCGCTTATCTGGTTCTGTTGATGGAAAACCCCCGGGCACTGGAGCACTTGATCAGTCTCTGTACCGCCAGCCCCTGGATTGCGGACCAGATTGCCCGACATCCCGCCTTGCTGGATGAGTTTCTCGACATCAAAGATCTCTATAACCCACCACAAAAAGCTGAACTGGAACACGACCTAAGACAACAGCTGACCCATATTCCGGAAGAAGATCTGGAAGCTCAGATGGAAGCGCTTCGCTACTTCAAGATCTCACATCTTTTGAAGGTCGCTGCTGCCCAGGTAGCGGGGACACTGCCGCTTATGAAAGAGAGTGACTACCTGACCTGGATTGCAGAAGCATTATTGGATCAGGTGGTCGGCCTGGCCTGGAAAACAATGATTGAACGTCACGGATACCCTGTCAGTGACGACGGTTCGCTCTGCGACCCGGGCTTCATCGTTATTGGCTACGGCAAACTGGGAGGCATTGAACTGAGTCCGGGCTCTGATCTGGACCTGGTGTTTGTTCATAATGGCGCGACCAATAAAGAAACAGACGGTCCTCGCCCTATTGAAAGTTCTACTTTCTACACTCGCCTGGGTCAGAGAATCATTCACATACTCACCACCCATACACCTTCCGGCAGACTCTATGAAGTCGATATGCGTCTGCGCCCCTCAGGCGCTTCCGGCATGCTGGTCAGCTCACTGGCATCTTTTGAAAAGTACCAGCGTACTCAAGCCTGGACCTGGGAGCATCAGGCTCTGGTCCGAGCCAGAGCAGTGGCTGGAGATAAGCACCTTACCAGGCAATTTGAAGCACTACGCAAGAGCATCCTGGCCATTGAGAGAGACCCGGACAGCTTGAAAAAGGATGTAGTCAACATGCGCCACAAGATGCAAGAGCACCTGACAAAATCCCACCAGGATGAACAGGGCCAGCCTCTCTTCCACTTAAAACATGATCGTGGCGGTATCGTCGATATTGAATTCCTGATGCAATACGCAGTGTTAGCCCATGCACACACTCACATTGAGATTGCACACTTTCCGGACAACATTCGAATCTCTGAATCTCTGGAAAAAGCCGGGTACCTGACTAATGAAGAAGGTGACGAGTTAAGAGAAGCCTATAAATTTCTGAGAAAGGCCGCTCATTCAAAAGCACTGCAAAATGAGCAACCCTTTGTGGAAATACCCTTAGTAGAGCCCTTTACCCGGCACATTGAAGCGTTATGGCAGCAATGGATGGAATAACCGTTCCGGTACAGATCTTCACTAGAGGTAAATGCCCGCGCAGCCGTTTGGAATCAGTAGCAAAGTATGATCCAATACCCATCTGCCTGCAGACAACCGAAGTGCCAACAGCCCATAGACAGCAGACAGAATCATGGCCACCCTATCCACAGTGGCCTGCCGACCAGGCCTGAGACCCGCCTGGTTGCGTAATCATACCCCTGAAGTCTGGGAGCGCCTCATTGGCTATGCTCTATCTGGCTTCTGAAAATAAGTCAGGATGGTTTCGGGACATCATTTGAACTGGTGTCCCAAGCAACCATGAGCAAAGAAAATCATTTCACCGTCCAAAGGGCGAAATGAACTTTCATATTAAAAAGGGTCTTCAGAAAGATCAAAATACTGCCATGAGAAAACAAAGCTGCCCCCTTCGACAATGAAAATTGCAGCATTCTTATGGTTAAAATAACTGGATTGCACCGGGAGTTTTCGCATGTCTTTCGCCGATAGAGATGGCGTTATTTGGTTTGATGGCAAACTGGTTCCATGGCGAGAAGCACAAACCCATGTTCTGACCCATACCCTGCATTACGGCATGGGCGTCTTTGAAGGTGTCCGTGCCTACCACACAGACGCAGGTCCCGCTATTTTCCGCCTGGAAGAACACACTGACCGACTGTTCAGAAGTGCTCATATTCTGGGGATGACCATTCCGTACTCCCGTGAAGAGTTAATCGAAGCTCAGAAGATGGTAGTACGTGAAAATGGCCTGGACAGCGCCTACCTCCGCCCAATGTGCTTCCTGGGTTCTGAAGGCATGGGGTTACGTGCAGAAGGGCTGAAAGTTCACTGCATCATTGCTGCATGGGACTGGCCTTCTTACATGGACCCTGATGCCAAAGAGAAAGGCATCAAGATTCGCACCTCTTCCTATACCCGTCACCATGTCAACATTACCATGTGCAAGGCAAAGGCCAATGGTAACTATATGAACTCCATGCTGGCACTCAGAGAAGCTCTGGACAGTGGCTGTGAAGAAGCGCTGCTGCTGGATAATGAGGGTTACGTGGCAGAAGGCAGTGGTGAGAACGTCTTCATTGTGAAGGAAGATGGCATTCTCTACACCCCTGAACTGACCTCCTGCCTGGAAGGTATCACCCGTGACACCATTATCCGGTTTGCCCAGGACCTGGGGCTGGAAGTCAGGGAAAAGCGTATTACCCGTGACGAAGTCTATATTGCCAAAGAAGCTTTCTTCACGGGTACTGCCGCTGAAGTACTACCCATTCGCGAGCACGATGGTCGCACCATTGGCAGTGGTCAGCGCGGTCCAATCACTGAACAACTGCAAACCATGTATTTTGATCAGGTGACTGGCAAGCGTGAAACCTACCCTGAATGGCTGGCTCATGTGAGGTAAATCATCAGGAGCCTGACCGAGAATAGGCAGGTCGGCCTAAAATCCAGAAAGAACGGCTTCGTTCTACTGACTCTTGTATGAAAAGTAATCTCAACCGCTATTCTCGGTCAGGCTCCCAGCCTTCATTCGGTATGTTGTAACAATTACTGAGTTATTGATAAACAAAGTGGCGTATAATCTGCGCCACTTTTTATTTACACGGACGTTATGTATCCCTGAAGCACACGACTACAGGATGTAGGAGTTAGAGCGAAACATGAGGCCCGAGCCGTGGAGCTGTGTTCAGGGATTTTATATGGCGCACTACCCCTGTATTTCTTGCATTCAGGGACCTGCCCAAACTTGAAGCTGGATTCTGTCCAGTCTTTTTGATTCTGCCATCGGTGACTGCCACGCTCTCACTGAGGGCGGTAGCGTGCCCAAATACAAGCAATCGGCTCCGAACCGATTTCTGGAAACAGGAACTGCTGCAACGTGAAGTATTTGATTGTCGGTCCCTCCTGGGTGGGGGATATGGTAATGGCTCAACCCCTGTTCATTACCCTGAAACGACAACATCCAGAGGCTGTCATAGACGTACTGGCACCCGCTTGGAGCCGCCCCATCATTGAGCGGATGCCTGAAGTTCGAAACGGCATAGATATGCCGGTAGGACATGGCAGCTTAAACCTTGGTGTGCGCAGTAAAATAGCCAAAAACCTGAAAGCTCAAGGGTATAACCAAGCCATTCTTCTGCCTAACTCACTGAAGTCTGCCCTGATTCCATTTCTTGCTGGCATTCCAGTCAGAACGGGCTGGCGGGGAGAAATGAGGTACGGTCTGCTCAACGACTTAAGAGTGCTGGATAAAGAACAATACCCTCTGATGGTTGAGCGCTTTGTTGCGCTGGCCTATCCGGACAAGTCACCACTGCCTGCTCCTCTTCCCAAACCGGCTTTAAGTGTTGAAAGCCATAATGTTGCCTCAGCATTACACCGCTATCAGCTCTCTAGAGATTTGCCCATCCTCGCCCTTTGTCCTGGTGCTGAGTTTGGACCATCTAAACAATGGCCTGCCGGTTATTATGGCGAAGTAGCTTTGACGATGGTTCAGAAAGGCTGGCAAATCTGGCTGTTTGGGTCCGAAAAAGACCGTGCGGTAACCAATGAAATTATGGGCTATTTGCCCAGAAACCTGCAGGAACGTTGTTTTAATCTGGCAGGACAAACCACATTAGCTGACGCCGTTGACCTGATGTCTCTGGTCAATGCAGTGGTTTCAAACGACTCAGGCCTCATGCACATTGCTGCTGCACTTTCCAGACCACTGGTTGCCGTTTATGGCTCAACCACAGCAGCTCATACGCCTCCCATGAATGACAACAGCGAAACGCTCTGGCTGGGACTAGAGTGCAGTCCTTGCTTCAAACGTGAATGCCCATTGGAACACCTTAACTGTATGAAGAAACTGGGACCCGAAATGGTTCTGAGTGCCCTGGAAAGATTGTCTGGCGAACAGACTCTGGAGATTCAGGGTTGAGAGTGCTTATTGTTAAAACCACTTCCATGGGCGATGTGATTCACACGCTTCCTGCACTCACCGATGCAGCTGCAGCTATCCCGGGCATTCGCTTTGACTGGGTAGTAGAAGAAGGGTTTGCAGAAATCCCACGCTGGCACCCTGCTGTTGATAAAGTCATACCTGTTGCTGTACGAAGATGGCGAAAGTCAATTCTGAGCACTGTGCGCTCTGGGGAATGGCGTCGATTCCGGAAAGATCTGAAAGCCCGGGAATACGATGCGGTCATTGATGCACAAGGTTTGCTGAAAAGTGCTTTGATAACCCGCATGGCAAAAGGCCCAAAATACGGACTGGATAGAAACTCAGCCCGTGAGCCTGTTGCGGCAAAATTTTATGATTACCCAAAAACGGTTCATTGGGGACAACACGCAGTAGAGCGTGTACGACAACTCTTTGCCAAAGCTCTGGACTACCAACTGCCAGAGCAGCCGGGACAGTTTCTACTGGACCAGTCCAGATTCGATGACGATCTGGTCAACAATAAGCCCTATGTCGTATTTATCCATGGCACAACATGGCCAACCAAACACTGGCCAGAAGCGTACTGGTGCAAACTCGCCCAGAAGGTTCAGGCCGCAGGGGCTCATATTGTCATTCCATGGGGCAGTGAAAAAGAAAAAGAGCGTGCTAATTGCATTGCTAAAAGTTCAGACAACATTGAAGTACTGCCACGACTCAGCCTGGCAGGTATTGCGGGGGTCATAGCCAATGCCAAAGCAGCAGTTGCTGTCGATACTGGCTTAGGTCATTTAACAGCTGCTCTGGAAACACCCGCCATTTCTCTTTACGCTCCCACCAGCCCAGACTTGGTAGGAGCCTATGGAAGCTCTCAGATACATCTGACCGTGGACCAATGCCCGAAAAGTCAGCTCCCTAAAGCAGACCCGGAGATTTTCACCCCCATGACACCGGACTACGTCTGGCCCTATCTTGAGAAGCTTCTTCAGGAGAGGTCTTCATGACTCTGGCTTTCGCCCTCTATAAATACTTTCCTTTTGGGGGGCTGCAAAGAGACTTTTTGAGAATTGCGCTCGAATGTCAAAAAAGAGGTCATAAGATTCTTGTTTTCACTACCAGCTGGCAGGGTGAACAACCTGATGACTTCGACATCCGGTTTTTAAACGTCAGTGGCAGCTCAAACCACGTTAGGATGCTGAACTTTCAAGAACAGATCAGCAAAGCACTAGCCAATCAGCCAGAAGTCACTCTGGTCGGATTTAATAAAATGTCAGGGCTGGATGTGTATTATGCCGCTGATACCTGTTATCTGGATAAAGCACAATCAAAGGGTTGGTGGTATCGACTGACATCTCGCTTTCGTTATTACAAAGGATTTGAAGAGGCGGTTTTCTCGCAACAAAGCCACACAGTTTCCCTACTGATATCAGCCTTGCAAAAACCTGTTTTCCAACAGTATTACCATACGCCGGATGAACGCATACACTTACTGCCTCCCGGTATTTCAAAAGATCGATGCCGACCCGAAAATGCCGACGCCATTCGAATAGACTTCCGAAAGGAGTTTGGACTCACTAATGAGGATAAACTGATCCTGATGGTGGGCTCAGGCTTTCGAACCAAAGGTTTGGACCGAGCTATTAAAGCTGTAGCCTCACTACCTGACACTCTGAAGCAAAAAACTCGCTTCTTTGTGATCGGCCAGGATAAGCAAAAGCCTTTTGCCTCGCTGGCCAGACAACTCGGCATTGAGAACCAACTGCAATTCTTTGCCGGACGAGACGACGTTCCACGGTTTCTGTTAGGTGCTGACTTGCTTATTCATCCAGCCTATAACGAAAATACCGGAACCGTACTTCTGGAAGCCCTGGTGGCAGGCTTACCCGTGCTCACCACGGATGTCTGTGGCTACGCACACTACATCAGTGATGCTAATGCAGGCACCGTTGTAACAAGCCCGTTCAGTCAGGACAGTCTTAACCAACAAACCGGGGAAATGCTGTTATCGTATAAATGGCAGGAATGGCAAAATAATGCCATCGCTTTCAGTCACTCTGAAGACCTTTACAGCATGCCTGAGCGTGCATCCGATATCATTATTGAACAAGGTCATCGAAAATCTGACCATACACTGTCCCCGAAAATCTTCTAGGAGTCTGTCGGACTTAGCCGACCGTAGCGAGGAAAAGTCCGGTTTGAGACAGTTTTTATGATTATTTGAGGCGAATAGCGAGCTATTCAACGAAAAGAATCATAAAAAATGGCCAAATCAG
>NZ_JBPCXO010000054.1:0-7205 GCF_051008435.1 Endozoicomonas sp. | reverse complement strand
TGGGTCTGTTCAGAGTGCGGAGCTGAACATCTGCGTGACGTAAACGCAGCAAGAAACATTCTTGCGGTCGGGCATGACCGTCTAGCTGTAGGAATCCCCGTCCTTTAGGGCGGGGAGGATGTCAAGTATGTATAGGAATTTCAAAGTTCAGATAGAAAACCTTTCGACGCATAGTTTTGTCGGATTTTTCTGAGAAGCGGTCAGGTCGTTTTTCCTTATTCTAAAAAGCATCTGTTTTAAAGGTAATATGCCCAAAAAAAACCTAAGGGCAGAGTAATAGACTGACTTTGTTTTCCGCAGACAGAATAATCCCGTCACACCAGAGCAATAGGTCTCCCGAGTGCAAGCAGGGCGATCTCATTTGGCACTAACCACTTTGTCCTGTGACAATAAAACAATTTTTAAAGCATGGCATTCTTAACTCCACGACTAAGGATGCCACGAATGCCCCTCTTGGATGTTTGTTCAGAACTGACCGAAATTCGTGCAGATAATCATCGACACCCTCTGCCGAACCTGGTTTTTATAGCCGTCTGTATGATTACGTGCGGAGCTGATGACTGGAAAATGGTGTCTGAGCTTGCCAAGAAAAAGAAATCCTGGTTAAAGCTCTTCATCCCTATGCCTCATGGCGTTCCATCACACCATACATTTATTCGGGTCTTTGAAAGACTTGACCCCGATGAGTTCCGCGAATGCTTTATAAATTGGGTTAAACAAATTGCTGAGCGTACTTATGGTGAAGTCGTTGCGATTGATGGAAAAACACTACGGCGTTCATACGATAAAGGTGATAATAAGGCCGCCATTCATATGGTTAACGCATGGGCTAACCAGACAGGCATGGTACTTGGACAGCTTAAGGCTGCGGCTAAATCGAATGAAATTACAGCCATTCCTGCTTTGCTCGACATGCTGGAAGTCAGTGGTTGTATCGTCAGCATAGACGCCATGGGCTGCCAGAAAGCTATCGCTGAAAAAATCAGAGAAAAAAATGCACATTACCTTCTGGCGGTCAAAGGAAATCAACAACTCTTACACAATGACATTAAGCTTTATCTTGATGATCTGGCAACTAAGAAAAAGCTACCTGAACTCGCAAGCTTTCATGAAACGGTAGAAAAAGGCCATGGACGAATAGAAATACGTCGCTGCTGGGCTAGCACTGATATTCATTGGCTTACCCAGCGTGAAGACTGGAAGGATCTTGCTATGATCGGAGTGGTTGAAAGCGAGCGTCACGAAGGCGAGAAGGTAAGTATTGAACGACGATACTTTATTTCCAGTCTGACAACCGATGCAAAAAAATTCATGGATTCAGTCCGATCTCACTGGTCGGTGGAAAATAACCTGCACTGGGTGCTCGATATCGGCTTTAGAGAAGACGAATGTCGTATTAGGAAAGGTTTTGGCCCAGAAAATATGGCGATATTTAGACAAATAGCTCTGAACTTGTTGAAACAGGAGACTACGTTGAAGCTTGGTATCAAGAACAAACGCATTATGGCAGCAGCGGATGATGAATACAGAGCACTGCTGCTTCAGGGAATTATTTGAAGGTTAGTGCCAAATGAGATCGCCCTGGTCGTTAATCTATTTATCGACAACTGCGCCACGCTTCTGCACTCCGGGCTTTTGAGTAAAAGGAGAGCGAGTGATGACAACACTCCACTTCATCTGCTGTTTGCAAGAAGAGAACCCTCTTTAATTAAAACGCTGCTGGACAGCCGTTATCACCATATTGACCAGTCGGTTGCTATCACAACCAATCATGCGGGTATTTCCGCTTTGCAGGCTCTTTTACAAAACAGCCGACCTGTCTCAGCTGTTGCCTGGTTGCATCAAGGGAACCTTGAGCATAAGCGATGGTTGAAAGCCGTTTTTGATGACAGCCCCAATATGGCATGGCCCGAATTATTTCACAGAGCAATGGCAAATGGAGTGATGACGCCTCAAATTCATTGGGTGAGAGGGGAGTTGGAGCGGGCGGGGCTTATAGAGCCAGTTGTGGAACCATCTGCGCCTGTTCTGGAGTCTTCCGATTTATTAGAGCCTCTGGGTTCGTTAGCCATTAATTCTGCACCTTTCAAAGCCGATCTTGATCAGCCAGGGTCAGAGTTGCCTTGTAAAAAAGAAAGCTCACAACAAATTATTATCTTCACCGACCAACAAAGTATGGTGGTCGATAAACATGGTGAAAACCTGCTGCACAGGCTTGCCCGTGAATGTTCACCCAATGATATTGAGGCCATCTTTACCCATAACGCTGAAACCATCACTCCCTCCACGCTATCCGCCACCAATATGGTCGGTCAGACCCCATTGGATATTTTAATTGACCGGGAAATAATGCCCGGCACTGTTTTACCATGGCTTTTACATGGCTTAACCGATGTTGCTGCTAATGAGCTAATCGACCAAAGTCTGTTTGGTAAACTTAACTGGCATCAATTATACGATTACGTCCGTTTATCTTCCTATGTTGAAAAAGATAAAAAGCTGAAGCAGATTCTGGAGTTGCTGGAGCCAATATTTACCCATGTGCAGCCTGAGCCGTCAGTACTACCAGCTCCCCAGCCAGCCAAAGCAATTACAGAGGCAAAAGTTTATATGGAATGTCCGATTTGTATGGATTCTATGGAGGATAATTGCGTATTAACTCCTTGTTGTGACCAGATATTTCACAGAGCTTGCATTGTGCAATGGGTAGAGGCTCACAATAATCTGTGTTCGCATTGCAGAGGGGTTATTTCTACTGATCAGTTGAGGGGAGTCAGGGCACCCCGGATTGTTGTCGAGGGGGGCGATGAGCCAGAAGTTATTAATGTTCGACCTAAAGTGAATCCGGAGGAAGATAGGTCTCCAGCTGATAAAGGTTCGGCTGGTGCCCCCTCTCCAGATATTGATCCCACTGACTATGACAGGCTCAGAAAAGCAGCCTCTAAGGGTGACACCATAACTGTGTTAGCCTGCATTGAAGCAGGTATGAGGCTTGATGTTACTGATACTGGTGGAAATACACTTCTGCATTTAGCCGCTGAAAACGGGCATACCGACACTGCCTTGCAACTGATTGAATTTGGTATCTCCCTGGAAGCGCGAAATAAAAAACAAGAGACAGCGGTACTAGTTGCGGTAAAAGGAAATCATGCGGATACAGTAGCAGCCTTGTTTGGGAAGGGGGCAGATTTAAACATCAAGGACGAAAAAGGGTGTTGGGCTATTTACTATGCCGCATCTGGTGGAAATGTTAAAACAGTTAGAGTACTGATTAGACTTGGCGTTGATCTGGATAGAATTTATGAAGATACAAGGTGGTTTTTAGCTGAGTATTATGGTGCTGCACTGCATATTGCCGCAGAAAATGGTCATACAGAAATTGTTATAGAGCTTCTTAATGGAGGGGCGGACATCAATAACTATCAATTTCCTGTAGATAAACGCACTGATCATGGTGGCACGGCTCTTGAACTTGCTGCTTCAGCTGGTCAAAAAGAGACCGTCATTGCATTAATTGAAAGGGGCGCAAAAGTTAACCCTGCCTACGATAACACATGGAATGCTCTTCATGAAGCCGCAAAAGGCGGCCATATTGAAATAGTTTATGCATTGCTTGATCGAGGAGCAGACCTCTACGTCAAGAGTAAAACAACAGCTTTACACTGTGCTGCAAGACATGGCAGGACTGATATCGCACGTATACTGATCAACCTTGGTTTGAACGTTAATTGTGTTAATAGTGTTGGAGAAACACCTCTGCATGAAGCGGTTAGAGGTGATAAACTAGAAACGGCTCTTATGTTAATCCATCATGGTGCTCTTGTTAGCAAACGTAACAAAGATGGTACCAGCCCACTTAGTTTGGCCAAAGAGTACGGCTCTCCTCAGCTAGCTGCTGAACTAAGAAAACATGATCCATGCGTTATCCAATAATGTTTCGGATAAAGTTGCTCAAGTTCACTGCTCCAACCGGAAAGCTCAGAGTAAAACACCAGCCACTTCCGCGCAGCGCGCAGGTAGCCACAAGCAACCACATCTCAATACGCCCAGAATCCTCCCGGATCAGCCGGTAAAAACCATACTGCTGATAAAACGGAACTACATCGGGTTTCATAGGGTCAACAAACAGCCCAATGGTTGAAATCTCGGTGGCTCGCTGGATGATTTCCTGAATCCCGGTGGATGTACGACGCGCCACCAAGCGGCTTTCTTTACGTTCGGCATTGGTTGCCATATTATCATCTCCATTGGCGTCACTATGGCATGGCGCATATTAAAGGTTTAGCAAATTGTATATTGCTAAGGAACGCAATCTGGTCTAGACTTTTCGTGATCTTCCTCAACAGGTGCCGATCGACTTGATCCGGAATCTCTCACTTTGCCTGGGTCTATCACGCTTCTGGTAGTATTTTGTAATGATCCCTGTTCCGCACAAAGTAATTGTCCTTGGTCTTTTATTTCCTTTACTTCCGCTCGATGTAGCAGCAATGCCCCTGCCTTCTAACGAAACGCTTGTGGAATATACACCTGAGCCAGACGCGCCACCTTGCCGCGGAGTGCGAATAACAGAAAATTTAATAGCTACATCGCCATTATGCGCCAGGAAAGTAAGGGAAGATTCTGGTGATGAGCTCATTGAAATGTATACTTTAACGGGCGAGCCAATAGGTGTTGTCGCAGAACAGCCTGGCAGTCTTTCTGAAAAGAGTATGCTCCTGCAAGTCACCTTGGATACAGAAGGAGTCAATCCAAGCCACTATCCCATGCTTTATGATGCTCCACCGGCCCCGGAACAAGCATTCGCATACAATGTTGATAAAAATAATCAGCTGTTTCAGCAACCAGTCAAACTCGCCTCTGGCGCAACCCGGAGTGAATCGGTATTTACTGTATCCTCAGAACTTCAGCTGCCTGCCGGTACACCAATCTTTGACACCAAAGGCCAGCTGGTTTGTCTGTCTGATGGTAGCAACCAATGCTATACAGTCAGTAAGTCATTGGTCGAGAGAGCTATAAGAGGAAGAGGGCTGAATGACGATTATGATTACGATGATGAAGGTCTGTCAACAGCGGCTCAAATTGGAATTGTCGCTGGGGTGGGCGTAGCCGCTATCGCCATACCCACTACTCTTTTCTATCTGGTTACATGGTTGAAGGCTCACTCCGCTGGTATGTCTGCCGGTGTGTACTGGCCAGGTATTCTTTCTTTGCAATATTGCTCCCACTGCACTGTAAACACAGCCATGCCAGCTATAGTAGGCACTATTGTGTGCCCATTAACTGGAATGCTCTCATGTCTTGTTGGATACCCGATTTCTACCAGCATGGCAGCGTTTAACTGGATAAATAGTTACTCTAATCCTTCCGAAAGCGTACCAATCATTTCACACCAACCAACACACGCTCCTCCCCAGTATTAATCAATATTCCCTTTTTTGGCTTAAGGGAGGCTTGTTATGAAAAAGAATCTTCTAAAGACTTGTTTTAGCTGCCCGTTGGCATTTTTATTACAAGCCAGACAGTCATCACTACTACAGTGTCAGTGCCAGTAAGCCACTGCCTGCAGATGCTCCAACAAGAGGTGCAGGGTGATTTATGGGTAGCCGTTTATTGATTAAAAACACAGTTCTTTTTGTTCTTTTTGTTCTTTTTGTTCTTTTTGTTCTTTGGTTTTTGGCCAGCCTTTTCAACTCGCTTCATGCTGAAGAAGGTAACGATGATATTCAAAGAAGGTTGATGTATTTTTCACCTTCAGTGTTTATTGCTGAAAAGTCGCAACCTTGCCAGGGGTTTCTTCTATCCAATAATGTCATCCTGACCTCGCCTGCCTGCTATTTAAAGATGCTTTCATTGATGGATCGGCAATTTGAGGCACTGAACGAAGAGGGTCATGTTATAGGAAGAATCGTAGGTAGAACTGAAAATCGTTGCTCAGGGTCTCTGTCGAATTATTTCTTTCTTGAAAGAGATTCAGACCTTCCCATTTATAAAGGTATCCCTTTTTTTACTGGGGGTGTAGCAAGAAAAACTGAACTGACGGTTAACTACCTTTCCTTTGATGATAAAGGCACTATTGCAGTAAAGGAGACTTTTGAAATCAACCCCAATGACTGGAATGAATCACATCTATATCTGCAAACGGATGATAGCATACCAGATGGAGCTGTTGTTGACCTTAAGGGAGAACTGTTTTGCATAGTATCAGGCAACAGGTGTTTAAGAAGAGGAGCTTTTACACCCACTGTTCACCAGGATGATTATTCTACCTGTGATCTAAGCCTGCTTAGTCATATGGCCAATATTAGCTATTTTTTTGATTGCAGGGACAGCGTAATTTCCGATTGTTGTCTCTACTATGGTTCTTTGAATGTATATGGAACATGCGTTAATCCCTGTTCACATCAACGCTGCCCATTCTACATAGAAGTAGTATCGAACATATATGGTGATGTAAATGACTTTTGTGGGGGCATTGTCCAAGTCTGGTGCTCCGATTGTTATTCCGAATTTTATTACAGCGACTATGGATGGTATCCAAACTGCGGTCTCACTGAATTCCCTGAATCGGGTAAGGACTGCAACCCTAAAGGCTGTATACCTGGGTGTAAATCCAAACCAGATAAGGATGGCTGTGGCAATAGCCTGATAGCGCCTATCGCAGGTGCCATTACTGGTGGAGCTGTCTTGCTGGGCACAGCTGCTACAATTGTGGGATGCCTGATTTATAAATACCGACACAAGGTCGGCTATCAAAAAATATAGTGCATGCACTTGCCCTCTGGAACTTACCTGAAGCGCTACTTTCTCTGGCACTTGGCCGGTGGAATCTCTACATGGTGTGGCACGTACTTATCGAATATGGAGTGTCTAGAAATTGCAGGCATGTCCTGCTTAACTAAACACCAGTGGTTGTAAACTGCTCTGGGCAAAGAGTGAATTACCGATGATTACTGTGTGGAGTTTATCAAAACTCAGTCAATCTGAACTAGACTTTGCGTAGCCCTCTCCACTGAACAGCACTCTGCATGATCCGGAGGCTCAATCATGAAAAGGATCAAACCACATTTAACCACTCCCTGTCCTTAAGTCCCGCTTAACGATCTGAAGAAGTAAGACAGAATGAACTGAAAGGAGCGCCCTCTGTGCTGTTCAGGCAAAATACCTGTGTTAATAACAATGCACTTGCAAGGTGCTACACAGGGACG
>NZ_JBPCXO010000053.1:0-1084 GCF_051008435.1 Endozoicomonas sp. | reverse complement strand
CCTTCAGACCTTGCCTCACGACAACGCCCTTGCCCTTTCGCTAACCTTCGGCTCTGCGAATACCTGGTAAGAGGACTTTCACCTCTCTAGTTAAGTGCCATGCTCGGCACACACGCCAAATTCAGCGGCTGCCGAAGGCAGTCCGCTGGAATTTTTTGTTATGTGTGTCTACGGCTAAGTTACCTTTAATGGTTGCATGAACTATAATCTCATAGTCTTTTACTTCCAGAGGAGCTGGTTATGCAATATCCACTCTTCAAACAGTTTATTAATGCCTCTTCTTCATTAACTCGCCAACAGAAAAACACCTTACACCGCCTTCTGTTTGAGGACTGCGAGCACGACCGTTCCCATGAGCTTGAACAATCCATTGAAGGCTGCTTCGCAGAGCAGCCTCACTGTCCGCACTGCCAAAGCCTTGAGGTCGGCCGTTGGGGAATTCGCAATGGCCGCGCTGTAAACATTGTGAGAAGACTTTCAATGCTTTCAGTGGCACACCGCTTGCTCGACTCAGACACTCTGAAAAATGGGCTGATTATCTGGATAGCATGACTCACTCCATGACACTAAGGCCCGCAGCCAGGCATTGCGATATCACGCTAAAAACGTCTTTTCGTTGGAGACATCGTTTTCTGGAAGTGATTGAACAGGATCAGGCAGAAGAACTCTCTGGCATTGTCGAGTTAGATGAAACTCTGTTTCGGGAATCGTTCAAAGGCCAGCGATCCGGTATGCCCAGGGCTTCCCGCAAACGGGGTAATGATAAAAAGACCCCTTGTCGCAAATTTCCCGTAATGGTGGCTCGTGATCGCCAGTCCCAAACAGTCGATGGCATACTTGAAGCGACCAGTGGAGATCAACTCTGTCAGCACCTCAAGGGTCGTATCTCTATAGAGGCTGTGGTTTGTGCTGACGCGCATCTTGCCCATGAGAAACTGGCCAGAAAGCTGGGGTTCACTTTCAAAGAACTGGTCAGTTCAGAAGGGCAAAAAGTACTTGATGATATTTTTCATATTCAACATGTGAACGCTTATCACAGTCACCTTAAGGGCTGGATCTCAGGGATCTTTCATGGGGTTGCCAC
>NZ_JBPCXO010000052.1:0-8910 GCF_051008435.1 Endozoicomonas sp. | reverse complement strand
ATGTATTGTGAAAGGGTGCATCGTGCGGTAGTCGGGCGAGTAGTACTTCTCACTTTCATCCCTGATAAACAATCATTTGGGTCAATTATCAAATTTCGGAACACGCTGTCAATGCGTAAGTCCTATCAAACTTTATAAGGAAGGCACTAAGGTAACGTGATAATGGATGGGGTATGATGAAAGGCTACTTTTCTAAACACTATCGAATTTATTACGACTTAACATGCTGATTGATTCTCATTGCCACCTCGATCGTCTCAAGCTCGACTGCTATGACGGTGACCTGGAAAAAGCACTCAATGCAGCCCGACAAGCGGGTGTTGAAAGAGTGCTTTGTGTGGGTATTGATCTTGAGCATGCAGATGCTGTGATTGATCTGGCTGATACCTATCAGGACGTTTACGCGTCAGTTGGGATACATCCTCTGGAAAAGGATGCAGCAGAGCCGGATTTACAAACACTTTTAGGTTACGCCAAGCACCCGAGAGTGATTGCTATTGGTGAGAGTGGTCTTGATTATTACTACTCGCCCGATAATAAAGCGCTGCAGCAGGAACGATTCAGAATTCATTTGCAGGCTGCGACACAATCGCAACTGCCTATTATTGTTCACACCCGGGATGCCAGAGAAGATACTCTCGATCTGATACGTCAGCACGGTGATTTGGAGAAGGGCGGTGTATTGCACTGTTTTACAGAAAGCTGGGAGATGGCGCGCGAAGCAATGGACTTGAACTACTTCATCTCGATTTCAGGTATCGTTACGTTCAGGAATGCGACTGAGTTAAGAGAGGTCGTTAAGAAAATTCCATTGGATCGCCTGCTGATTGAAACGGACTCCCCTTATCTTGCGCCGGTACCTCATCGCGGTAAGCCCAATGAGCCACGCTATTTGCCTGATGTGGCAAAGTGTGTGGCTGAATTAAAAGGTATTACTACAGAAGAGCTGGCTGACATCACCGGCGAAAACTTTTTTCGACTTTTCCCCAAGGCTGCTGCCTGCTGAAAACCCATCACCATGATCCATCATTCTGATGGATCATGCACTTCATAATTATTCATCCTTTAAGCAGTTTGTGCCTGTCGAGTTATTGATAAAGTCAACAGAGCCATGCTTGAAATCGATACGGCTTTGAGCACGGAAAATGGCTGAAAATGCAGTCACCTGACCATTCGACCAGTTTTTAAAATTGTCGATAACGATTGATGACCAATAACTGCCTTCAATATAATGGTAACTGCTTTCAATATTAAGGAATTCCGCAATCATTCGCCTATAGCATATCCAAGAGACTGTCTTTATAATTGCGCCACCATTTTTTCTATGGTGAGCCGTTGCGGCCACATAACGATGGATTGATGTGCGATTGCACTCGAGTCTCAACTAGGCAGTATGGGGCTTGAGGACGTTTACCGTCAGTTTGCTTGAATCAGAAAATCGACAAACAGGACTCATTCCAGGGGAGTGCGGTCTTTTTGCTGTGCATTCGATTGAAGCAAAGATCATAGCTTTAGTTCTGACTTCCTGTTGGAAAAAAAGCTGGATATTCAGCGTTGTATTGGTCAGTTGTCGGTTATCACCGGAGAGGCGGGTTTATTCCGGACCTGAAAATTGATTGATTAGGCGAAAGGTATGATCAAAATCAAACAGGGGCTGGATCTTCCGATTACAGGGGCGCCTGAACAAAGCATATCGGATGGCCGAGCAGTTCGCTCTGTCGCCGTGATTGGCTTTGACTATGTAGGAATGAAACCTACTATGGCCGTCGCTGTCGGGGATCGAGTTAAGAAAGGGCAAGAGCTCTTTATCGACAAGAAAACACCGGGCGTGCGCTATACCGCGCCAGCTGCCGGTGTTGTTGCTGCGATTAATCGTGGTGAGAAACGTGTTCTACAGTCCGTTGTCATTGATGTCGATGGTGACGACGAAGTGGCTTTTACTGAACACAAACCTGAAGCGTTGTCTGCTCTGACCGCTGAGCAGGTAGAAACACAGCTGAACGAATCTGGATTGTGGGCAGCCCTGCGCACGCGTCCATTCAGCAAGGTTCCTGCCCTGGGCTCCCGCCCAAGCTCAATCTTTGTGACAGCCATTGATACCAACCCGCTGGCAGCAAATCCTGAAGTCATTATCAGTGAGCATGCTGAAGCGTTTGAACAGGGTATCAGTATCCTGGGCAAACTGAGCGGCGGTAAAATTTTCCTCTGTAAAGCACCGGGCGCCCGCATTCCTGCTGGCATCGCGACTGCAGAAGAATTCGATGGTCCTCATCCGGCGGGTCAGCCAAGTACTCATATCCATTTCCTGGATCCAGTCAATGCCAGTAAAACGGTTTGGCAGATCAACTATCAGGATGTGATTGCAGTAGGCAAACTGTTCACAACCGGCAAACTGTTCACCGATCGTGTTGTTTCTCTGGCGGGTCCTCAGGTTGAGAAGCCGCGCCTGGTACGTACCCGTGTGGGTGCCAACACCGATGAGCTGACAGCAGGTGAACTGAAAGAAGGTGATAACCGTATTATCTCCGGTTCTGTGTTTGGTGGCCGTATTGCAAAAGGCTCCTTCGCATTTCTGGGACGTTATCAAACACAGGTTTCCGTTCTGGAAGAAGGCAATGAACGTCTGTTTATGGGCTGGGTAAACCCCACCGTGAACCGTCATTCTGTTCTGAACGTGCTGACATCGGGTCTGAGCAGAAGCAAACTGTTCAACTTCACCACAACCACCAATGGTGGTGAGCGTGCCATGGTACCTGTGGGTCAGTATGAAACGGTCATGCCTCTGGACATTCTGGCCACTCAGTTGCTGCGTGCAATTGTGGTAGGTGATACGGAAATGGCCCAGAAGCTGGGTGCTCTGGAACTGGAAGAAGACGATCTGGCACTGTGCACTTATGTGTGTGCCGGTAAGTACGAGTACGGTCCCATCCTGCGCGACAACCTCACCCGTATCGAGCTGGAGGGCTAACAGATCATGGCTTTGAGAAAACTCCTCGACACGCTCGAGCCCCACTTTATCAAAGGTGGCAAGCACGAGAAGTGGTATGCACTGTTTGAAGCAGTAGACACTCTGCTTTATACACCCCCCAACAAGACGCACAACACAGCTCACGTTCGCGACGCGATCGATCTGAAGCGTATGATGGGTATGGTCTGGCTTTGCACATTCCCGGCCATGTTCTTTGGCATGTGGAATGTCGGCTTTCAGGCTAACACCGCTATTGCTGGTGGACTGGCTGCTCCTTCTGACTGGCACGGTGCCCTGATCAGCCTTCTGGCCGGTCACGATCCTGCGAGCCTTTGGGATAACTTTATTTATGGCGCTGTTTTCTTCCTGCCTATTTATGCCGTGACATTCTTTGTCGGTGGCTTCTGGGAAGTGCTGTTTGCCGTAGTACGTGGTCACGAAGTTAACGAAGGCTTCTTTGTAACTTCTGTACTCTTCGCTCTCATCGTTCCCCCCAGCATTCCACTGTGGCAGGTAGCTCTGGGTATTTCCTTCGGTGTTGTTATCGGTAAGGAAGTATTTGGTGGTACTGGCAAGAACTTCCTGAACCCGGCCCTGACAGGTCGTGCGTTCCTGTTCTTTGCTTACCCGGCACAGATCTCTGGTGACCTGGTTTGGACCGCTGTAGACGGTTTTTCCGGTGCAACCGCACTGAGTCTGGCACAGCAGGGTGGCATTGATCAGGTAGTGTCCAATGGCATCACCTGGTTCGACGCATTCCTGGGTACTATTCAGGGCTCTGTAGGCGAAACCTCAACTCTGGCCATCTTCATTGGTGGTGCTGTGTTGCTGGCGACCCGTATTGCTTCCTGGAGAATTGTTGCGGGCACCATGCTCGGCATGATCGCTACTGCAACCCTGTTCAACATGATTGATTCTGAGACCAACATGATGTTCAGTACTCCATGGTATTGGCATATGGTGATGGGCGGCTTTGCTTTCGGCCTGATCTTTATGACAACCGACCCTGTATCAGCTTCCATGACCGATACCGGTCGCTGGTATTACGGGATTCTGATTGGTGTTATGGTAATCCTGATTCGTACCGTCAACCCGGCTTATCCGGAAGGTATGATGCTGGCAATTCTGTTCGCCAACCTGTTTGCGCCGCTGATTGACCACTTTGTGGTTGAAGCCAACATCAAGCGTAGGGAGGCTCGTGCCTGATGGGTAACGATAGTATTAAGAAGACGTTATTTGTAACGATTCTGCTCTCTCTGGTGTGTTCTGTAGTGGTGTCTGCTGCAGCTGTTTTCCTGAAGCCGCTGCAGACTGAAAATGTCGAGCTGGACGTTCAGCGAAACATTCTCAGCATCTCTGGTCTGACCAAAGACGCCAAGGCTCTGAGCAACAGCGAAGTGGCTGACCTCTACAAACAGATTCAGCCTCGTCTGGTAGACCTCAAGACTGGCAAGTTCATCGAGAAGACCCCGGAAGGTCAGACCCCTGAAAACTACGACCAGCGTGTGGCTGCCAAGATTCCTGATGAGTCCCGTGCCTTGAAAGGTTCTCAGGACATTGCCAGCATCAAGCGTCAGGCGGATGTTGCCAAGGTTTATGTCATTGAGAAAAATGGCAAGCTGGAAACCATCATTCTGCCAGTACACGGCTATGGTCTGTGGTCAACCATGTACGGCTTTATGGCTCTGGATAGCGACCTGAACACCGTTAAGGGTTTCGGTTTCTATGATCAGAAGGAAACTCCAGGACTGGGTGGCGAAGTAGACAACCCACTCTGGAAGGCCAAGTGGCCTGGCAAGAAGGTCTACGACAATAAAGGTGTAGTGGAAGCCGGCCTGGTAAAAGGCGGTGCTGATCCCAAGTCCCTTTATAAAGTCGATGGTCTTTCCGGTGCAACACTGACCAGTAACGGTGTTACCAACCTGATTCATTTCTGGATGGGTAACGAAGGCTTCAAACCGTTCCTTACTAACCTGAAAGCGGGGGATGCATAATGTCTGAGAAGACTAAAGATATCCTGCTGGAACCGGTCGTTAACAACAACCCCATCACCCTTCAGATCCTGGGTATCTGTTCGGCACTGGCGGTGACCACCAGCATGCAGGTCAGCCTGGTTATGGCCATGGCGGTAATTGGCGTAACAGCCTGTTCCAACCTGGCCGTATCCCTGATTCGTAACCACATTCCTAACAGCATTCGAATCATCTGTCAGATGACCGTTATTGCTTCTCTGGTAATCGTGGTGGATCAGATTCTGAAAGCTTACGCGTACGACATCTCCAAACAGCTGTCTGTATTCGTAGGTCTGATCATCACCAACTGTATCGTAATGGGTCGTGCCGAAGCCTTCGCTATGAAGAACGGTCCCAAACTGTCCTTCCTGGACGGTATTGGTAACGGTCTTGGATACGGTGCGGTTCTGCTGATTGTTGCCTTCTTCCGTGAGCTGTTCGGTGCCGGTAATCTGTTCGGTGTTGAAATCTTGAAGACCGTCAACAACGGTGGCTGGTATCAGCCTAACGGCCTGATGCTGCTGGCTCCCAGTGCGTTCTTCCTGATCGGTCTGCTGATCTGGGTGATTCGCAGTCGCAAGCCGGACCAGGTTGAAGACAACGAGTTCAAGATGGCTCCCAACACCAAGTTCAGCGAGGCCCACTAAGCCATGGAACATTTCATCTCACTTTTTGTGAAAGCAGTGTTCGTGGAAAACATGGCATTGGCTTTCTTCCTGGGTATGTGTACCTTCCTGGCGGTGTCCAAGCAGGTTAAAACAGCTCTGGGTCTGGGTGTTGCAGTGGTGGCGGTACTGGCTATTACTGTGCCCATTAACAACCTGATCTATCAGAACATTCTGAAAGATAGTGCGCTGGCAGCCGGTATCGATCTGAGCTTCCTGGGTCTGATCACCTACATCGGTGTTATCGCAGCCCTGGTTCAGATTCTGGAAATGTTTCTGGACAAATTTGTACCGTCTCTCTACAACGCGCTGGGTGTATTCCTTCCGCTGATTACCGTGAACTGCGCCATCATGGGTGCTTCTCTGTTCATGGTAGAGCGTGACTATAGCCTGGGCGAGTCTACGGTATATGGTTTGGGTGCTGGTGTTGGCTGGGCTTTGGCAATTGCCGCCCTGGCTGGTATCCGTGAAAAGCTGAAGTACAGTGACGTACCTCCGGGCCTGCAGGGTCTGGGCATCACCTTCATTACCGTAGGTTTGATGTCACTGGGCTTCCTGTCATTCTCCGGCGTACAGCTGTAAGGAGATCGTGTAAATATGGATTCTACAATCGTATTGGGCGTAGTCATGTTTACCGTTATCGTGCTGACGCTCGTAGCGGTAATTCTGGCAGCTCGCTCACGACTGGTTAGCACCGGTGATGTGACTATCAACATCAACGAAGACCCCGAAAAGGCAGTGACAACCTCTGCCGGCGGCAAGCTCCTGACAACTCTGTCTGGCGCTGGTGTCTTCCTGCCCTCTGCCTGTGGTGGTGGCGGTACCTGTGCACAGTGCAAGTGTAAAGTGCTGGATGGTGGCGGTGAGATGCTGCCTACCGAACGTTCCCACTTCACCAAGCGTGAAGAAAAGGAAGGCTGGCGCCTGTCCTGCCAGGTGAACGTTAAGCAGGACATGGAAATTGAAGTTGAAGAAGAACTCTTCGGTGTTAAAAAGTGGGAATGTGAAGTTGTTTCTAACGACAACGTTGCCACCTTCATCAAAGAGCTGGTTCTGAAACTGCCTGAAGGCGAAAACGTTAACTTCCGTGCCGGTGGTTACGTTCAGCTTGAAGCGCCTGCTCACACTGTTGAGTATAAGAACTTCATCATTCAAGATGAGTACCGTGGTGATTGGGACAAATTTGACCAGTGGAAGTTCACTTCCAAGGTGAATGAAGAGACCATCCGTGCTTACTCCATGGCTAACTACCCTGAAGAAGAAGGTATCCTGAAGTTCAATATTCGTATTGCTTCACCACCTCCGGGTACTGACTTTGCTCCAGGTAAGATGTCTTCCTATGTCTTTAACCTGCAGCCAGGTGACAAGATGACCGTTTACGGACCCTTCGGTGAATTCTTCGCGAAAGAAACCGAAAACGAAATGGTCTTCGTAGGCGGTGGTGCAGGTATGGCGCCTATGCGTTCCCATATCTTTGACCAGCTGAAGCGTATTTCTTCAACCCGCAAGATCTCTTTCTGGTACGGTGCACGTTCTTTGCGTGAAGCCTTCTACGTAGAAGAGTTCGACAAGCTGGCAGAAGACAATCCTAACTTTTCCTGGCATCTGGCGCTGTCTGATCCACAGCCAGAAGATAACTGGGAAGGTAAGACTGGCTTCATCCACCAGGTATTGTTCGACAACTACCTGAAGGAGCACGCTGCACCTGAAGACTGCGAGTTCTACATGTGTGGACCTCCCATGATGAACGCTGCGGTGATCAAGATGCTGGAAGACCAGGGTGTTGAGCATGAAAACATTCTGCTGGACGACTTTGGTGGTTAATCCATCGGTCTAAAGCGATGTTGCTTAGGGATGCGTGGGCATCCCTGACAAAAAACCGGTGATACTCTCAGGAGTACACCGGTTTTTTTGTTTTACAGCTACGTACCAATACCTATCCTTTCGTGTCATATAGTGGCACAATGTCGCTCAATAAAATGCAGTTAAACAAACAGGAAGCTATTGAGCCAAGGGATTAGTGCTCGTCAGCTGCTTAGACAGTTAACACTCCTCGGGCGGTAGCGTGCCTCTTATATCTTGCACAAAGGGCTCTTAACTGCATGACCACCACGGTTTAACACATGAGTGTAGATCTGGGTTGTCTTTAAGTCCTTGTGCCCAAGAAGCTCCTGAACCGTTCGTATATCGTAACCATCATCCAGCAAATGAGTGGCAAAAGAATGCCTGAAAGTATGGCAGCTTCCCTTTTTTTGTATACCCGATAACTCAATGGCTCGTTTTACCGCTCTTTGCAAAGTACTGTCATCGATATGATGGCGTCGTTCGCTGCCATCTCTGGGATCGATTGAACGCTTGTGGGAACAAAAAAGATACTGCCAATGCAGGCTTTTTGCCTCAGATGGGTATTTTTTAGCAAGGGCATCCGGCATCCAAACTTCACCAAAACCGGCTTCTGTATCTGCAGCATGGAGAAAACGAACTTCGCTTATTCGAGCCTGAAGGACAGTAATAAGCGGATCAGGCAAGATGGTTACCCTGTCTTTATTGCCTTTGCCACTTCGAACAAGAATCGCCTTGCGATTGAAATCAATATTCTTAATACGCAAGCGAAGACATTCCGTTATCCGAAGCCCTGAGCCATACATCAGCTGAACCGGTAACTTATGTGCAGAGCTGATCGCTGAGAAAATAGCATTTACTTCATGCCGTTCAAACACCACAGGAATTTTGGTGGCATTCTTAGCCCTGACCCGATTGCTGACATCTCCCAAGGGTCTGCCTAAAACTTGCGTGTATAAAAAGTTCAGAGCATTCAAAGCCTGGTTTTGCGTTGAGCTTGCAACCCGGCGCTGAACGGCAAGATAAGTCAAAAACTGCCTGACGTGATCAGGCCCTAAATCCTGTGGGTGCTTCAAGTGATGATAGCGAATGAAGTACTTAATCCAATAACAATACGACTGTTCAGTGTTATAGCTATAGCGCTTCACTCTCAGGGTGTTCCGTACTTCAGTCATAAAAGGAGAAGGCATGACAAACTCAACAACTGTTATTTTATACAGTATTATTGAAGAAGGTGCCAAAAATGCAAATAACTCACACGCGGCCTATTCAGGGCAGTAAACAAAATAGCTTATAGCCGGCTAAGTTCGTCTTATCTGTTGTTTGAACTATAATGCAGCAGTCACCTACTTTTAGGGATGCTGTTATGCAATATGCTCTCTTCAAAGCATTTCTTGATGCCATTTCGACACTGACCAGCCAT
>NZ_JBPCXO010000051.1:0-50148 GCF_051008435.1 Endozoicomonas sp. | reverse complement strand
CGTCCCTGTGTAGCACCTTGCAAGTGCATTGTTATTAACACAGGTATTTTGCCTGAACAGCACAGAGGGCGCTCCTTTCAGTTCATTCTGTCTTACTTCTTCAGATCGTTAAGCGGGACTTAAGGCCCAGAGAATGATCTCATTAAAGCCAGTATCAGGAAATCTCCACCAGATCCCCTTTAGATTCCAGCCAGGTTTTACGATCTCCACTGCGCTTTTTGGCCAGGAGCATGTCCATGTATTCACTGGTTAACTCAAAGTCTTCCAGTGTCAATTGAACAAGGCGACGGGTATCAGAAGACATAGTGGTTTCACGGAGCTGGAGCGGGTTCATTTCACCCAGTCCCTTGAAGCGCTGCACGTTGACCTTGCCACGTTTCTTTTCGGCTCTGATACGTTCCAGAACGCCTTCCTTTTCTGCTTCATCCAAAGCGTAGAAAACTTCCTTGGCGACATCGATTCGGTACAGAGGAGGCATAGCTACATAGATATGTCCCTGTTCCACCAGAGGCCTGAAGTGTTGAACGAACAATGCGCAAAGCAGAGTAGCAATGTGTAAACCGTCGGAGTCGGCGTCGGCAAGAATACATATTTTGCCATAACGCAGACCATCGATTTTATCTGAGCCGGGGTCAACACCTAAAGCGACGGAGATATCGTGAATTTCACGGGAGGCCAGAACTTCGCTGGAGTCGACTTCCCAGGTGTTCAGGATTTTACCGCGCAGGGGCAAAATGGCTTGATATTCACGGTCACGGGCCTGTTTTGCAGAACCCCCCGCCGAGTCACCCTCTACCAGAAACAGTTCGGTATAGTTCAAATCCTGGCTGGAGCAGTCAGCCAGTTTTCCGGGCAGGGCAGGTCCCTGAGTCACTTTTTTACGAGCGACTTTTTTAGACTTGCGCATCCGCTTCTGTGCGTTATTGATGCACAGTTCTGCCAACTGTTCTCCCTCAGCCGTATGCTGGTTCAGCCAAAGGCTGAAAGCGTCTTTAGCGACACCGGAAACGAAGGCCGCACATTCTCTGGAAGATAAACGCTCTTTGGTCTGACCAGAGAATTGTGGGTCGGACAGTTTGGCTGAGAGCACGTAAGAACAGTTCTCCCAGATATCGTCGGGGCCCAGCTTGATGCCTCTGGGGAGCAGGTTACGGAATTCACAGAATTCCCGAATGGCTTCCAGCAGACCTGTTCTCAAACCATTGACGTGTGTTCCACCCAGAGGGGTTGGGATCAGGTTAACGTAACTTTCGGTCAGCAGTTCTCCGCCTTCCGGCAGCCACTGTACTGCCCAGTCCACTGCTTCTTTCTCACCTTTTAATGAGCCAGTGAAAGGCTCCTGTGGCAGGGTTTCGTATTCGCGGGTAGAACCTTTCAGGTAATCGGTCAGACCGTCTTCATAAAACCATTCATCGGTATCACCAGTGTGGTGATCAATAAATTCAATTTTCAGGCCAGGGCAGAGAACGGCTTTGGCGCGCAATACGTGCTTAAGTTTGATCACCGAGAATTTGGGTGAGTCAAAGTAGCTGGCATCGGGCCAGAAACGAACGGTGGTGCCTGTGTTTCGACGGCCGCAGGTATCGATCTCGTGCAGATCCTGATCTTTGTAGCCGTCCTTGAAGGTAATCAGCGATACTTTTGCATCCCTGCGAACTGTCACTTCAAGGCGTGTTGAAAGGGCGTTTACCACCGAGACACCTACGCCGTGCAAACCACCAGAGAACTGGTAGTTCTTGTTGGAGAACTTACCACCGGCGTGCAGTCGGGTCAGGATCAGTTCTATCCCGGTAATGCCGTGTTCCGGATGGATATCGGTAGGCATCCCCCGGCCATCATCAATGACTTCCAGCGAGTTATCCTTGTGCAGGATAACCTTGATCTTGCTGGCAAAGTCCGCCAAAGCCTCGTCGACACTGTTGTCGATGATTTCCTGAGCCAGATGGTTGGGACGGGTGGTGTCTGTGTACATGCCCGGACGTTTGCGAACCGGGTCCAGGCCACTGAGAACCTCAATGGCTTCCGCTGTGTAGTCGTTACGCATGAAATCCTTGCTGGGTCTGATTGCGCGTTAACCTGGAGTTTATCTTACTTATGCTTTCGAGTATGAGATTCAGTAGAGTGAGTCAGAATCCTTGATCCATTTATGCGAATAGTGCTGCTATTTAAATGAATGGATCAAGACAGTCCTGAACCGCGCTCAAGGCTGCGGCCACTCTTTCTGGATTTCAGGCCGAAATAGCCATGAGTTAGATAAGCTCCCATAGTGTACCTAAACCCTTAGCGTTAGTCAGTGTTGATAATTGGCGGGTAAATATGCAAGGACCCGACTCGCCTGCAAAGACCATCATCAAGCTGCCATAGCGGAAGAACGGCTAACGAGTAGCCGACAAGCGATACCTGTTTATTTGAGTATTTATTACAAAACAAATGTTTGGGTTTTTCTGAGCTATTTATGCAATGAAAGCGGCTTAGTGAGCTTTCCGGTCTATACTTTCGTCCACTTTCCATAAAGCAGGTTGGCACACAACAACCGCATTGAAGATGGAGTGCCGTATGCCTTTTCTGTCACAGCTGGTTGGGCATCCTGCCGATCGTGTGGCTGTTATTGATGAAGAAGGGGAACACACTTACTGCTCTTTGCTGGAAGAGGCGAGAGTATTAGCAAGGGTGTTGAAATCGCACGGGATTGAAGGGCAGTTTGTGGCCTTTCTCACGGGGCGTGAATCTTCTTTTGTAGTATCACTGCTGGCGATCTGGCTGGCAGATGGTATCGCTGTTCCACTTGATCCGTTAATGCCTTTGCCTGAATGGGAATGGCGGATAAAGGATCTGGACGTCCGTTATCTCGTTTATTCACCCAGACGTCATGGAGATGCCAGCTACCTGAGCCAGAGGTCCGGGATTTTGATGATCCCGTCGACGGGCTATGACTCTGATCCCTTGCCATTACGGCAGGTGGATCCGGAACAAAACGCACTAGTGTTGTATACCAGCGGCACCAGTCGTTGTCCGCGAGGCGTAGTGCATGCTTTCAGCTCTATTGAAGCTCAGGTCCGAACACTCTGTGCGGCCTGGAACTGGCAGCCTCAGGATCGTTTGCTTCATGTGCTGCCACTTTCCCATATTCATGGTCTGGTCTGTGGCCTGTTATGTACTCTGGCAGCCGGTGCCAGCTGCAAACTGCTGTCTTCTTTCAAGACTGAAAAAGTCTGGGAGCATCTGGCAGAGGGTTCTTACACCTTATTGACGGCAGTCCCGACTATTTATAAGTACCTGGTGGAGTCCTGGAGTAAAGCCAGCCCTGAGAATCAGTTGCGTTGGCGGCAGGGGGCGGCAGGGCTGAGACTGGCGATTGTAGGCTCTTCTTCGTTACCGCCTTCTATTCATAAAGATTGGAGAAAAATTTCCGGTCAGCCTCTGCTCACCCGTTATGGCATGACGGAAGTCGGCATGGTCTTATCCCAGCAGCCGGATGGCGAACGTTTGTCGGAGTATGTCGGGCAGCCTTTGCCCGGAGTGAGTGTCCGCTTGGTGGATGAATCTGGAAATGAAGTGGATAGCATGGGTGAAATGGAAGTTCGAAGTCCGCAGATGTTCAGTGGTTACCACGGGAAGGAAGACCTGACTCAGAAAGCTTTTCGTCATGGTTGGTATCGAACCGGCGATATTGCTGCGTTTGAACAGGGTCAATATCGCCTGCTTGGGCGCCGGAGCATCGATATTATTCGGTCCGGCGGCTACCGGGTTTCAGCTCTGGAAGTGGAAGCTTTGCTGGATGCTCACCCGGGTGTCCAGGAGTGTGCGGTTCTGGGGACTCCCTGTGAAGGTCTTGGGGAAGCCGTCTGTGCTTGCATTGTCCCGGCTTCCCGTCATGTTGATCTGGATGAAATACGTCAATGGATGCGTACGCAACTGGCTACCTATAAGTTGCCTACGCATATGGAGATCCTTGATCAGTTGCCCAAAACGGCTTTGGGTAAAGTTGACAAGCAGTCTCTTAAGCGAGAATTGAGCCTGTCGGACTCTTCAAGGGCTTCCTGATGGAAGCCCTTATCTGAACTGTCCTTTTTCTATCCGTTGGGTGCTCTCTTTTTTGTCAAAAATCCAAGAGCTGGAGACAACTTTGTTTTAAGTGTTTCGCTCAGGGTGGATCTTTTCTGGTCCGATGAAATAGGAATGGTAATCGGTTGAGGTGAGGAGGGGCTGAATTCGAAGCTTGGGGTAGGGTGTAAGTTTTCCCATAACCAGAGCAGTAACAGTAGAAGCAGTGCCAGAAAGCTGGCTCCTGCCAGTAGTTGGAAGCAGGCATCCCAACCATACAGGTCGAGTACTTTTCCCAGTAACAGGTTGGCGGAAGTGGCACCAAAGATATAGCCGAATAATCCGCAGAAGCCTGCCGCTGTGGCCGCGAATGGTAATGGGACCAGGTCAATAATATGGACGTGCACCAGCATGACAGGGCCGTAGATTAAAAAGCCAGTGGAAATCAGTGAGAGCACAGCATAGGTCGTGTCACCTGGTGGTGAGTGCCAGTAAGCAATGACTGAAATGAGCACCAACGCCATAAAGAGAGCATTCATGGGCGCCCGTTTGCCCTTGAAATGTTTATCGCTCATATAGCCACAAATCAGGGTGCCCGGGATAGCCGCATACTCAAAGGCAAAAAAGGCCCAGCTGGAGGCGTTGAAGCTAAAGCCCTTGGTTTCCGTCAGATAGACTGGAGCCCAGTCAATAATGCCATAGCGGATAAAATAAGTGCAGGCATTTACAACCGCCAGAATCCAGAGTGGAGGCATTTTCAGGCAATGCTGGCCAAAAAGCTGCAGTGTTCGGATAAAGGAGGTTTTGTGTTGCTCTATTTCCAGTTCTGCCGACATTTCCGGAGAAGGGGAGGGCAGCTGGCATTGAGAAGGTTTGTCCCGCAACAGGAGGTATCCCACCATGGCAATAATAATGGCGATAAAAGCGGGGAAGTAGATTTTGCTTTGCCAGGTGCCAAACAAGGCTACTGAAAGAATAGCAATGGGACCCAGCAGGCCACAGCCCACATTATGCGACAGGTTCCATATGCTCATGGCCGTGCCACGTTCCTGCTTAACGAACCAGTGGGCTATCAGCTTTGCACTGCAGGGCCAGCCCGAGCCTTGAATAAAGCCATTCAGAGCCAGGGTGATCACCATAATCATCAGAGGGAACTGCAGGATCGGTGAAAAGCCAAGGAAGAGCGAAAGCAGTGCTGAGCCCAAAAGGCAGAGGGGCATCAGTTTACGAACATCTATTCGGTCGGCCAGATAACCCATGGCCAGGTTACTGATCCCGTAACTGATAGCGAGTGCTGAGAGAGCCATGCCCAGTTCGGATTTACTGTATCCTTCTGCAATAAGGTCTGGCATGACCATGACAAAATTTTTGCGGACCAGATAATAGGCCGCATAAGAAAGAAAGGCACCGGTCAGAATTTGTAATCTTAATCTTGAATAACGTTCGTGTTGTTCTCGAGAGTAGCCGTCGGGTACAACAGAGCATTTAAAGAAAGATCTCATGAAAAACATCCATGAACTGCGTAGAAAGAATGGAACTCGTCAAAAGAGAGGGGTTGCTTGAAAACCGTAAGTGACAGTGTTTTCACGGTAAAAAAAATCTTTCATCACCGAGGGAGATGAAAGATTACTCTTGTCGCTCATCTGTTCAAACTCAAAGTGAACTTAGAAGATAATGTAGCATCATTCAGAAAAAACGTCGGTCGAATTAAAGCCTTATTACTGAACCTTTTAAAACACGATCTTACAGTATGATGTGATCTATTGACCTTCCGGACAGGAATTGAAACACCATTGGGAGTGCTTTATCGAAAAACTGGAAGGCATGATTGCCGCCTTCCTGAATAATCATTTTTGAACCTTGATACTTTTCTACCGCCTTTTTGTAATTCAGAACTTCATCGCCAGTCTGAGCCAGCAGCAGGATATCTTCTGGCCTTTGAATATCGTGAGTTTCCAGCGTTCTAAGCTGATCAACGTGAGCGGTTGTCAGTTGCCACTTTTCACCGGTGTGCTCGTTAACCTGTGTGCCCAGATATTCGGAAAAGAGCTCATAAGGTTGTACGGCGGGATTAATTAATACCAGTCGTGTAGTGTATTCCGGATAGAGCCAGTTAATTTGAGCCTTCAGCCAGGTGCCTATGTAACCGCCCAGTGAGCTTCCAATGATATAGATGGGCCGGCAGGTGGTTTCATTTCCCAGTCTTTCTATCAGCAGTTGTTTGACAGCAGAAGGCGAGTTAGGAAGAGCCGGAACCCACGATTCCATATCAATCCTGTTGTGGTCCAGGTATTGAAGTGTTTGTTGAGCTTTTACTGAAGCGGGAGCGCTGTTAAAACCATGAAGATAGATCAGTAATGGTTTTTTGGTCATGGTGGCTCCGACAATAAAATGTGTCAACGAGAAGGTTTCAGTTAAGGCTGGTCAGGCAAGCCCTTGAGCATGATTCTATCGACCAGTGTTTCAGGATGCGAATCAATGATCAGGTGGTCGAGCAAATGAGCCGGCAGAAATCCTTCTGTGCTGGTGTGTTTCAAAAAGGTTACCAGATGATGATAGTAATTGCGGGTGTTGAGTAATCCAACCGGCTTGTCCTGATGGCCTATGTGATTTAATGCCATTTCTTCCGAGAACTCATCCAGCGTACCAATACCTCCAGGCAGAACGATAAAGCCGTCGGCCAACTCCGTCAGCTTGTTTTTCCTTTCTAGCATGTTACTGACTTGATGGAGTTCGGTTAATTCAGTGTGAGCCAGTTCTTTTTTTATAAGGATCTCAGGAATCACACCAATCACTTTGCCACCCAGTTCAAGGGCCCGGTTGGCGATGGCACCCATCAGGCCAAGATTACCCCCGCCATAGACCAGCGTGATATCTCGCCTGACCAGTGCTTCAGTGATACGCAGGGCATCATTCAAATAGTCATCGTGCTGTCCGAAGCGGGAGCCGCAGAACACAGTGATGGTTTTCATAGGTTGTGTCTCCTGTGATTTCATTTTAACGCTTCTGGTTGCATCGAGTGATATCCAGCTCGTCAGGAATTTTTGTTGGAGAAATTATGCTAATCCATTTTTCTATGAAATGAGCTCCCGACACGATGGGGACCTGACTCTTTCTGGCCCTGAAGTGTTTTGCCAGTGAAAATTAGACACAGTCAGCTCACTCATTCCAGATAGCTCAGTTTAACTGAATCGGTTTATCCCGCACCATGAGAGTAACGGGTCTGTCTTGCCTGCTCCCAATCTGCAAATTCTCAAAAGGCTGTTTTTGCACTGGCATCATTACTGGCTGAAAAGGCTGGTATTCACCGGTTCAGTTTTGTGGGGGTATGCAGCCTATCGTGGCAAGAAGCTGGTGGGTATCTTTGCTGTTTATGATGGGACAGTGATGAAAGCTAACTGGAAACCCAGGTTGAAAATATCGGTTATTGAACAGAGAGGCTGTCCTGATGCAGCCTCTCCTAAGCAATGATTAATTGTGCTCTCGCAGGTGAACAAACCAGTTACTCAAACCTACCATGACACCGCCGCCAATGATGTTGCCAATGGTAGCCGGGATCAGGTTCATGACAATCATGTTGAAGATCGTGATGTTGTTGAAATAATCCGCACTGTATCCAGTGGCTTCCCAGAATTCCGGGGTGGCAATGCTCTTGATCAGAAAGCCCATGGGAAGCAGGAACATGTTGGCAATAGAGTGCTCAAAGCCGGCTGCGAGGAAGCAAGCGACGGGTAAAATGCAGGCAAACATTTTACCCGCTGCAGAACGTGCACTTAGGCTCATCCAGTAAGTGAGGCAGACAACAAGGTTACAGAGAACACCCAGTATAAGAGCCTGAATGAAGTTATGGCTCATTTTGGCATTGGCAATGTACATATAGTTAATGCCGATGTCGCCGTGAGCGCCCTGATATTGGCTGGCTGCCATCAGCATGGCCACCATGAAAAAGGAACCGGTCATGTTGCCAAAGTAAACCATTATCCAGTTCTTGGTGATCTGGGCGATGTTGAGTCGGCGAGTAGCACGTCCCATCAGCAACAGGGTGTTACTGGTGAACAGTTCTGCGCCACAGAGAATGACCATCATCAATCCCATGCTGAAAGTCAGGCCTCCAATCAGCTTGGTTATGCCATAGGGCATGCCTTCCGCCCCTGTGGTGACGATGGTATAAAACATACCTGCCAGAGAAATGAAAATACCCGCCAGAACGGCAAGGACAAAGGTCACTTTAGGGTGCTTCTTGGTTTTACCCACAGCAGCTTCTTCTGCCAGGCGGGCAATTTCAGAAGGTGGCACGCAGCCAAATTGTGGAGTGTTGTCGGTTTGCATATCAGGGTCCAGAAAGGAAGGAACTGCCAAGCTAAACGGTCATGAGTGACTGAAACTATTCTTTATCACCCTTGGCGATGAAAAACTTATGATGCTAAGTAGATAGTTTATCAACACTGAAACCGAGTGATCAGAAGGAAATTTCGTGAACTCTCTTCAGGAATTACTCACAGAATAGTTGACTTAGTTCGGCTTTTCCGGAGACGATAAGGGGGAGCTTCTGATAGAAAGCCTATAGTCCGTATTTTCATTTTTCATTTTTCATTTTTCATTTTTCAATTTCACTTTTGTCTGGCTGTTTATCATGGGTGTCCGTCGTAAGCAGGGTCTGGGTGTTTGCAGGATTTGAAGCCGTTTGAAAACGACGGCTCAAAGGGAAAAGTCCACTGAAGATCACTGTTCCGAATCATGATTCCCGGAGAGAGGATAATGAACGGCCGTCCTTTAATCTTCGCAGCCAGCATGATGCTATCCATGGGCGCTCTTGCGGATGACCCTGACTTTATTCCCACAGAAACCGGTGGTGAAGTTCTGAGTGTCCGGCAGGAAGCAAACAGTCACACCTTTGGTCTTCGCGCTTATACCATCACCAGCGACGACCTTTCCGTTCCAGATCCTCATAGTTCTGCCAGGCAAAATGGTCTGGTCGTGGATTATTATCCTTTTGAAAGTGGTTTCAGAGTGTCTGCGGGTACTTTCTCGGGTGACTCAAGAAAGCTGGGTAAAGCCTACTTTTCCGGAGAAGGGCGAGCCTATGTGGGCGTTGGTTGGAAAAAGCTTCTGGACGATGCCAAACGAGTTGATTTCAGTGTTGATGTGGGGACTTTTCTGGATATCCAGAAAGCAGGGCCTGAAGACGCAGAGAGTGTCTCGGTAGAGTCTGCTTCCAGCACATCATTACAGCGCAACAAGCTTGACAGTAAAGAGCAGCCTGTCATCAGTCTAGGGATTGAATTCAGGTTCTGAAATGCGTCGAATCTATCTGACCTTCTGTTTTATCTGCATGATCATTGCTTTTATAGCAGTGCTTTATGGCTACTACATCATTATTCGTATGCCGGGCGCAGAGCTGGGTCTCATGGAGTTTATTGAGAAAGTGATTCTGAAGGTGGCTCGTTTTATTATTGGTTGATTATCGGTCACCCATAAAAAAACCGTCTGGATGTCTCCAGACGGTTTTTTTGTCTGAACCCTAAAGAGTGGTAGCGGTCTTCATCGTTTCTTTGGGATCTTCGGCGATTGCAGTCGGCTTCTTCTTGTCCCAGGTAGTATTGATGTGCATTCCCTTGAGGACATTCAGAGCCTGGCTCAGCTGATAATCCTGCTCGGCGAGTGAGCCAGATTCATCCTTTTGCTTACCTTTATCCTGCTTACCTTTATCCTGCTTGCCTTTTTCAGCCTGCTTGTTGCCGTTAGTCAAATGACCTTGTAAGTCCGCTTCCTTGTAGCCTGATACACTTTCTACCGGTGTCACTTTGGCTCTTGGCACAACAATATCAGGCTTGATGCCCTCGGCCTGAATCGAGCGGCCTTTGGGTGTGTAATAAAGGGCAGTGGTTAGTTTCAGTCCTTTTTCATTATCAATGCTCAGAGGCAGTACGGTCTGAACGGATCCTTTACCGAAAGATTCGGTGCCCACCAAAACCGCTCTGTGATGATCTTGCAGCGCTCCGGCAACGATTTCGGAAGCCGATGCAGAACCACCATTGATCAGTACAACCAGAGGAATGCCATCTGAAGGGTCATCCTTGTCGGCTTTAAAACTGAGGTGTGAGTTGGGGATACGTCCTTTGGTGTAGACGATCAGGCCTTCTTTAATAAAGGCGTCCACAACACCTACGGCTGCCTGCAGTACACCGCCTGGGTTATTACGGAGATCCAATACCAGTCCATTCAGTTTGCCATTCTGAGACTTCTTAAGTTTGTTCAGATGTTCAACCACTTCTTTGTCAGAATCAGACTGGAACTGGCTCATGCGAATGTAACCATAGCCGTCTTCCAGAACTCTGGATTTGACACTCTGCACTTTGATAATGTCGCGCTTAACCACCAGGTCAATCGGTTTAGGAGATCCTTCCCGAACAATAGTCAGCTTGATAGGTTCTCCGGGCTTGCCACGCATCTTGTCTACTGATTCCATCAGCGACATGCCTTTTACGGAAGCGTCATCCAGTTTGATGATCAAGTCTCCCGGTTGTATACCCGCTTTCTGGGCAGGGGTGTCATCAATAGGTGAGATAACCTTGATAAAGCCATCTTCCATACCGACTTCGATACCCAGTCCACCAAACTTGCCAGAGGTATTGATTTCAAGCTCTTTGAAATCATCCGGTTTCAGATAAGCTGAATGGGGATCCAGACCGGAAAGCATGCCCTGGATAGCATTGTCCAGAAGTGTTTTATCGTCTACGTCTTCAACATAAGCGCTTTTGATTCGCTGCATGACCTCGGTAAAGGTGCGCAATTCTTCCAGCGGCAGTTTACCTTTCTTCTCTTCTTCTGCGGCCTTGGCATCGGCTGCCGGCTTTGCTGACTCAATGGCTGCCGGAGCGGGCTTCTCTTCCTGATCAACCGGTGCTGACCAGCCTTGCAAGGCAAATCCGGAGGCCAGTGCCAGCACAGTGGCTTTCACCCATTGAGGCATTGGCTGCCGGGAAGTAGGAAAGGATTTTGTCATGAAAGCTCCTGCACTGTTGTTGCGAAAAACAGATTGTCTGAAAGCTTTACGGGTAGCTGGAGAGACAAATTGTTTTTCTTCCACTGTGGGCATTGGGTTCGCTCTTATAAAGAGTTGAAGTATAGGCGGCTTTCTTTAACAGACTGCGTTATTCCCTTGTCTGTCACCGCTTGGGGCTTCGTCTGAAAGATCAGTGATAAAAACCCCTGATGCTTTCTGCTTTATCGGTTCACCCGACAGTTTCTACAATGTTTTCTCAAGATCTGGCCAGCCATGGAACCGGGTTCTGAGGCTTGCCATTATGCCGGATTTCAAGATAGACACCGGGCTCTGTTTGTCCACCGGATTGACCACTGAGAGCCAATGCTTCACCCGCCAGAACCGCTTCACCTTCTTTCTTGAGCAGCCATTGATTGTGAGCATACAGTGACAGGTAGTTATTACCGTGATCGACAATAATCAGCTGACCATAGCCTCTTAGCCAGTCTGAAAAAATGACTGTCCCGTCATGAATGGCTGTGACGTTAGTACCCGTTTCTACTGAAATGAGAATACCCTGCCAGCGAATCCGGGTATCTGGTCTCTGCTGGTTGAACCCGTAAAGAATGCGACCGTTAACCGGCCAGGGTAATTTTCCTTTGGACTGCTGAATATTCGTATTGGAAGGCTTTCTGGCGGCCAGCTGGGCCAATACTTCTTCCAGTTGTTTCTTTTGCTGATTGAGCGAGTCCAGTTCCCGGTCATTACTCTTGAACTGTTGGTTGATTCGGGAAATCAGTTGTTTACGGTCGCTTCTGGATTCAATCAACAGGTCCTGTTTTCGGGCAAGGTCAGCTTGCTGCTCTTCCAGGCTGTTATTAAGAACCTGCTGCTGCTCTTTGTTGTCTTCTATTTCGGTCAGGATCTTCTCGAACGTTTCAATAGCTTCCAGTTGAGCTTTCTGAAGATGTTTCAGATAGGTCAGGTGTCTGGATACTTCTTCCGGGTTTTCCTGGTTCAATAATAACTTCAGCCGGTTGTCCCGGCTGGCAAGGTAAACGGAACGTACACTGTTGGCGATGCGGTCTTTTTCTTTATTTTTCTGCGCCGTCAGAGCCTGCTGACGGCTTTGGAGCTTTTTTATTTCGTGATTCCCCTGCTCAAGCTTTTTTTCAATATTGCGAATAGAATTTTGCAGCTGGCTCATTTCTGTTTCGGTGGTCTGCAAATGCCTTTCAGCAGATGAGCGCTCCTTGTTCAGTTTGTCCAGCAGTTTTCTCAGATGTTCAATATCTCCGTTGATCGCCTCCAGTTGGGACTGAGGGGATTCTTTTTCCACGGATTCTGCGTGGGCCATCTCGCTGTTCATGTGGCTGAACAGGGTCAGGGTTACGGCGAACATCAGGTTTGCAGCCGTGATTCTCATACTCAAACGTCACTGATCTTTCTTGTTGGTATTTCAGTATGCCTTTAATGATTAGGCTTTCACATACCCAATGGCATTATATGCCAGCCGTTTCCGTTTTATTTTCCGTTCCCTGTAACGTGTTATGCTGTTTTGAAAAGAACAAATACAGCACCAGAACCCATTGGGAAGAACTGTGCAGGTAAACGACAAATATATGAGATTTACTTTTCTGGGAACCTCAGCAGGGTCTCCCACCGTAGACAGAAACGTGACCGCGATGGCACTGGCTCTGGATGAAAGTCGAGACTGGTATCTGGTCGATTGCGGTGAAGGTACACAGCAACGACTGCTGAAGAGCCATCAGCGAATAAAAAGTCGTTACACGCTGTCGGGCCTCGCGGGCATTTTTATCACCCATGTTCATGGTGATCATATCTTCGGTCTGCCAGGTCTGATTACCAGTGCCAGTATGCAGGGCAGGAAAGAGCCTTTGACTATCTGTGCACCTGAGGGTGTGGAAAGTTTTGTCAGACATTCACTGAAATGTGCTGCCGTCAGCAACATGCCGTTCGACTTGAATTTTATTCGCAGTGATGAGCCTGATTTTCATTTTCAGGATCAGTGCTTTGAAGTCACTTCCCATGAGCTTTCTCATCGCGTTCCCAGTTTTGCCTACCGTTTTCAGGAGAGACCCGTTATTCAGTCAATGGATCAGGGCAAGCTGGACGTTTTGGGAGTGCCAAGAGGGCCGTTGTGGGGAGAGCTTCAGAATGGCAATAGTGTCACCTTGTCAGACGGTCGTGTCGTTCATTCACAGGATGTAAGGCTGCCCCCATTGCCTGGCAGGATAGCCATTATTGGTGGAGATAATGATCAGCCGGACCTCCTCATAGATGCCATGAAAGAGGTGGATGTATTGGTGCATGAAGCCACCTTCACGGATCCTGTTCTGGAAAAAGTGGGGCCTCAATATATGCACAGTACCGCCAGAATGGTGGGAGAAGCGGCTGAAAAAGGTGGGGTCAGTCATGTCATCCTGACTCATATCAGTGGCCGCTATCGGAAAAAATCGTCTGACTTCGCGTCTTCTGTTGAAGCTCTTAGAAAGGAAGCTGAGTCTGTATTCAGTGGGCAGGTGGAACTGGCCGAAGATTATGGCTGTTGGGCTCTGGACAGGGAACGAACTCTAGCTCGAATGGAATAGAGCAGGTAAGGTGTTGTCCCTTGCCTGCTCATTTGGGTCAGGGATTGATGGCTTGACGGTATGAGCTGATAGCGACAAGAGCACCAGCGGCCATCAATAGATCAGTCGCCTGTTTGTTGATATAGGAGTATGTTAACCCCCACTTTTGAAAGTGTTTTCTGAACAACGCATTCACAAAGTCAATTTCGTTGATTTCGGCGTATTCACCCAGAAAATAAACATGGGGAGGGTTGCTTTTCCCCTTGAATGCCGCACTGGCGATCAAGCTTGTAGCTCTTTTCTCAATCTCATCCAGGGTTGGCTGAACAGTGGCTTTCATATGGTCAACATACCACTCTTTGAGGGCTGCAGGGGCGTCAGAATCTTGCAGTCGCAGTCGCAGAACTCTATGGCCCAGCTCATTCTTTCTCTTGCGCTCTGAATAGCGGTTAAAGAACGCCAACTCAGTAGCACCTGGATCTATGTTTTGTTGGAGATAAAGACGAGCTTCCATCTCTTTGCTCCACTGTTCTAACTCTTTCTGGCAGGCAGACTCACTGGGGAGACAGGCTGGATTCTGGTGAGGGACATAGTTAAAGAATGCATCACTGCCAAATGCACCAATACTGTGAACGCTGCCGCTGGGAAGTTTCTTGTTATCCCCATAAGGCATTTTCATATCGACTGCTTTTAATTGTCCCTGTTCCATGGAACAAATCAGGTCGTAGGTGGTTTTAAAAACAAACAGTTCATCTTCTGCTGTCATGAGCTTCATGGCTTCACTGATCAGGGCGGTATCCCGAGTCGTCCAAATGTCACTCAGGACTATTCCACTGCTATGAAACGCATCCCTGATAGCTGTTTCTGCCTGCTGCTGAATGTCGACAACATCTTGCGGATTAAAATAGTCATACAGTTCATCTCCTTCTTTAGCTGCCATGGCGTCAAAGCCTGCAACGGCATAAAGGAATGAGGATTTTGCTTTTGCAGGATCTATCCCCTTTTGAGCCAATATCGGCTTTTGCTCTTCCAGCATTTCCAGAGCCATCTTTCTGGCCACCGCCGTTGCGTTTCTGGTGGGATCATAATTCCCGGATTTCATGGCAGTGCGGGTTCGTTTGAAAGCAATATTCCCAACATGATCCAGATAAGCTTCGTCGATGCTCATGTCTCTCTTAATAGAGGCCAGAACTCTGGGCTTGTTATTGTCTAAGCGCTGAATCAGATACATTTCTGCACGAGAGTTCAAACTCCAGAGTACATAGGTCAGTTCGTCCTGAGCCTGAAGGAAGATACTGAAGCTCATCGAAAATAGAGCCACGACCAGAAGGGCCGGTTTTCTGAAAAGCATGGGGCTGTCTCAACTGATTAATAATAAAGTGAGGAAGTTTAGACAGGAATATCGGATCGTGGTTCCTGTGTTTTTCCGCTCAAGGCTGTTTTTCCGCTCAAGGCTGTTTGTCTCCGCTCAAGGGCTGTTTAGATCTAAAGTCGGACAAGTTCATGATATAATGTCGGCCTTTCGCCATAAAAATGCTTAAGAAGTAGGCTTATGGCATCAGCTTGAGCGATATGGGTCGCTCACATCTGTTTTACCCGAAGTGAAGAATTGAATGTCTGAATATACAACTGTTGAAGAGCGCGTAAGCTATGGTATCGGCCGTCAGATGGGCGACCAGCTTGCCAGTAACCCGATCGAAGGTCTGTTCATTGACGCCGTTCTGGCCGGTCTGGCTGATTCCCTGAATGGTGCTCCAAGTGCTGTTGAGCATTCTGCCCTGCAGGAAGCGTTCAACGAAATGCATCAGCGTATCCAGGCTCAAGAAGCTGAAAAAGCCAAGGAACTGTCTGCTGAGGGTGAACAATTCCTGGCTGAAAATGCCAAGCGTGATGACGTTACTGTCACCGATTCAGGTCTGCAGTTCGAAGTACTGGTGGCCGGTGATGAAAATGCTGAAAAGCCAGGTGCTGACTCTACTGTTCGTACTCACTACCACGGTACTCTGCTGAACGGTACTGTGTTTGACAGCTCTGTTGAACGTGATGAGCCAATCGAGTTCCCGGTTAACGGTGTTATTGCAGGTTGGACAGAAGCGCTGCAGCTGATGACTGTTGGCTCCAAGTGGAAGCTGTTTGTTCCTTATAACCTGGCTTACGGTGCTCAGGGTGCAGGTGGCGTTATTGGGCCATACGCGACTCTGGTCTTCGAAGTAGAGCTGCTGGCTGTTTCCTGATAACGGCTTTGGGCTGGGAGCGTCCTGCGTCCAGCCCTACTCTGTTTTTCCTTCCCTGGTATCCACTATCTGCCATGACTGATTGCTATAAAATGCAGCAATAGGAAAGGTGTGATTCTTCGGGGTGCCCAAGAGCGCCTTTCTCATTGCCTGATACTCTACGAGCTTCTCTGTCAGTGGGGTATTGCTCCTGTTGGGTCATAAACACGAGCGGCTAACCTTGGTCTCACATCACGGAGCTGCTGAACTGGCGAGAGGGAGAGTGTTGTAACACTCTCCCTGGGTATGTATGGATCAAACGGCCAGAGATTTTCCGGTCATTTCTGCAGGCTGTTCGATACCCATGAGGTCCAGCAGAGTAGGCGCCAAATCTGACAAAATACCATTTTTCAGCTGAATCGCTTTAGGGCCAAAGTAAACCAGGGGAACCAGTTCGCAGGTGTGGGCCGTATGAACCTGTCCGGTTTCAGGGTTAACCATCTGCTCGGCGTTACCGTGGTCGGCTGTAATCAGGCATTGTCCGCCGGTTTCATCCAGGGCTTCAATCACTCTGCCAATGGACTGGTCCACAGCTTCAACAGCTTTAACGGCAGCATCAAATACGCCAGTGTGACCCACCATGTCGCAGTTAGCGTAGTTGCAGATAATCAGGTCGTGTTTGCCACTCTTGATTTCAGCTACCAGCTTGTCTGTGACTTCCGGGGCACTCATTTCAGGCTGGAGGTCGTAGGTTGCCACTTTTGGTGACTCAACCAGCACTCTTTCTTCTCCTTTATAAGGCTCTTCGCGGCCACCACTGAAGAAGAAGGTTACGTGGGCGTACTTTTCCGTCTCGGCAATACGCAGTTGGGTTTTACCCAGCTTTTCCATGTACTCACCCAGCGTATTGGGCAACGCTGAAGGTGGATAGGCGCAAATGGTATCGATGCTGGCAGCGTATTGGGTCAGCATCACGAAACCGGCCGTGGCGGGCACTTTGGAGCGTGTAAAGCCTGCAAAATCTTTGTCTACAAAAGCACGGGTGATTTCACGGGCTCTATCTGCACGAAAGTTCATGAACAGAATCGCGTCGTCATCATTGATCGTGGCGGGACTTTCACCAATCGTGGTGGCTTTTACAAACTCATCATTTTCATCACGCTCATAGGCTGCATGCAAACCTTCTACCGCAGTTTTGGCAGAAAATTCTGCCTTGCCCAGAGTCATCAGGTCGTAAGCTTCCTGAACCCGGTCCCAGCGGTTATCACGATCCATGGCAAAATAGCGGCCGATCAGGCTGGCAATTCTGCCAACGCCTTTTTCTTTGAGAAGAGCATCGGTTTTAGCCAGTGACGCTTCTGCGCTGCGTGGTGGTGTATCACGACCGTCCAGGAAAGCGTGAACATAGACTTCTTTGGCGCCACGTTGCGCAGCCAGTTCTACCATGGCGTTGATATGATTTTCATGACTGTGAACACCACCTGGAGACATCAATCCCATGATGTGAACGGCCTTGCCAGCAGACACCGCTTTGTCGATGGTGTTGGTGAAGGCTTTGTTTTCAAAGAAATCGCCGTCCTTAATAGACTTGGTGATGCGGGTGAAGTCCTGGTAGACAACACGACCGGCGCCCAGGTTCATATGCCCGACTTCACTATTACCCATCTGACCATCGGGCAGACCCACATCCATGCCGGAGGCTGAGACAAAACTGAAAGGGTGCTCTTTCTGAAGCCGGTCCATAACGGGGGTGCTGGCAGCCAGAATGGCATTGGAGTCAGATTCTTTACGATAACCGTAACCATCCAGGATGATCAGGGCGGTGGTTTTGCGCTTGTCAGTCATGGATCAAACCTTGGCACATGCTTGAGAGGTGAAGGCCTTGAATTCTACCTGCTTTGTCTCTGGTTTCCAGAGACAGATCGATAGAAATTCACTATTTGCAGAATAGAACAGTTGTTTTGGTCAAAGCCTGATTTTCTCTGTTTTCTACTGGTGGCTCATGACTTGTTCTGATTATTTATCCCAGGGTAGCCGTTTCAACGATGGGCTGAATGGGCAGAGCAGGGGGTAGGTATTGAAACAGTCGTAACTCTATTTGGCAGCCTGTATACTTGCCGCCTAACGGCAATTAACCATGAAAAATGGCTCGATTTTTTTCTCGAAGGTAGAGAAAAACGTCAGCTGTATTTCCCTCGCTAAGGCATTTAGTACTGGTTCAGTATGGAACAGATTATTGAATTTTTAGGTAACCACCCTTTGCTGGTGGGTTCTCTGGTGGCTCTGGTGTGTGTGCTGCTCTTTACCGAAATGCGTAAAGGAGGCCAGAGCGTGGGGTCTCAGGAAGTGACCCAGTTGATTAACCAGCAAGAAGCTGTAGTACTCGACGTCAGGGAAAAAGCCGACTTCGGTAAAGGTCATATTGTTGATGCCATCAGCATGCCTTATGGCAAAGTGGCAGACCGTGTGGGTGAGCTGAACAAGTTTAAGGACAAGCCGATTATTATTGTGGATGCCATGGGGCAGCACAGTGGAACGGTCGGTAAGCAGCTGAAAGACGCTGGATTTGAGCAGGTCGTGCGTCTCAAGGGCGGCATCGGAACCTGGACTGCAGACAGTCTGCCTCTGGTTAAGAAATAACAGGGAAATCCTGCCGCTTCTGAACTGAGGCGGCGTATTGCCAACAACAATGGAAAACAGATGGCTTCGGTTACCATTTATATTTCTGCCTATTGTCCTTTTTGTCACCAGGCGATCAGGTTATTGGACAGCAAAGGGGCCAGCTACCAGACTATCAGCGTCGATGGCAGGCCTGATGTACGTCAGGAAATGACGCTCAAAGCAGAATCACACACAGTGCCTCAGATCTGGGTTGGAGACACCCATGTAGGAGGCTGTGATGATCTGTATGCTCTGGAATCTGCCGGGCAGTTGGACGACTTGTTGAAATAGAAACGGATTCGTCACCCGAATTTTAAAAGGGTCGGGTCTGTTTTTTGGAAAATGGCCGATTCCTGACTTGATATTCGTATTTTTATCCCCATTATAAGTGGGAATCGAATGTTGTCAGGTGCTCGGTAACGAGAACCGATATTTTTAAGGAAATGATAATGGCTGAGAATCAGCAGCAAGATCAGGCGCAGTTCGCACTGCAGCGTATTTATGTCAAGGACCTGTCCTTTGAATCTCCAAAATCTCCAGAGATGTTTCAGGCTCAGTGGCAGCCAGAAGTTAAGCTGGATTTGAACACCACTAACCGCCTGCTGCATGATGATATGTACGAAGTTGTACTGTCTCTGACCATTACTGTTCAGAACGGTTCTGAAGAAGAGAAAGAAACCGCTTTTCTGGCTGAAGTTCAGCAAGCCGGTGTTTTCCTGATCAAAGGCCTGGGTGATGACGAGCTGCACCGTACTCTGGGTGCTTTCTGCCCGAACATTCTGTTCCCGTATGCTCGTGAAGCCATTGATAACCTGGTTCTGCGTGGCAGCTTCCCTCCGCTGATGCTGGCACCTGTAAACTTCGACGCCCTGTACCTGCAGGCGCGTGAACAGCAGGAAGCTTCAATTAACTGATAGTGCTCTGCTGGTGCCGGGTTTCTGCCCGGCACTTTCCCTTCTTATACCCCTTCGGGAAATCCCAACTGTTTCCAGGCCTCATACACCATAACTGCGACGGTATTGGATAGATTCAGACTTCTGCTGTCAGGCAACATCGGTAAACGTAATACCTGACTCTTCGGCAAGCTATCCAGAATTTCGGTTGGCAGGCCTCTGGTTTCCGGACCAAACATCAAAGCATCCCCTGGTTTAAATGAATGCCCTGAATAGGTAGTCGTGCCTTTTGTACTTAAAGCCAGGACTCTTGTGGGCTTCACTTTTTGAAGAAAGTCCTGATAGTCGTCATGAATCTGCAAGTTGGCATACTCGTGGTAATCCAGTCCAGCCCGTTTCAGACGCTGGTCATCCAGATCAAAGCCCAGGGGCTTGATCAGATGCAGCCGAAATCCGGTATTGGCGCAAAGTCGGATGATGTTGCCGGTATTGGGAGGGATTTCTGGCTGGTATAGAACGATATCAAGCATGTTGGCTGGAACTGATTCAGTACATGGAGAGAGGAGTATAAGGCTTTTCACTGCCTGACTGTCAGTGAATCTAACCAATCCGGTCAGAATTGATGACGACGGGAAACTTCAAAGGGCTGTTTGCATCTAATAGTTCACATGGCTGCCACCAGGGTTGGAAGCAGCCTGACAGGGAAGTCGAAACACACGCGTCAAGGGACTGACGCAATCAGATTACTGTGAGTCACTCCTATGAGTGGTCACGGTAAGCCGTATGCGAAAGCATAGTCAGCTGAAAGGGATTTGGCTGGCATCATGAACTGTGGCAGGTGGTTTACCCGCCACAGTTCATTTCTTATCCACTGTATCCGCTTTAAAAAAACCGTTCTTAACGCTTATCAAACACAAGCCTGAGCCAGTCCTGAGATCAGAACCATGGTTAGCAGCAGAGCAATGATGTTACAGGTACGTCCGACACGGCATTGTTTTTGATCGCAGCGACATTGATCGTAAGGTGACAGATCCATCTTCAGAAGCCTCTATAAATTCCCTGAGGGTTTGCTGATACATGCTTCGAATACTTCACTGCCTTAGAAGCTACTTCACTAATCTTAGACAACCCCTCCTTTGATGAAAGAAAATTTACACTCTGACAGAGATAAAGTTTGTGCCTTATTTATGACATCATTCAGAGGTATTTCTCGATACTTCACCTTTACGTCATTCATCAGTCATTGTGCCATGTGGTAAAAATGCGATGAAGGTAACAAAAATAGCAATCGTATTTTCCAATACTTTAAACTCGTACTATTGACATAAAGAAATAGTCTTTAGTTTGCTGTTTTTATGGCCAGCTTTGTGTGGTAATCTGCGTTTAAATATAATGCCAGCACCCAGGAAAAATCAGAAAATAGAACAATAAAACGGCAGTGGAAGTTTAGTTAACAGCCTGTATGTTTTTCTTTTTGTGTAAGATTTACCCTGTAGAACTGGACAGCACAAGGATGACTATAAAGCCGCCTGGAAGCGTTTGAGCGTGATAACAAAATAATAAAACGTAATATGGAGTGTTTTATGGAGTTCAAGAAAATTGCAGTTGCTATGGCTGTTTCTGTTGGCTTGGGTGCGTCTTCTGTGATGGCAGCTACCGATGGAACTATTGGTGAAACGTCTAACGGTAATTTTGATATTAATTTCCAGAAGGGTACTGTTGCTCGAATTTGGGGGTTGGGAGACTTCAACCTAACAGATGCAAATGTTGCTGCAACGCCTGCAACTGAAGATATCTGTATTTATTCCAATAAAGCCGCTAATTCGAATACATACCAGCTTGAAATTGCCAGTACTAATAGCTTTCGACTAGTTGGTAGTGGTAGCGATGCTAGTACCTTTGTTGATTACGACATTAAAGTAGAAGGTTTAGGGATTGGTAATGGTTCTTTAGACAACGCTTCTGTTAATCATGGCACAGACGCCAATGTGACCAGTCAGGCAGGTAATCACTTAGATGCAGGAGCGCTGGCTTCTCAGCCTGATCCATCTATAGCGTGTACTGGTGAAAATGCACAAATAAGTGTTTGGCTTCCTGCCTCTGTAGCAAGCCTTGCGGGCGGAGCATTTTCTGATACAGTCACATTAACAATTACTCCTCAGTAGCTTTCAAGTTTATATATGGCAGTTTTTTCTGCCATATATGTCTCCGGAGATATGGATGTTCAGGCCTGAGTGGGGCAGTAGTAGTAGTTGTTGTTATGCGTCGATGGCTGTGCAAAAGAATAATAATCATTACATTTTCCATCTTCAGTGTGGCGCATGCGGTTGAACCACTGTTTATTGCTTCAAGTAATCCACCTCCTGGTTTTGAAGATTTAAGTCAAACACAACAATCATTAGTTGACGTTTATTTCGGCAATAGATACATCACATCTCAACTGGCTTCTTTTCGCCCGGGATTCTTTCAGTTTTCCAGCACTGTCGAGATTATCCAATCAATTGGCAATATTAATGATCAAGAGTTGATTGGTAGCGCTCTTTCAGGTGAGCTTAATGCTAATGAAGCTAATATTTGTCGCCCTGATACCGGGCAGCCCTGTCAATTACTTGAGCCACCTATAGCGGGTGTTGTTTTTGATGAGTCCCGTTTTCGGGTTGATATTTTCATAAACCCTCGATTCATGCTTTCCCGGGCAGCCGCTATACGAAAGTACCTGCCACCCTCCGATGCAGGTTTTGCCATGATGCAGACTTTCTCTGCTGCCGTTTCAGGATCGGATGCAGAGAACAGAGACGATGATTACACCCTTAATGGTTTAACCATGTTGGCTTTACGTGAAAACAGTCTTCTTGGCAGCTGGGATTATTCAAAAAGCAATCACTTGTCTGTAACCCAGCTATTCGGCCAGAGGGAATTTGAGGGGTTAGAGTACAGCCTTGGCTTGTTGAATAGTGAAGGGTTTGGTTTGAATTTCACTTCAGATCAAAAAATGGTGGGTGCTCGTATCAGTACCTCCAGTAATACTCGTGAGGACGGTGAATTTACGGGTGGTATGCCGGTTGAAATATTTTTACCTGTTCGTGGACGTGTAGAGATCAGAAAAGATGGACGTTTGATAGCCAGTAGCTTTTACGAAGCGGGCGTTCAGCAACTTGATACAAGTTCATACCCTAGTGGCGCTTATGATATTGAAATCAGGGTTCTGGACGAGCAGGGCAATGAGGTTTCCAGAGAAACCCGTTTTTTTGCCAAACAGTATCAACTGCCTCCTGTGGGCGAGTGGTTATTATTTGCTGAAACCGGACAGGTAATGAACAGTACGACCGATGACATTTTACCGGTTGCAACACAGCAGTGGTTGAGCCGTGCAGGATTGAGTAGAAGGCTTCATGATACGTTGGCAGGAACCGTTGCCATAGCCTCAACCCGTGATAGTGCACTATTTGAGGCGGGCCTTTATCATCTGGGTTACCGCTACGAGCTTTCGCCTTCATTTATGTGGTCTGACGAAGGCAGCTACGGGGGACAACTTTCTGCACGTACCTGGCTTGGATCTGTTTCATTAGGGGCTAACTATCGTCATTTGTGGCGGGATGAACCCTTTGAAGAAAATCCTGATAGACCCTCTTTATTAGGCAATTCTTTTGAGCAGCAGTCATTTTCTGCAACGACTCCATTGGGCTCAGGTACTCTGGGTTTCCGCTATAGCTTTAACCGTTCAGGAGATGACCAAAAAACAGAGACTCAAAGCCTGGATTATCGTTACACGCTGTTCAGATCCAGCACTTTTGATATTTCCAGTTCGTTAAGTCTGAGTAAAACAGAGAGTAGCAATATAGCCCTCTTAAGTTTTGAATTCAGATTTAAGCAGAATCGTTGGAATTTTAATGCCAATCCCAGGTTTGAGAGCCGTAACGACAATGGTCAGAGTGATCGCTCAGAAAGTTTGCGACTCTCGACGAATTGGGCTGATGGTGATCTTTATGATGGCGATCTGCGTGTGAGTGGAGGTATAACATCTGACCGGCTTTCAAAGAGTGCTGATTCCAGCATTCAATACGCCAACCGATTTGGACGGGCCAGTTTTAATATACTTCACAGCATAAGTGATGACGATGATATTACTTCCTATGGTGGCAGTTTTAATACCAGCTTTCTAACCGATGGAAATGTGTTTGCCATGGGGGGGGAGCAAGTTTCAGAAAGCGCTCTGGTGGTTAACCTTTCAGGTCGGGAAGGGGACGTGTTTGATGTCAAGGTGAATGGTCAGCGTCGTGGATACGCTGTAGCAGGAGAGCCTTCTGTGATCTCGCTGAGCCCGTTTGATCAATACAGCGTTGTATTGAGTCCGGCTGGAAATACTCTCTACAGTTTTGACGAGAGAGAAAAGCAGGTCACCTTATATCCAGGCAATGTAGTGACACTGGATTATGAGGCGATCCCTCTGCAACTTTTGTTTGGTCGAGTGTTGTTCAAAGGCAGGCCTGTCTCCAGAGCAAAGATTACCGGGGGGCTTTACCCTGGCAATACTGATGATATAGGTATGTTTCAGGTTGAGTCTCGCTCAAATACCGGCGCATTGAGTATTGAGCTGGACAATGGCTGGGTGTGTCAGTTACCTGTTGAGCCTTTGACACAGGGTTATGTTCAACAAATGGGAACGATTGAGTTGGAGAGCACTGAGTGTAAGCAGATTCTGGAAGGTCAGTTAGCGATTACCAAAAGGGGGGATCAATCATGAAGCTCAAACTCTCTCTTTTGATGTTACTTTTTATGGTGAGTAGTGCTAAAGCGTTTTTTGATTTTGATAGCTATGTTGCAAGCCCGTTAACCTGGAATCCAGGGGTGGTAAATCCTACCTACACGTTTACTGTTAACTTTCGCTCATACTGTAATAGTGGCTGTGTTGGGCAGGAATATCGTTTGGCATTGTCGGATGAAAATCCAGGTTCGCAAAGCTCAATCACGCCTGGTACCGAGCCGGTGTCTTATGATGCGACGGAATTATCGGACTTTCTGCTATCTGCCAGTTTTTCACAAGGCTCAAATAGCGGAGCTCTTGTCCCCGGTGAGTGGACACACGATCAAAACAGTCTAGTGAGCAGTTTTTTTGATACCAATGTCGATACAATAGTGACAGGGACTTTCTCGTTTGTTCTTGATTCAAACCGATTACAGCAATTACCGTCAGGTACCTATAATCTGGACTTTTATATTGCCGGTGAAGATATGTACCAGACTCGTCATCTGGACAGTATTTTTGTCCGAATTCCTATTGAAATACCCGAGTTGACGAAGGTTTCCGGTTTAAAAGATATTACCCTTAATGCTTCAAACCTGAATGGTAACAACCTCGATGCAGACCAGCAGGTCTGCGTCTTCAGCAATACAGGTGGTGTTACACTGGATTTTGATGGTAGCAGTGATCCGGGCAACTACTACATGCTGAGCAAGTCAGGACAATGTAATCAGCCGGGTGACTGTGTAGGTTATAGAATGAGAGCTTACACACCCAGTGAGAATCGCTGGCTGACCTATCGTTTTAAGGGGCAAAGAAGTAATGATTTCCGAAATGCCTGGACTGCCAGTAGTTTAATCAATTGTAATGGCGGCACGAACATGACGCTTAGAGTAAGAATGAAGAGAAAAGATGTTCAGGCTTCTGAAGCAGGTTTGTTCAGTGATACCATGACTATAACTGTGTCGCCTTTATAAATTGCTGAGTTGTTTCGCGAAATATGTACAAATTTTTTGTTGTCATAATCATTCACTGCTTTTTGTTGTTTGTCCCTAAGTCTTTGGCCAGCTTTACTTTTTCAAGTAGCTCTTATCAGGCATCTTTTCCATCCAAATGGAGTGGAGGCACAGCAACTGTTGAGTTAGATATTTCTTTGCAAGCGTGCTGGTTTTTTTTGGGGCGTAGTTGTGAAAATTCTCTAATCAATGATTCAGACTTTTACAGCATAGGTAACCTGAATACATCTCAGATAGTTTTCTCAAACGGTTCCCAAGAGCTGAACATTATTCAATCACTGGTGTTTTCTCATGATGGGCGGAGTTTTGATTTGTTGTTACCTTCATCAGACTCGGGGATGATTTTCGATTCCGGTTCATTAAGCTTTGTAACAGGTAAATTGGAGCTTACCATTCAGGGCGAACTTGCAGATGCTGCTCTTCCCGGAGTTTATACAGCTTCTGTCGATATTTTTGGAATGAGCCGTATTTTCCAGTGGTTGGACAGTGCAAATGTCAATGTCGATATAGAAATTCCAGACAGAGTCAGAGTTAGTGGCTTGAAAGATATATATCTGCCGTCTGGAAACGGCTCTGTAAGCAGCGGCTGGGTTTCTTTTTGTGTGTTTTCTCAAGGAGGATCCGATTTCAAGTTGAGGGCTTATGGTTCCAATGAGATCAATCGCTTCGTGCTACAAAGCTCTGGAGGAAGTGAGTTCGATTATAACTTAATGATTCGAGAGCAGGGTCGCAATAATACACGTAAAACGATTACACCCAATGACAGCAACTTCATTCCACTTTATGTGTGGAAAGGCGCTGACAGTCAGAACTGTTCAGACTATACCAATAATAATATGGAGCTCGAAGTGAAAACCGCAGGTGGTGCTAACAGCCTTCCTGCAGGTGTCTATCAGGATACCATCACTATTGTGGTGGAGCCGGATTGATACCTAATCCAGCTTCTATGTAAAATTCTTAAGACTATTAAAGAGGAAACTTTCTTGTTTCTTCATTCAGACCGTCAAACAGGCCAAACTGAATAAACCCCTTTCCTTTAAGGGCTCCTTTCGGCAGCTTCATAGACCAGCTTTCTCCAGCGTATATTCGGCTTCCTGTAGCCAGGCTCGTGCAACTTTCTGATTGGCCTGATGTGCAGTATTGACCATTCCTTAAAACGACATTGATGTTACCTGAATTAGTAAACGTAATAGTTTCTTTAGCTGCTTGAGCGGCAACATTATATTCTGGTTTGTTCGGACGTATGAATACCAGGGCCTGATAGGCAACCAGGATTTTTATAGCGTTCTGCTTTGCCTGCAAATCACCTGTGACGGGCTTAAAAGTAACTCGATAAACACTTTCTTTGTCTTTAGGGGTTTCCAGACTCACTAAGCGGATGGTTTTTCGACTGTTAGGAGGGAGAATGGCTCGTTGAGGGGTTGCCAGTAGTTTTAGCAATGCCGGATCAGTAATACGGATTCGTTCTTCTTTCTCCGTACCTGGATTGACTACTTTGTAAACTTCAGTTTGCAGATAAAGATTCTCTCTATCCGGATTGGTGACCACTATGTCCTGTCTGGGGGTTTTTCCCGGATTAAAGTACACAATCATTCGATCCAGAGACATGTTGGCCAGGGTGCTCTGACTAAAAAGGCCTAGCAAAATAACTAATACAGCTGGTAAATGGCGAAGATAGGTAGAGCTCATAATAAAAACAATCTTTATTTTATAATAAGCTCCATTTTATGTGTACTGATGTACTTGGTAAACCCATTATTCAGCGCTGATGGTGAGTTCCAGTGCTCCTTGACGTGTCTGAGATGTAACAGGGTTCTGGAGCTTTACTGCGATGCTGGGTCCGCTCATGGAGCATGCTGTGTTGGGTGAAAGGACAGGCAATGACTGACTTGGAATACCGTTGTTTAATTGTTGACGAGAAGAAGCGTCAGTCCAAATCTCCACTTCATAGGGGATAGTTTCTTGGGGTGTCTCCAGAAGGAAGCCTTCCTTCTTGCTAAGGTTTGTTGCAGTAATACTGTAGAGAGATATACCTGTTCCCTGAATGCAAAGAGGTTCTTTCTTGTTAAATTCAGCCTGGGTGATCTCTTTTCCGGAGATCAGTTGACGAGAGCTGGCTACTTGAGCGCTGAGTTTAGGGTGGATGGTTAATGTAATCTTGAAGCTGCCAGAAGAGGTGTAGCCTAGGCTGCCTTGCTGGGCGCAATGACCAAGAATGGACACACAATAAATTAATGGGAATAGCAGACTGTTGCGCAGAGAGGTATTGACTTCCATGTGACACCTACATCTTAAATGGTGTTGATACATGGAGTATAGGGAGCGGAAGCTAGCTGTAGCCTTAAGGGGGTTACAGGCTCTGAAGGCTAAAGATAATCGGTTAAATTGTGCGGGCTAAAGGGAGTTCAGTGTCAGAAAGCCGACTCCCTTTTTTACTGGTAAGATTACTCAGTCAACGCTTTGTCAGACATACTGAGTTCTTTCATCTTGCGGGTCAGGGTGTTTCTTCCCCAGCCCAATAGCTCTGACGCATCTCTTTTTCGGCCACCCGTGTGTTGTAGCGCAGATTCAATCATGATCTTTTCAAATACGGGAACCGCTGTGTCGAGAATACCGCTATGACCCGCTGCAAGCTCCCTGTCTGCCCATAGACGAAGTTGTTGTTCCCAATTGCCTGCTTGAGGAGTAACTGGGCCGCTATCGGGTTGACTCAGCAGCTCAGGGGGTAAGTCTGAGATCAGCACCTCACGACCCGAGGCCATGACTGTTAGCCAGCGACAAGTGTTCTCCAGTTGCCTGACATTGCCGGGCCAATCCAGACTGGCAATAAATTTCGCTGTTTCATGAGTCAGAACTTTGGGTTCCACCGCTAGTTCTGTTGCTGCTTTGTCCAGGAAATGTCTAGCTAAGACCGGAATGTCTTCTGATCGCTCTTTCAACTTGGGCAAGTGAACCCGGATAACATTCAGGCGGTGGAAAAGGTCTTCCCGGAACGTGCCTTCCTCAACCAGCTTCTCAAGATTCTGGTGAGTCGCCGCAATAATACGAACATCGACTTTTACCGGGGTATGGCCACCGACTCGGTAGAATTCGCCATCTGCAAGTACCCTTAGTAATCGGGTTTGTGTTTCTGCAGGCATGTCACCTATTTCGTCGAGAAACAGTGTGCCATTCTGGGACTGTTCAAAGCGTCCTTTGCGCATGGCTCCGGCACCGGTGAAAGCTCCCTTCTCATGACCAAAGAGTTCCGATTCGATCAGGTCTCTGGGGATGGCTGCCATATTCAAGGCAATAAAAGGGTTACTGGCTCTTGGGCTGTGTTTATGCAGTGCGCGAGCAACCAATTCTTTACCGGTGCCAGATTCACCATTAATGAGCACCGTAATATTGGACTGTGACAGTCTGCCTATGGCACGAAAGACTTCCTGCATGGCAGGGGCTTCGCCAATAATTTCGGTGCCATTATCAACGGCTTCAATAACCTGTTCTGTTTTTTTCTGGCAACTGTGTTCAATGGCTCGTTTGGCCAGTGAAACGGCATCGTCTATGTCAAAAGGTTTTGGGAGATACTCAAAAGCTCCTCCCTGATAAGAAGATACTGCGCTTTCAAGATCGGAGTGTGCAGTCATAATAATGACGGGCAGATCCGGATAGGTCTCGTGGACTTCCTTGAGGAACTCCAACCCATTGGTGCCAGGCATTCTGACATCGCTGATAATAGCTTCGGGTTGAGAATACTGCAGTTCTCGCAGAGCCTTGTCGGCAGAATCAAAGGCATCTATTTCGATCTGTTCTCCCGCTAACGCCTTTTCCAGCACCCAGCGGATAGAACGATCATCATCAATAATCCAGACTTTAGAATCCATACTCATTACTCACTCCTGTTGTTTGCCGTGAAAAACATTGGTTATGTTGCTTTTCATGTTTGAGGGAGAAGCAAAATGTTTTTCTTCACTCATGGCTGTTTTTTGGCTCATGGCTGTTTTTTGGCTCATGGCTGTTTATCCGCTGAAGACTGCTGGCTATAAAACGGTTGTTTTTCCTGGTGAGCGGAAGGCTCTTTAACCGTAAGCGGTAGATAGACGTGAAAACAGGTTTGCCCTGGTTTGCTGTCGCACTCAATTAATCCCTGATGCTGGCTGATAATGTACTGAGCCATGGGGAGTCCGAGACCAGTACCTTCTGCACGCCCACTGATCATTGGGTAAAAAATATTTTCCTTGAGGTGTTCAGGAATTCCGGGGCCATTGTCAATAATGGCCAGGTGACAAACGAGTCGCCGACGTTGATTACCAATCGTAAACTGTCTCGATATACGACTTTGGATTTTTATTTGGCCGTCGCTTAAAGGCATAGACTGATCTATGGCCTGCATGGCATTTCGCACCAGGTTCAGGATGGCCTGAATCAATCGCTCCCGGTCTGCAGGAAGGTTGGGAATACTGGGGTCATAATCTTTTATGATGGTGAGCTGGCCGCCGGTCTCTGCATGTATTAACTGGATAACCCTTTCCAGAACTTCATGAATATTCAGGCTGTTCATGCTGGGAGGTTTAATCGGGCCAAGCATCTGGTCGACCAGGTCCCTGAGTCGATCTGCTTCCTCAATGATGATCTGGGTGAATTCACTGAGTTCTTCATCGTCCAGCTGTTTGTCCAGGAGCTGCGCAGCTCCCCTTATTCCCCCCAGAGGGTTCTTGATTTCATGGGCCAGGCCCCGGGCAAGAATACGAGAGGTTTCCTGCTTGGCAATGAGAGACTCTTCACGAGTGATGCGCTGTAGCCGGTCTCTTGGGTGTATTTCCACCAACAGGTAGGCATGTTGGTCTTCCAGAGGGGTGATGGTGTAATCAACCACTACCGGAGTCTCGTGAATCACAATTTCAGACTCTCTTCGAGTGAATTGCTGGTTCTGCTCCAGTGCTCGTTGCAGATCCTTAACCATAGAGCCATGCTCAAGAATCTGAGGCAGAGGCAGCTGAAACCCGCTTTTTTCACTGACATCCAGAAATGCCTCAGCAGCATGGTTCATATAGGAGACACGAAGCTCTTTATCCAGAGCAATAATGGCCGTGTTTAAATTTTCCAGTACAAAAGCATTGATCACCGGCTGACACCTGGATGAGTGGTTGTTGTTTTTCCGTTGTCTGATAAAACCTAAGGCAAGAATTGAACCAACTGTTGTCAACCTCTTTCAGTATGTGACCTTTTTTGTATCATGGCGCATTGTTAAAAGGTTTAGAGGCTTCGAATTATAAGTCAGTTTATTTTAACGCACCAGTTTGGTGCGTTAAAGATGCTCAGGGAGAAGGGGCGGGAGCCGGTGTAGGAGGTCTGAAAACTGCCCTCTGTACGTGCACAGTACTGTTGGTGGTTTTCAGGGTTTTGCCATTTCGATCAAGAATGGCCACCGATAGCAGGTGAGTGCCACGATTAATATTTTTCAGCTTAAATTGAGGGTTTCTCTGAGGCTTACCCTGCTGAACTCCGTTTACTGACAGGGATAGGTTGTGACCTATCGCCAGGCTGGGTTTCAGACTGACTTTCACGGTGAAGTTGCCGTTATCCCTTACCGTGGAGTCATTGGCGGGTTCTGTAATGGTAAAGGTTGGATAAAGGTTTTCTTTCTGATCATCTATCCGTTTGATGGTAGACCGGTTGGAAGTTTGGGTAGAAGGTATGCTGGTTATAGGAGTGAGCTCAACGGGCTCGGCCTTTTTATTGGCGCCAGGGCTGTCTGTGAATGTGACATTGCCATTTTTGTCGACCGTTTTATAAATCTCTGAGGTCTGACCAAGCAGAGGCAGAGTAAGCAATAGGGTAAATATTATTCTTTTCATAATGATCTACGGCTGATTCCGGAGTCACCCTAGAGTACTGTACTGCCAATGTCTTTGCATCAGTATGGCGATAAAAGGGAGTTAAATAGAGCTCTCTGGAGAGTTTACTGTCCGAGCAAAAAGAAATAGTGAAGTTCTGAGGGATTTAAAAATAGAAGGGCTTAAATGACAACCGGAGTGCTATGGGGGTAGGCACTCCGGCTTTAAGGCTATAGAGCTTTAATGACAGGATTAGTTCCTGTCATCTTCGCTTATACGCTGTAGTACAGATCGAACTCAACTGGGTGAGTGGTCTGACTAACCTGTACGCACTCTTCTTTTTTCAGTCCGATGTAAGCATCGATCATGTCATCAGTGAATACACCGCCAGCAGTCAGGAATTCACGGTCGGCATCCAGAGCGGTCAGAGCTTCTTCAAAGCTTTCGGCAACCGTCGGGATTTCAGCCGCTTCTTCTGCAGGCAGGTCGTACAGATCCTTGTCAGCAGCGTCGCCAGGGTGGATCTTGTTTTTGATACCGTCCAGGCCAGCCATCAGCAGAGCTGCAAACGCCAGGTATGGGTTAGCAGTTGGGTCAGGGAAGCGTACTTCTACACGACGGGCTTTAGGGCTGTTTACGTATGGGATACGGATGGAAGCAGAACGGTTACGGGCAGAGTAAGCCAGCATAACAGGCGCTTCGAAACCCGGGATCAAACGCTTGTAAGAGTTGGTAGAAGCGTTGGCGAAAGCGTTGATAGCTTTAGCGTGCTTGATAACACCACCAATGTAGTACAGAGCATTTTCACTCAGACCGGCATAGCCGTCGCCAGCAAACAGGTTTTCACCGTCTTTGCTCAGGGACATGTGAACGTGCATGCCGCTGCCGTTGTCGCCTACCAGAGGCTTGGGCATGAAGGTTGCTGTTTTTCCGTAAGCGTGAGCAACATTATGGACGGCGTACTTCAGGATTTGAACTTCGTCCGCCTTGGCAACCATGGTGTTGAATTTAACACCGATTTCACATTGGCCAGCGGTACCTACTTCGTGGTGATGTACTTCAACGCCCAGACCCTGTGCTTCCATAGCGGTACACATGGCAGCACGAATGTCGTGCAGGGAGTCTACTGGAGGAACTGGGAAGTAGCCGCCTTTAACTCTTGGACGATGGCCGGTGTTGCCGCCTTCGAATGACTTGTTGGAAGACCAGGCTGCTTCTTCAGAGTTGATTTCGTAAGAAGCGCCAGAGATGTCGACATTCCATTTAACATCGTCAAATACGAAGAACTCTGGCTCTGGGCCAAAGAAAGCCGTATCAGCAATACCAGTAGACTTCAGATACTCTTCAGCACGTTTGGCAACAGAACGTGGGTCACGCTCGTAGCCTTGCATGGTGGTAGGCTCAATGATATCGCAGCGAATGTTCAGGGTGGTTTCGTCTGTGAAAGGATCGATAACAGAGCTGCTGTCGTCCGGCATCAGGATCATGTCGGATTCGTTGATGCCTTTCCAGCCTGCAATGGAGGAACCGTCGAACATTTTACCCAGTTCGAAGAACTCAGCATCCACTTCGCTGATTGGCAGGGAAACGTGCTGCTCTTTACCACGAGTATCAGTAAAGCGAAGGTCAACCCATTTTACATCGTGATCCTTGATCAAGTTCAGGGTCTTGGACATTTATTATTCCTCCAAAGGACTTATAGCTCTTGTTGAGCACCGCAGGTCGATTGTGAGGCCAGAGCTTTCCCACTCTTTGCCTTGTTCATCGGATTTGACGGTTTACCAACATTTAGTAATGTGCCGCATTGGCGACTGTGTCGATATGGTATAAGCAATCGCTATGCCAGTATCGAAAACCGGTTGATTTTGCTCAGTTCTGCAGCCTGACCCTGCCTGAGTATAAGCCGAATGTGGGCAGCTGCACCGAAAAGAATCTCATCAAACCGAAAGAATGCTCAAAAATGGTGCAAAAAATAAATCAGGCGTATCGTTTTGGTGCAATTGCCTGTTATTTACTCATGGAACCATTCTCAGGCGGAGCCCAGTGTAGCGTGAAACTGCAGAGACTACTAACTCCGGGAAAACAGAAGCTGTGTAACTGATGTTATTGTTGTCCTTTTTCTGGCACTATTTTCCTACACTCTGACACCTGTCTCAGGGTGGAATAAACCGCCTTTTATAACAAGAAAACCCATCATTAAGGAAGTTAAGTTATGGGAAAACCCGCTGCCCGCATAGGCGATATGCATATCTGCCCGAAGTCTGAACCCGGCCCCGTCCCTCACGTGGGCGGACCTATTGTACAGGGTTCTGGCGATGTCTTGATTGGCAACATGCCCGCCGCTCGTATCGGTGATATGGCCACCTGTATCGGACCTCCGGATAAAGCGTCTTCAGGTTCAGGTACGGTGCTCATCAATGGTCAGCCAGCGGCGCGCATGGGGGTTTCTGCAGTCATGGCGGTACCATTGTTTCGGGCTGCCCTACTGTCTTGATCGGTGATGGCAGTGAATCCGGGAGCGGCCCCATAGTCACGGTCTCCCAGGGCGGCAATAAAAGTCACTTACCGCCTGAACCGAAAGCCATGGAAGCCTGTGAAAAACGGATGGAACAGGCCGAAAAGAAACTGGCCGAATGCCGAAGGCTCAACCAGTCCATTGACCAGTCACCTTACTCTAATTCTGATAAAGTCCGGATTGCAGAAGAAGGCGCTACCGAACGCTTTGTCGTGCGTGTGGTAGAAACCCGGTTCGTCAAAGACGAGTGGGCACTCGGCCCCATGCGTACCGCTGACACCACCAGTTACTGGACCGCACCTTTCACTCAAGTAGAGCACAACGACCACGATGCTGAACTGCATATGAATGGCATTGGTGTGCCTTATGACCCTGAAGCGTCTTATTCACTGATGATCATTGATACCCACAAAGCGGACGAACTCTGTGATGTGCAGACCATGATTCCTACTACCGAACGGATCTGTGACATGGCCTTGAATACGTTAGCGACCGTTTTTGAGGGCAAGGAGTTTCTGGTGGAACCTGCCATGTCACAGGATTACAGTGTGTTTTATGAGAACTTTATGAATACGGCGAATGAGCAAAAAGTAGATGTAAGTCGTGAAAACAAGTTCGTGGATTTTGCGGAAGAAATGGGTCTTGACGAAGATCAAGCCAGATTTCTGTGGGTACGACACAAAATAGCCAATTCAACCGGTGCTAACGAACAGTTTCTGGGAAATGGTCTGGCCAACAATCAACTGGCTGGCAATCCTGAAACGCCTTTTGGCTCCGTGCGTCGTGACTACCAATACGGTCCTAACGAGACAGTGACTCTGGAAAAGAACCCAAGAACTCAGAAAGCATTGAAAGAGTCAGGCGTGTTAAAAATCTATCCACTTAAACACGCAGTAGGTAAAGATGCATGAAACAGTTTCCAGCAATAGATCCATTAACCGTTGACTACGATACTACACTAGTAGCCACTCTCACAGATGATCGTGATCCAGATACCACTTGGTTGGTACTGGTGAATGATACTCATGTCATCATTGCAGACAAAGCTTGGTATCAACGTCGTAATAAATGGCTCCACTACCAGATCGAATTCCCCAAACGGGGATTGCAATGGTACATAGACACCCTCAGGGACAAGTTTTTTAGAACCGAGGCCCAAGGTGGGCTGCCCAAGGGAACCTTTAATCATGTTGGTGAAGTGGATGGTGAACGGTTAGCAGTGATCAGGGCTTTTAATGCCGATGGCAAAGGGGGAGGAGGCTATATGTTTGTTACGCCAGATCGAAAAGATAATGAATTGTCCAAGACCTACACCTTCACCGACAAACTGCTGTTTGAACACGGACTGATCAGAATTTTTGAGGACGTGGCCGGCAAGATAGCCCGGGGGGAGCTTTAAGCACATCAGGTAGAAGTCCACAACTTATCCAGCCAGGGCGCTTGCGCCCATTCTAAAGCGCGCCCATGATCACACTATCAAGCTGCGGTTTCTATCAAGCTGCGGTTTCTATCCAGGCGCGATTTAGCCGGGGTTACCGGAGTCAGGGAGTATTCTGTATAATTCACAGGATTCGTTTCTTATTTTCGTAACTGGCATCTGGACCGGGTTCTCTCAATGATTGGTGGTGACACTTTTTCAGTCGCAATAGGCATCTCTGATGGTGGGCACCGGGAATAAAATCTATGAAGTTCATCATCAAGCTGTTTCCTGAAATCACGATTAAAACGCCTCCGGTGAGAAAGCGCTTTATCAAACAGCTGCGCAAGAATATTCGTTCCGTGCTCAAACGGGTCGATGAAAACGTTGAGGTGGCTGGCACTTGGGACTTTATCGAGCTGGCTACCAGCCAGGACGATCCTGTGCTGGTGGCTCAGGTCTGTGATTTGCTGAGCCACATCCCTGGTATCGCCTATTGGCAACAGGTGGTTGAGTATCCACTGACCGATATGGATAACATTGTGGATAATGCTGTAGACGTTAACCGAGAAGTGCTGGCTGGAAAAACTTTCCGAGTGACCTGCCAGCGTTCAGGCAAACATGACTTCCAGTCTGTCGATGTTGAGCGATACGTCGGTGGAGGTCTGAATATCCGGACTGAAGCGGCTGGCGTTAAACTCAAAAATCCGGACGTTGTCGTCAAGGTAGAGATAAAGGGAGACCGTTACTTCCTGGTGACCAAGCGTGGAAGTGGTTTGGGAGGTTATCCTCTGGGTTCTATGGAACCGGTACTGTCTTTGATTTCCGGTGGTTTTGACTCAACAGTTTCCAGTTTCCTGACCATGAAGCGGGGCATCAGAACCCACTTCTGTTTCTTCAATCTGGGCGGCCATGCTCATGAGCTGGCAGTGAAAGAGGTTGCCTATTATCTCTGGAACCGTTTTGGCTCTTCGCATAACGTCAGTTTCGTTACGGTGCCTTTCGAAGAGGTGGTTGAGGAAATCCTGACTAAGGTGGATAACTCTCAAATGGGCGTTATTCTCAAGCGTATGATGCTGAGGGCTGCTACTCAGGTCGCAAAAGAAATGTATATTGAAGGCGTAGTGACTGGAGAAGCGGTAGCGCAGGTGTCCAGTCAGACTCTGACCAACCTGGCTGTCATTGACTCAGCCACCGATCATCTTGTTTTGCGTCCCCTGATTGCTATGGATAAACAGGATATTATTGATATCTCGATCAAGATTGGCACAGAAGAGTTTGTCAAAAATATTCCTGAATACTGTGCAGTGATCTCCAAGAACCCGACCACCAGAGCTAAACCTCAGAAAATTGAGTCGGAAGAAGCTCGCTTCGATTTTTCTATTCTGGAATCGGCCATTGAGAACCGGCGGAAAGTTTCTGTCACGGACATCGTTGCCGATGACCTGACTCGCGAAGAAGTTGAGGTCGTTGAAACAGCAGAACCAAACGACATTGTTGTTGATATTCGGCATCCTGATGAAGAAGAGATCAAGCCCTTCAGTCTGGCAGATCGTGAAGTACTGACGATTCCCTTTTACCAGCTCAAAACAAAATTTGCGGAACTGGATAAAGAGAAGCACTACTTGTTGTATTGTGAAAAGGGTGTGATGAGCCAGTTGCACGCTATGCACCTTCGTGACGAAGGACATAAGAATGTGGGTGTTTATAATCCAGTTAAAGTAAAATAAGACTCGGGTTTGTGTTGGATTATGGCCTATAAACCATAATCCGACTCAATCTGGCTTATAGGCTACAATATTGATTCCACCTAACTCTCTTTCTGGTATGAATTCTAGGCTTTTCATAGCCTGCCACGATGCAGGTATTTGGGGGGTAATGGGCTTGTCCGGGTCTATGAGCTTGAAAGCCTGCTTAGTTTGACTGTTATGAGTGTACTTGAAGTTATCGAATCCAGCATCGGTCAGGCATTCAACAAAAGTGTAACGAATATCCAGATCCTTAATGGTTTTTGTGATAGCTCCGGCTCCTGATGTAAGGATAACCATTCCGCCGGGTTTCAGTAGTCTATGACATTTTTTTAAAGTGGCTTTTATCTTGTCTGGGTCAGAAAATACTGTCCCTGTGACTTGTTCAAAATAAATCACCGAAAAGTGCTCTTTGTCGGGCAGCATATGGAGCATAGGAGTGACATCTCCATGAAGGTCCGGCAACATTCCAGCATTAATATCTGTAGTGAATGTTGTTTTTTCCGGATGGAGGTGTTTGTGCTGTTCGTAACCCGATCCGCAACCAATGACCATGATTTTTCCTTCACACTGATCAAAGCGCTTTCGAACATCTTCAGAAAGAGGCTCTACAGCCAGCATATTGATAGCCAGTGGGTTACCGGCAATGATTCCAACTATTTCCTGTAGTTTGGCAACTGTGCACTGAGCAGGCTGCGGAGGAAGATGAAGCTTGTTCATTCGTTCATAGTTCATGGATGCCCCTGTTGCTGGCAGAACCTGTTGGACTATAAAGCCTTCCATGCCTTTCTGCAGTCTGGCAATCTGAACTTCGACGTCAGGTGTTAACTGTTCATTAAACGTCAGGTTGCCTCTATCATCCATACCGACAAGCAGATGTCTGGGTGTTTCAAACAGAATGCCTGCCTGAAGACCGAGCTGCTGACCGTTAAATGAAGGCCATTCAGTGGTGGCCACTGGCATTTTGGTAATGGTCGATGGAGCTAAAGGAGCCCCTGGCGAAGCTTCAGGAACTCTATGCAGAGGTACAGTAGATGCTTTTTCTACAGCGACAGGTTCCTGTTGAACAACAGGAGATGTTGGTGGTGTGACAGGCTTGAAGTCCAGACTGATTCCCTGCTGAAGAACCTCTTTTACCAATGGTAAAAATGTTTTTAATTCTTTATGTTCTCCAGCTTCTACCGTTAATTGGACTAGTACATTCTCCACGACATGTTGAACGATCGCAGGTCGCTGACTCTCATCAAAGTCATATAAATGCCCGGCTAATGCCTGGTGCCATTGTGACTGGTTTTCAGCAGATGCTCTCTGAGTCAGTAAATGACCTTTAATTTGTCGGAAAAGATCGCCTACCAGTTCTTGATGATCTGAGCTCTGAATGGAAATCAGCGCTGTGGCTGTGGGCTTAACTTGAAGAACCTGGGCTTCAGGCGGAATAGATAACTCTGTTGCAGGTGAACTTACAGGCTGGAAATGGCCCGTCAGTGTCATCAAAAGAGCCGCATCTACAGTGTCCAGATGATTGGCAAAAGTCGGGTATCTTTCAGCCTGTTCATTCATTTGTAGCTGAATTTGAGCCTGAGCCAGCCCAAAGATTTCATACCTTGTAGTTTCGTCAAACTGCTGCAGGTAGTTATTCAGCGAGTCGAACCAGCCTTTTTGTTCTTCAGGCCCTGCTCGGTTATCGCTGATATCCCTGTTGATTTGTGTCCAGAGATTCGTAATAACGGTTTCATCATTTCTGACAGATTTTGTTGATGCACCTGCTGCAGAAGCTAAATAAGTGGGTGGAGGAGTGGGCTTGCGTCTGGGCAAGTCATCAGGCCTGTCCAAATGAAAGGGAAGTTTCTGGGCTGCCTGCTTTGGGCGGGCTCTCGGGGGTAACTCCAGAGCTGCTTTAATCTCACCCCAGCTATTCAGTGCAGCCTGTTTATCGGGCGTAACTTCGTATCTTAGTGTCGTTTCAACCAGTTTGAGTACACGGTCTGCTACTTCAGGATGTTCGTTATCAGGATATCCCTTCAGGTAGTCATTCAGAGACTCAAACCAATTTCTCTGCTGATTTCTGCCGGTATGACCCCTTGAGCAATCGAAAGCTATTTTACGAGACAGCGTTTCAGCAAAGTCTTGATGCGGTTGTTTTCTGGTCAAGCTGGGTTCGGGCGTTTTGGGAGCAAATGTTTCTGCAGTTTTTAATACCTGTTTCGTTGCCCTTTGAGTCATTGGAGACTGATTGGGCAAGGTTGCAAGCAAATCACCTGTCAGATCGGATAAAACCGTAGCGGTTTCTTCTTCTGTCAGACTGCTGAGCTTTTCTTTCAAAAGCTGTTCAGATTGTTTGGCAACTTCAGAAAGGTCTAAGATCTCATCAGATTTTGCAGTCGATTTTTCAATGAGTACGTGGACGTCATCACTCAGAGAAGCCGGTTGAGAGTCCGCTTCATCACTCCCAGTCTTGATGAGATGCTTAGCTGCATTAATAGTCCGGATCAATGGATCCATGGCCTGGTTTTCAGGGGCCAGATTTCTGTTTCGACGAGAGAGTTCAGAGAGTTGATGGTCCAGAGCAGATTGCAGAATCAGCTTTTCTCTGTCCTCAATCTCGCAGCCTTTCAGTACTTTCTCAAGTTGTGTTGCTGCTTTCTGGCCATGGGCCCGAATCTGCTGACCTCTGATGCCATGGTCGAATGAGTCACAGGTTGCTCTGACAATCTCCAGAGCACACTCCATTCGATCATTTAAGCCTGTTTCAGCGGGAACAGCAGGAATGGTCGTTGGTTCAATAGCTAAGTCATGAAGACCATTCAGAAGGCGGTTTACAAGTTTCTCTCTTACTTTGGAGCCACCTTCTACGGGGGCTCCCAAATGGTTCAGTTCTCTAACAAGTGCGGCAACTTCTGACCTGAAAACTTTGGGGTTTTTCACTCTCATCAACTTTTCGTTGAAACTGATCAGCATTTTATTCTTGAAGTAGTTCAGAGTCTCTTCAGTGTGTGCATCCTGATCATCGGCTGGCGTCAGCTGATCGAGTTGTTGCAGGAACTCTATAACGGACTTATGCAAATCCTGGAATTGTCCCCACTCGCTTTCAACCAGCTTCTTACCTTCTTCGGAGATGGCCTGACTGGACATGTTAGGTGTAAGCAGGACAGACACAGACATGCCTGAGAAGTCACGGGCGGCTGTACAACATGATTCCAGTGTTTCTTTCAGATTTCGTGATGCATCATCGAACGTTTTTACAGACCTGTAATCCATATAGCCCAACATCCACGAACTTAATGAGGACTGTGCTTCCGGCGTAAACTCATCTTCGGAGACAACCTGTTTATCGACGTGAACACCTAACCGGGTATGCCCCTGATTTTTTTGAGCCAGTGACTCTGCCCGGTGATAGATGTTTTTTAACTGGTTGAACTGGCTGAAGTCCGGATTCATTACTCTGCTTCCATGCGTTCTGAATTAATTGTTGAGAGGCTGAAGGAATGGGCTACCTCGGCTTATGGCAAACACTGCAGTCCTGTCTGACTTGTCTCTGAGGTCATCAGCTTCAGTCTCCATGACAATGGTTGAAGCACCGGTTGCCAAAAGCTTGGTATAGGCTTTGTCATCAAGAATATGCTGGCGACCACTGGTCAGGCCTGTGCCACTCATAAAGTGAGGACTGGCTGCTGCATCACCGGCAGCCGTGATCATCAAGGGTCGCTTGCCACCTTTATAAACAACGTTATCCTCTGTTCGATCCTGGGCGACAGAGAAGCTTGCGGCGAATTTTCTGTTGATAGCCCCTTTTTTGGCATTGAGCTTTTCATCAACGCCATAGGAGTTGGCAACCGATTGGAACCAAGCGGTTCTGATCAGGAATTGCAGTTTTCTAACATCCTCATCAGTAGCACCCTCTGCCTTTAGCATTCTTTGAGCATCGGCAAGGTAATCCTTGATCTGAGAAGGTATTTCCATCCCGATATAGAATTGGTTTTTGTTCTCAAAGCAGCGGGTTTGTAATGGGGTTCCAGCAATTCGTCCAGTCAACGTTGCGAACGTCCTGTTGCCTGGGCCAATAAGTTTACGAGCAGCTGTTTGCCCTTTTTGAGACATTTCCTGAAGGAGTCTGTTCGAATCAGCATCATTCAGTTGTCGTGCAAACTCATCTGTGAATTTCCGGTCACAAACTACCATCTGACGAAAATCATCAAAGTGTCCAAACTGATCTGTTTGGACATCGGCACCTTCCCAGGTACAAACACCATAATACTCTTCATTGGTGACTACTTTGGATGGCAGGTATCGGTTTCGGGTTGAGCTGGCTTTACCTCCCGCACAGATCACAACTTCAACGTCATCTGTAAAACGTTTTTGTCCATCGGATGTTTTGGCATGCACTGTAAAGCCGTCATGTTGATCGTTAGGATCTTCAACATGGGTGAGCTCACACTGTTCGATGGGGTCGAGGGCATCCCTGCTGGGAGCCATTTGAGTCAACGTCTGTAGTTCTCCCAAAAGCGCTTCTTCCAAAACACGGGTGGTCAGGCCTCCGAAGGAATCTTTACCAATGAAGCCTCTGGCATTATGTGTGTCAGGGTGTTCCGGAATACGGAAGAGCTCATAGAATTTGTCACCCAGGTAGAATTTCAACATTCCGATCCAGATAGGATCCAGTCTTAGAACCTGGGCGCGCTGGAAGTCGAACTTTCGTTTTTCCAGTATTTTGACATTGCCGCCTACTTCGAACTGACTGATTGCTGACATCAGACCAATAGGGCCACCTCCTTCGATGACCACTTTTGGATGCCTTACTGCCGATTTATGTTCATTAACAATCCACTCTCTCTGTGCCTGGAAAATCTCTGGGCTGCGAAGCTGGTCAATTTCCAGCATCTTGAGATACGTCTGGTGTTCCTGGGGCTTTGTCCAGTATTCCGGGCGGGACAGAACCGATGAATGCCAGCGTCGTCCAACGCTTAGTTGAATATCCAGCAGGGCTTTTCTGGCTACAACAATAGTGTTTAGTTCTGCCCCGGTGAGTCTTTCATTTCTGGCGATTTTATTGGCTATATCAGCAACATTCATTGCAGCGAGGCTGCCTACTGACTGATGGAATTCTGCGGCGTTTGCAATTTCTGTCTGAACATCAAACCGGATGTTGTTTTTCATGGTGTTGAGGGTGGCGTCTACTCTACCCCGGCCTCTGTTTACCTGAGGCAGTCCCAGCTTGGCAACAAGGCCCGGAGCATTATCAATCCATTCCAGTAGTTCAACTTGTTCCTGTTTTACTTGATCCTGAGGATCGCCAACGACGAATTCATTCCGGATAATGCCATTCTGCAGCGCTCTGTGAAGGATGGCTCTTAGCATGTTAAAACGACCTGGCGTCGTGTCTGGATCGGTGAGAGTCAGAACAGCCCGAACGTCGGCTGCTGAGTTTCCTGCAATGTATTCCTGAACGACTTGCTGCATGACATTGTATTCAAAGGTGTCGAAGCCTCCTCCTTGCCGAGTCGTTCTGAAATGAGATTCCAGTTGTCGTTTGAGACGGTTGGCACGAATCAGGTCGTAGTTGTCGACTGTCGAGAGAAAGACCACCTGATAGTAAGCTTTAAGGAAAGGCCTGGCTTCGATTAATGAAACACCGGGCAGCTTTCCTGGAAGTTGTTGGATGGCTTCTTCGATGATTAAAGTTGGGTCTTTAACCGGTGCCGCAGGGGCTTTCTCTTTGGGTTTGGGTGTTACTTGAGGAGTTGCCTCTGGCTGACGACCTACAGGGGCTGAAGCCGCAGGTTTTATCGTTGAAGGAACGACAGCAACCAGAGGTTCGTCTTTGAATTGCCCACTGATCCCATTAAAGAAAGCCTGAATGACGACAGGTGTATGCTGATCCATGTTGGTCAGTGTCAGAGCGTTGCTGACTTCCTGAATCAATGTAAAGCCTGCGGCTTCTCTCTGGGAGACAGGTAGCGTACGAGTTTGAGCGTTTAATCTGCGTGCCCATTCATTTTGATATTGGTTCCCGGTTTCGCCGGCACTGAGTTGAGGGCGAATATAATCCAGAAGGTCTCCCGCCACTTTAGGGAAGTCTAATTGAGGTGCAGGAACCGGTGCAGGCGTCGCTGCTACTGGCTCAGTAGGTAATGTCTGAGCGAGAGGTTGGAAGTGGGGACTTCCAGCCTGATCAAGCAAATTATTGATCACCGGTATGTATTGATCATGGTTAACAACATCCAGGGGCAGCTCAAATTCAATTTTTTGTCTGAGCTGGATAAGAGTCTGATCTGCCTGAGCAGGATGGGTTTGAAGATAAGTTGAAAGCTCCTGATGCCATTCTTTTTGAGCTTCAGGAGTGAGCACTGAAGCAAGTGCTCTCGAGAGTTTTCTGTAGAAACCGGATACAAACTGCTCACTGGCTTTTTTATCCGCTTCGGAGGCTGCCTGGGCAGTGGCAACAGTCGCTTTAGGTGTGAGGGCTTGCTCAAATTTGGCTTTCAGAGCCTGGTCACAAACTTGCTGAAAGTCTTTCTGAAGGCTTGCAGCGTTATCTCTGTGTCCATATTGATCTTCCAGCTGTAAACCAACGACGGCTCTCGTTAGTTCAAGTGCTCCTACTCTCTCGGTTTCAGGCAGGGTCATCAAGTATTGGTGCAACATGCCATGCCATTGCTGTCCGCCATCCTGGTACTGAGTGTCCACAGCGTTCAGATCTTCAGTCATTTTCTGATAAAGGCGTATGGCAAAGTCTGTAGAATCTTCCAGGGGTTTTTGAGGAACGACGGGAGGGGTGTACTGAACGGATGCTGCTTGCAAGCCTGCCTGGGATGAAAGTTGAAGATGGGTGTTAGTTCCCTGTTTGAGTACATCCAGGACCAACTTCTTTTTGTCTTCAGTAACTCTGGCTCGACTTACTGCCATTTCTCTTTCGATATGACTGATGATCGTGCCGAGGGCTGCCTGCTGTTGATCTGCGGGGATATCTTTCAGGTATTGATGTACCGACTGGTACCAGGCCGTTTGTTCTGGTTGGCCTGTTTTGTTCGCAGAAAGATCACCACTGACCCTGGCATAAAGTTCTCTGCTGAATGCTGCATGCTCAAGTCTTGGCAATACCGTCAGTGATTTTGTAACGGCTTCCAGGCTGGGCAACTCTTCGGTGATAGGGATAGGGCGAATCGATTCTGCCTGAAAATCGGGTTGATCCAGTCGTCCCAACAAACTCAGAACTGCGCCTGTATAGACCTGATACTGAGGCTGCCCCTCTATTTTCTGGCGAATATCTCCCAGAACCTGATCCTTTGCCCTCTTTCGGGTGCCAGGAGAAGTGCCTTTAAGTGCGTCGTGGAAATTGGCATGCCAGTGTTGCTGTGCTGCAGCTCCCAGGTTGCCGGTATCCAAATCGTGACGTATCTGGTTCCACAGAGGTTTGGCCACCCAGTCATAATTTTCAGGCTCAAGGGGTCTTAAAGGAGTAACTACTATTGGCTTCTGGCCTTCATTGGCTTGGGTCTTAGATCGTTTGGCGGGTATCGCTGGAGGTGGAGAGGCTTCTTGCTGTTCTACTTTCCTTCTTTCTTCTTCCAGAGGTTGAGCTTGCCGTAACTCTGCTTCCTTTTCTTGTCTGACCATCTGTGTCCAGCGGTTTTTAAGCCCAGCCAGCTCTTGAACCAGCGGATCAAAATCACGGGTCACCCCGAATTTCTGAATGCGCTTGAACTCTTCACCAAACTCAGTGTGAAGGGACTGAACCAATTGAAGTTTTACTGCAGCAGGAGCGACACATTCCTGAAGAGCCGTGGTAACGTTATTCTTGGCTTCTTCAGCCATGGACGCCAATAATGGCCCACGTAAAGCTACTTTTTTATCACTGTAGTTATGAACCAGAATGGAAAGAGATTGTCTGGCAAATGTCAAACTCTGCTCTGCGGTCTTATTAACCGTCTTTCTCGGCAGTGGAATAGGATCCGTTGCAGTATCACCCAGACTGTTTAATAAACGGTTAGAGACGGTGACAGCCACCGGGTTTCTTCGAACACCTTTGGAGGTGGTCTGGCTGGCTAACTTACCCAGCTCACAATCTTTAGAAAGTTCTTTTAATGCTCTCCTGAAGGCGGGTCTGTCTTTAGCGACTCCGGCGTGACCCTGTACAGAACGTTGGATTTTAAGTCGAATACGCTCTTGGTAGTGCATGTTGTCCAGATAGTCACGATAAGCTGACCATGTTTTATGTTCTGGAGAGGATTTGTTGGCGATAGCGGCTATCTTTTGGTCGACTCTTTGAAGCTCCGCTTCGTATGTTTGTTTATTTTCCAGACCCCGGGTCATAGCTCCTTCAGGGAGAGTCATACTGCCAAGTTCATCAAACTGTTTCAGTCCCTGCATAAATTGAGAGACATCTCGTTTAACTTGTTGGAGCCTGCCCCAGTCGCTGTCCTTAAGCTTGTTCACTTCACTCAAAATAGCCATAGCGGACATTCTTCGGCCGGTGATAACCGTGATTGGTACTCCGGATTGTTCGCTGGCTACTTGGGCGCATTGTTGCAGTAGGGGCATGACCTGGGCAGCGGCGTCATCAAAGGTTTTTACGTTACGAGCATCCCAGTATCCTCCGGTCATCCAGCTTGAGTAGCTTTGGGGCTCAGCTTCGAAGGAGCCTTCATCTATAGGCTTCTTGTTGGCATCCAGCCCAATAGCTTCATGCCCTTTTTTTGACGATATTTTGTTTTCAGCAATATAAGCAAGCTGTTGCAGCTGACCGAATGGGTCTTGGCCTGAAGGTAACATCGACAGATCCCTCTGATTTTATTTCGCAGTTATAGAGAAACCCTAGTAGACGAATTTCAGAGTTCTTGAGACGGCGAGACAAATGGCCGACAATGGCTTCTGATCTGGATTACTTTGGTGCATTAGCCCCTTTATGAAAATTGCCATGATTGCCGCTGTTGCGGAAAACCATGCCATTGGCATCAATAACAAAATGCCCTGGTACCTGCCTGGAGATCTTCGTTATTTCAAGGCTGTAACCATGGGTAAGCCCATCATTATGGGACGTAAGACGTTTGATTCCCTGCGCAAGCCATTGCCTGGACGTACCAATATTGTTATTACCCGTGACAAAAACTGGCATCATGAAGGGGTGAAAGTGGTGCACAGCCTTGAAGATGCCATTTCTTTGGCGGAAGACGTAGCCATGATCAATGGCAATGAAGAAGTTATGGTGATTGGCGGTGAGCAGATTTATCGCCAGGCTCTGGAAAAAGCCGATCGATTGTATCTGACCAAAGTCTTCAAATCCTTTGAAGGAGATGCTTTTTTCCCAGAGATCAATGACAGTGACTGGGACATTACCGCCCAGGAAGATCAGGCTTCAGAAGACGAACAAAGCCTGGTATTCAGTTATCAGGTGTTGGATCGAAAGCCAGCCTAGGAGCCTGTCTATTCTCAGTCAGGTTCCTGGGGATTAGGCATCAGAATTTTTTAAGCCAGTTTTTTAAGCTGGCTTATCCCTTTTATTAAAGCTCTTATCTTTCTTTCAATTCGAAACCCATACGGCGGCTATATTTTAAATATTGCTGCATTCGTATTTTTTTATTCGAATAAAATATTTAAATTAAAATTCTAATTATCTGATCGAATAAAAATGAACGCCTTGGTCTAACCATTAGGAGCCTGACCGATTTTTCATACCGGCCAGGCTGCTATATCTCAGGGATTGAGAAACATGCCACCAGAGATTCGGAACCGAAGAGGTTCTTCTCTCTCTGCTGTAGGGCGAAAAGAGGCCGCTACAGCGTCAGAAGATTCCAGGCTGGGTCAGGTTGATTATGGTCGGTGGCAGGGGCGTATTGTCTCTGTATTTACTGGTATTGGCAGTTTTTTTAAACGATTTTTTGGTAGTGCTCCCTCTGCAGCGAAAGCGCTCAGTGTCTACGATGCTTTTCGGCATGCAGCTCATGAAGAACTCTCATCCCCCATTCAACGCAGTCTCCGTGATTACCACATAGCTTGTGCCATGGCCTACCACCGTGTTTGTATCCTGAGCGAGGAGAAAAAAGGTCAGGAAATGAAACTGGTGCTGTCAGGAGGCAGTGAAAAAATCAGTGATCAGGTGCTCACAGAGGTCAGAAAAACCGTTTCCTGCTCTACGGTAGAGTTGACCTATAAATACCTAGCAGAGGATCGAACGCTTCCTGTTGGATTTTTGAGAAGAGCTCTGATTCCTGATTTGATTCAGAGCACAATGAGAGAGTTCAGTGTAAATGCTGAGGAAGCGGAAGCCATCATTCTCAAATTGACTCAAGATACAGGCCTGCTTAAAGATTCGGATATTACTTTTGAACGCATTCTTGAAATCAAGAATGCTGTGCGCTGGCGATTTGTCCCGGAGAATATTGCACCGGTTCCAACAGGAAAAGATCCCGTCGGCGGGTTTGATCCATCTAATCCTGCCGCATCCCCCCCGGGTCTCGATAAACCAGGAGCTACACGTTACCACCTGGATGAAGTTGATAAAGCCCATATCCAGAACGTTGTAGATAAGGGGGGCGGTATCAAGCTCAAGAATACGGATACCCGTAACCGGATCAAACGCTATTTTCTCAGGAATAAAAGGAACTTTACCCTTAACACCTTTGCCATGGTGGTCAGCGCAGTACTGACTGGGCTGGTAACAGGAGGGATTGGGGCGGCTGTCAGTTTGTTCAGTTATATTGCCTGGTGTGGTATCTGGAGTGGAGGGACTGAACTTATTCGTATGACCAAAGCGGTCAGAGCCTTGCAGAAGGCGGAAGCATCCGCTGATTACAAGCTGGACGTGAATGACCTGGGCGTTTTGTCAGAGATGGATGATCAGAAGTTTCGAGTGTTTCTGAAAAGCCTGAGATATATCTGCAGTCACGAAACACTGACCCGAATCTTTAATGCTTATTCTGAGCTGGAAAAAGATGCTCAATTGAGGCTGGAGATGGAAAAGGAGAAAGATGAAAGCCATCTCGAAACGGTGATACGCCTTGAAGAAGGCAAAGCTCGTTATTTGTTTCGCAGGCGCAATCTGCAAGATGCTTTCAAACTCTACAAACGTTTCTATACAGCGGCAGTCAGTGATGTTGAAAGAATGGATAAAGAATGGGAGCCGGTTCTGGATCAGTTGTGGACCTGTAAATTCAAAAATATGGATCCTGAAAAAAGAGAAAGGTTGTTTAGTGATGCTGCAAATGATCCAAGGGTAATAGGTCGATCTTATCATTTTAAAACTAAGCAGACGGGATGGCTGAAAAAAATCTTTCCTAAAATGACCGATGATTTTCGTAGTGATGGATCTATCACATCAAAGGAAGCGGTAGAAGAACTTGAGCGGGTTCTGGCAGAAGAAATGCCCGATATAGAGCTGACTGAAGAAGAAAGAAAACGCTTTAACACTCATGCTAATAGAGTGGCAAATGCTCTGATTCTTGCCAAAAATGGCGTCAGAAGTTACATGAAAGGCTGGCTGAAAGGGGCCTTTAAATCAACCATGGTGCATGGCTTTAAAGTCGGCTGGCATGCTGTTGAAGGCGTTCCCAAACTTGAGATTTCGCCCTATCTGCCCAGACCTTCGGTAGATGGTTTGATCATCTTTGGTTTTTTCTTTCTGGCGGATCTCTTTGTTAATCGTTACAACGAGAAAATCAACAGAGAGCGATTTGAGCATACAGTGGGCAGGAACACTGATAAGAGTTTGACCTGGGATTGGTATGGGCAGAGAGAAAGAACCGGCCGTGAAGAAATGAATACGATGCGAAGACTGGCCAAAGATGAATTGGAAGACTTTGTTGATCGTATTTTAAAACTGCATGACTCCCATAAAGATATTATGGAAGAAGTGAGACTTCAAAAACAAATTGGACAGGTTGATCCGACCTCTCCGGTATTTGATCATATGCAAGACAAGGAGGCGGCTGTTTTAATTCTAAGGCGGCAATATCACCATCAAATTATTTCTGAAATGATGATGGGGGCTATTGGTAAATACTATGAAAGTGTTTTGACCAAAACCGGATACTGGGATCAGAAAATGGGTCATATTATTCCTCCGCAGAACGCTCTTTAAGCACTGTAAAACTTCGATAGACCTCTCTTTTATTGAAAACAAGCTCTGTTTTTGCTTCTGCCCATCTATTCAAGGTGGTCTATGCTTTTTTACTGCTCAGTTACCCAATCTCATTCCATGAATGGGGCCGTAGTCCAACTTCATTGAATACGTACTGTTTAGAATGAAAATAATAACCATACTTTTGAATCGCTTTTGCCATTCGACGCTGTTGTCATGTCTGCTGGTGTTTCTGCAAAGCCTTTGTATACCGGCTGTTCATGCTGAAAACTATGCCCTTCAGCGCTATGAACCTGATTGTAAAAGCCTGATTTTACTGGATGCGGGAAGTTCTGGCTCTCGGGTTATGTCGTATCAATTCCAGCATATGCCGGGCACCAATCAATACGAGCTAATCAAGCAAACGCCTCTGCTTGAAAGTCAATCTCCACTCACTCATGGCAAGCGTCTTCCCGGTCATCTTTTTGGGGAAATGAGTACTTTGTACCAATTGAGGCTTGGTGACTGCAATCCCAAAACAGCAGTGTTTGTTGGAGGAACGGCGGGTCTCAGGGCCCGGGCTGATATTCTGGGTGATTCTGGGTCGCCTCAGCTCTCTGCTGACCTGGTTCTAAAGCGAGTAGCCGTCGAACTATACCGACAGGGGCTACCAGCCAGCTATCAGGAAGATGTTCGTCTGCTGACGGGCCTGGAGGAAGCGGCTTTTACCTGGATGGGAGTTAATGCGCTTCGAGGGCAGCTTAAATCACAAGAACTCCAATATGGCATTGTCGAACTCGGAGGGGGCTCGGTACAAATGGCTTACCGGGTGCGAATAGATGACCAGTGGTCTCTGTATAAAAGAGAATCCAGCGAAACCCCATCCTCTACCGTCAATATCAAACGCTTCTGGCGTTATCCACAACCTGATATTGAAGTGTATGGCGAGTCACATTCTGGGTTAGGTATCAATCAAGCCTATGATGATTTACTCAGATTAGAGGGCGTCGAGTCACTATCGAAAGTTTGCTCAAAATATAAGTCATGCTCAGAAGTGATCAATAAACTATTTGAAAGGCCCGGTCACCTGAGAAAAGACAAAAGACAGCTTCGTATCACTAACGGTATGCCCAAAGTATTTTACTTAAATGGTTATTTTTATGATCGTACCGTGGCTCTGGGTCTCCCCAATCAACAGACGCCAAGAATGTTGAGGGCGGCTGCTCGTTACATCTGCGATCTGGGCCCGGATACCATTGTCAAAAAACTTCAGCATCATTACCGTTCTGGCACCATGCTCTTTAATGAGTTCATGGAACAGCATCAGTTAACCGCTACTAAAAACCTGCGACAATCAGTGATTCTCTGGGTTTATCTACACCGTCAACACGGCTGCATACCGGAGTATGTCTTACGCCACTCTTGTGTAGGGTTTAAGGTCGAGCTGTAACGT
>NZ_JBPCXO010000050.1:0-9261 GCF_051008435.1 Endozoicomonas sp. | reverse complement strand
AGCCGGTTCTATGGACAAGAGCCTACTGCCTGATAACTGCCGGTGGTGCGCCTTTGGAGGTACTGAAGGAGTATATTCAGAATCAAGAAAGGCCGGAGAAGTGACAGCCCTCTACGGGCTGTTTGCTATCCATCTCCATCCAAACGACAAAGCTACGCAATGCCGCTATGGATGGAGAATTCCGCAAACTCGTTAAATGCAGATCGACTACACTCTTACTTATTCATATCAAAGTTGCTACTGCTTGCTGATAATAATGAAGACTGGATCAAGAAAATCCTCTATTCGACACTGTATTCTCTACCCCACACTGATAGTCAGCACTTTTTCCCCCATGCTTCTGGCCTTTGATGATTGGCTAATAGGAAAAACTGATTTTTCAGAGTTAGAAAAAGCTCCTCTTTGTTTTCTGAACTCAGACAGTAAAAAAAACTATTGGGATCAACAAAAAACAGCCTGGCAAACTTTCAATGGGCTGAGCCACTTTATGCCTGAAGGTATTGAGCATTTTCTGGAGCAAATGGTGCCAGAGTTGGGGGGATACCCTCTTTACTGGCTCTCTAAATATTTTATAAATTCATTTTCAAAGATTGAAAATGCTGAGCCTTTTTTTCCTCCCCCAGATGGCACTCCTTCTATTGCCAGTGCAGGCACATCGATTCTGTATTCCGTGAAACCAAAATGTTCACTCATAGTACAGCCGGGTCATGATCTGGAGAAAATGATGTCCATGGAAGAAGAACCCTGTGAATATCGTTTATCACCAGGCGTGCACTGGGTCTATAAAACCTTACCTTTTCAAGAAGGGGACATACTGACTTCAGCCATCACGGCTGCTAATGATGACGATGATGACGACGGCTCAAATCCCGGTGAGGTAGACCCTGATCCCCCTATTGACTCGGAAGATGGAAGCTCCGAATTATCAACATTCCATGCAACACCGGTTCTAAGAATCAATCTGAGAAGTAAGCAAACCTCTGAGTATTATCGGCTCAGAAATATTAAAACCAATGAAACCCTGTCCACACAATCCGAATGGCACTCTGTTGTTCAACCCGACCCCGTTCTATCTGCACGACAGCCGGCATCTTTCAGAATAACGCCGGTTTTACGCCTTGGCATGAACGGACAAAGTTCTTTTTCTTACTATCGGCTCAGGGTACAGAGCTGGCAATCGATCATACCTCCTGAAAATTTGAAAAGAGTGCCCGTTTTAAAAGTCGCAGAAGCCTTTGAAGGCGATGTTTTGATCGACTTTGCCAGAAATTCTGAATTACACCATCTATTAATTGATATGGAGTTAATGCCTTTAGCGGATGATTATCCCCTCTGTCAGCGTTTGTTCACCAGTCAGACATTATCCATCCGCTTGCAGAATCTGCTTTTTATAGGAAATCATATCTGTGACCTGCCCTTTCCCGATGAAGACCCCTTTCAGGATTTTCTGGCACTGAACCTGACGGGTAATATCCGTCAGGTTCCCGAAAGCAAAGAAACACCACCTGGTAAACCTTCTGAAGAGCAACCTTCTGAAGAGCAACCTTCTGAAGAGCAACCGGCTGAATCGACAGACAATGCTGAGCGCCCTCCTAACCCTCCTCCGCCACCTCCCGGAGGGGATAAGCCTGATAAGCATTCGGACGACCCATCTCAGCAGGATTCTTCCACAGATACAGTACCATTCACTATTCAAGTTGACCTTGCTGGCAGTCTTTTTATTTTTATGCTCAGCAGTACTTCTTTCCACAGCCAGATGCAGGTCATTCTTGCCTGGCTTGATCATCACAAACTCGGGAATCAGGGTAATTTCAGTAGCCAACTGAAAGCACTGGTCAAAAGCAATTCAAGGAAGTTTCCGACTCAAGGGGGGCTTGTTCAAATTGATGCCTTTGCATACAAGAAAGAAGAAAAGAATTATAAACGTCCAATCCAGCCTGGCTCATCTTTAAGGAATTTACTGGAAGCGGCTATAGAAGGTATCAGTCAGGAGCAGACGCTCCAGTTCATGGCCTACCTGAATCATCACTTACCCGGTATTACCTGGATCATGGACGATGGCTCCCTCCTTGGAGAAGTGCACTTGTCACACCTCCCTGAGTATAAGCCTCTCCCACAGCCAAGAGCGACCACTCATGAACCGACGACTAGACGACGGCCATCATTCAGACTGAGATGGGGGTGGCAATCCAGCAAACGACGACCACGATACCCTCCCCATCCGGGCATGGCAACACTGCCTCAGGTTCAATTATCTTCTGAGGCCAATGCTCTGGTGGATCACCTGCTGACCTGGGTCCACAGCATGGACGACTATGAAGCCGTTCTGACCTGGCTGGACGAGAACTTTCCGACTACTGCTACGCAATGTTTGCAACAATTACAATCATTGATGAATCTTAAGATCAGTTCAGCCAACTCTCTGACAGGATTTTGGACCAATGCACCTTCAGGCTCGAAAGCTACCTTCTATGCCAGCCGAAGCCGGACACATTCTCTTGAAATCTTTGTCAGCCTGCTGACCACCGAAGAAGTTGGGACAATGCAGACTTTTTCCCAGAATAAATCCGAAGGGAAAAAAGAGGATGTGGTGAAAGAAAAGCCAAAACCTGACCCAAAGACAGAAGATGAGCCTGGCCCAGCTACTACAAACCCAACCACCACAACCCCAGTCAATGCCTTTGCAGCGTTTTATGCCTCATCCACAATCACCGACCCAGCGGCTAAAGAGCCTCCTGCCAAACAAGATGAACCGAAGCAAGAAGATAAAAAACCAGCGCCGTATGTAAATTTAATGATTCTAACGCCTGAAGCTTCCATACCCGTTTTAACAGACACTCAAAAATCCTACCTGATGCGACTGATGCAAGTCATCAAAACGGCTCCTGCGTACAGGCTAAGCCTGATTTCCCCCATTGCAAGCAGGTGGGCTCGAGAGGTTGAAAAACAAAAATCAGGAGATGATGACTCAGTAAAAGCAGCTGAAAAAAAGGCGGAAGAGCTGGTTGTTACCGCTTTCAGACTCTGCCCGCCCTTTAAGAATCTACCGACAACACCTAGCTACAATGACTTGAGCAAAGTGTTCAGTACCATTAGGCCTGAAGATATTGAGGTCAGTTTGACAGAACCTCTAGCTGTGGCTCTAGCCCATTTCATTACCCATGAAGACCCTAAAGTAGTGGAAGAGGTAATAAATGAAATAGCCCCTGAGCCAAAACCACCAGAAAGTGCTGCGACCCCACTGGTAGAAACCTCTGACAAACCAGAAGTGGTTGCTGCAGAAACACCGCCTGCCGTTCCCGTACTGGAGGATACTCCCAGACTTCTGACTGTAGACAATCTGCCGCCAGTGCTAGACAGTCAATCAGGTGAACCTCTTCCAACAGTTGAGCCTTCCCTAGCCAATTCTCTGAGGGAAAGACTGAGAAAAATGACCTGGGACATCAGACATCTGAAACAAGTTCTCAATAATCTGAAGTCTGAAAGAGCAATACAGGCAATTCTCAATTATCTGAAACAATTAATTTTTGGCCCGAGTCTATTGGATCTCAGGATTATTCATAACTATGTACTGGCTTTTGATAATACCCAACAGGATATACAGCTCAACAGCGCCCTGCAGGAAACCGAACACCAGGAACGAATAATAGAGCTGTTATTGGACAATAGTTATCCAGCCGAGCAACTCAGCCTCTATCTCAGGCTGCTGCCAAAACCTCCCAGGACGATGACGGCCTCCCAAACTTTTTCTCCATCGCAGGATAGTTTTACGGAGGGTTTGAGTGGGTACGAGAGCCAGTTCTCCCTGGCTAGCCAGTCTTCGATGAGCATAGTCTCAGTATCTTATCAACACGGGCAACAAGTGCAGGCTACCCTTTGCAGAATATTGCAAAGATTGTCGTCTCAATCCGGCTCTCCTTTATTCATGGCTCAGCAACTAATCAATCTGATTCAGGCTTTGGTTCACCTCAGACAATGCGACGCAGGAGAAGTATTAATCACTCACTTGAAGCATGAGCTGCAAATGCCAAAACTAAGTTTGGCCAACTATAAACTATCACTGGATCCGACCCAGCTCTCCCAGCAACAACTCTCAATCCTGCAAAGAATAAGGGGACTGCAGGCGATGGCTACAGCCCGGGGCAATGAGTATCAAGGCTCAATCTCTAACTCTCCCATTCACCAGCATTTACAGACTGTACTGAGTAGCATTCAGACACAAAACCTGAACAGCTTTGAGCAATACTTTCTCAGACTTTACGGACAAAGCTGGAATACTCGGGGTGCTTCTTTACCGCCACCAACCCGAAGTCTTGAAAGAGGAAGAGTGCCTGATTTCAGCGGCTTTACCGATGATGATGCTCCCCTGCCGGAACGAAGCCAGACCATGAGAAGAGACCACCGGCAGAGGAGAACAGTCAATAGACCTCCTGATTACCACCAATCCATGGTAGGCATTCATCAACCACCTTCACGTCGTAACTACCGGCATAGAACCCCAGATCCCTGGAGTTATCAGGGCAGTCATCACAGCTTGATTCAACCAGAGAGTACTCCTGTTGTCAGCAGGCCTGTTTCAAGGGCTCGTGCCATGAAAAAGCTTCAATCCGGTCAATCGTTAACTTTAAAGCTGGAGCGATATGAGCAACAGGGATCTGCAGCCAATCGAGGTATGACGAGACTTTTAACAGTCGATTTTCAGACTCGAATTAATAATATGCTCTGGGTTCAGCATAAAACTGCACAAGTTGAAGCATCGCAAACAAGAACCCGATTAGGAAAAGCGCTTTCATGGTTTAAGAATCACAATCGAAAAGAGCATAGACAGTCTATAGCTCAAGTACTGGGGCAATTTTTTACAACCGTTGAAAGGGTGGAAGAACTGATCTATCAACTGCATCAAGCTCAGCATCAAAGCTTCAAAGACCAGACACAAGCCCATGATTTCATTGAGTTCCGACAAATACCCACTCAACCCGCTAATGCCGAGGCATTACTAAACTGGGTGCTGGAGCAATACTTTACACCTGTGCGGAGGACATCCAGAGGAGGAGTCAGTGCAGCCATGGCACTGACTATTCAAGTTATGCTGACTTCCGAGCAACTTGCGGATTTGGCTCAACAACTGGAGCAGTTAGTCAGAGCTTCTCGGTCCACTCTTTCTCCAGATGTGACCTCCCCCTCTTCATCCATGCTCTTAGCCGCTACCCCAGACCCTTACCTTCAGGATCTGGCTCAGGTAATCAGCTCAATGATTTATGATGAGAATGCGCAAAAGCAGCTGGATCAACATCTTCAACCCTTTATTGCTGCACTGGAAAACCGATTGTCGCGCTTTGCCCGAAGTCAGTTACCCCACATTTATATTCAAAATGCCATAACAGCCGGTTCGCTTGCTCAGCTGCTGCAGGAACTAACACACCTCATGACTCCCGAACAGTGGCAGGCATTTGAAAGAGCTATCAGACGTCCTTCATCCAGCCTGGTATAACTCAAACAATAAAAAAGCCCGGTCGCGCTGAACAACCGGGCTCTTTATTACTTCTGATGTCAATTAAGGCTTACTGACCTGGTTGAGGTGGCATCAGGCCTTCTGGCATCTGCATGTTATTAGGTACCTGCATCTGCTGCATCACCTGGTTGATGGACTCCCTGATGCTGGCAATCATCGCTTTGTAACCTTCATCAAAGCCACTATAAAAAGCCTGCTCAGTAGGTTTAACATCATCACCTTCACGCTTGTAGATAGCAGGTTGCTTACCTTCCGGGTTTTCACCACTGAAGAAAGCTTCCATGGAAGTAGGTACAGTCAAAGCGACACGGCCACCAGCCATGTAACCATCGATGAAACGACCTCTGAGGAAGGGATTGTCACTGCTGCCCACACCGGCAATACGGTAAGCATCGTCGGCCTCACACCAGCGATCTTTGTACTCACTGGCCTTTTCGCTGTCGCTGCAGTTGTATTCAAGGAAACCCAGCTCCTCAACGACTCTCTGATACCCTGCACGATAACCCGCTTCATTGGGCTTTTCAGTCTGCCCCTCAAGAACCTCACGAGCTACCTGGCTGGTTTCAGCCCTGCGAGCATCGTTAATACCCTGACGATAACCTTTCAGATAAGCGTCAAAATTGGCAACATCATCAGCCACAGAGCTCTGGTCAAATGAGCCACGGGCTTCACACCAAACCTGTTTAGGTGCATCGGAGGCATCAACAGAGGTGCAATCATAGCTTTCTTCTTCAGCAACCGGACGAGCAGAATCCTCTGCAGCAGGAGCCACTTTTGGACAATCCTGAGGCTTACTGCAACCCTGAAGCAACGCCAGTAATACAACAACAGGTACAGCACCTGCGAGCACAGACCTACGCATTCATTTCTCCTTCCCGAGGGATACTTCTAATTTTCACCTTGAAAGAACGGTTTACTGTCAGGAGTTCCATTCACTCATGGCTAACATAGTGAAAATGCCCCGATTCATTTCATTAACGATGGTGGCACTTCCTGCTCCCGACACTTGTCCGGAAGCCAAATAAACCAATGTTTACAGATCTGACACACCCATAAGGCATTGCAGGTTTCTGCTTTATTAATGTCATTGGACGGAGCGGGTTAAATATAGTTCAGAAAATTCGTTATTTTTCTTTTTTAGTCCCTGTGGATATATCAGGGAGCGTTGAATGCGCTTCAGGTTCTTGAAGCTGGCACAATTCAGACCAGTTGAAGGGCTGTACAGAAGCTACCAGTTGGTTCCATTGTTCAAGAGAACAGGAGGAGCCACACGGCAATGTCAGGGGCTGGTCATTGAATGAGGCCTGAATCGTTCTTTTTGAGGCAGAAAAGCGCAAGGTCAGCATACTGGCATAAGGGACATTGGTCTCTCTGGGACTCCCCACAGCACTGAGTAGAGCAAGAATATTATTATCGCTGGCAGATATCAGATAGAAGTACTCACAGGATGTCCGGCTGCTCTCCAGGCAGGTTTGATGCTGTTGATAGCGCCGATTAATCGCTGCCAGGAGATGCTGGGTAGCCAGCTGAACCATGCGTCGGTCTTTGCTCATTTGGGCAAGAAACCAGTGCATCAGATCCAGTAACTGCTGCTCATCCCCAGGCGACAGAAACTCTGGCAAAGGAATTTTATGCAGTTTTCTAGCGTTTAATGTGTCGGCAAAACGGAACATACCATGTAACGTAGGCTTTTGTCCGGACATCTTTGCCCAGAATTTAATCTTTTCAGGCTCCAGTTCATCGACCTTCCTTTTCCAGTCAGGACTCTTTTCCATGTCGCTGATCAGAGCTCTGTACCCTGTGCAGGAATGAGGTATCCCCAGAATAGGGTCATCTTGCTGAGGGGGGGCATAGACGGGAGGTACCGTGACTATTTTATCGTCTGAATCGGCTTCCACAGAGTCAGAATAAATAGCCTGAAGCATTGTAGTAGCGCATTGAATGGTTCTGTCCAACCCCCGGGCCTGATGATAACTCAGCGCCGGGTTCCAATGGGTCGGAAAGTCTGCAGGGAGCTGAGTGTGCCTGAAATGCTTTCCGGCTTCATAACATTGCTTGAAACCAGTACGGGTCATCTCACCGGGACCCATAGGCCACAACTCAGGATTCAATGGGTATCTCGGACTGCGGTCACCATGTCGGACCAGCGTGACCACATAATCATCAGGCTCTGGCAGAGCTTGAGCCGTCATAGAAAAACAGAGTATGCCGCAAACCAGAAGCCACTTTCTCATGCTTTATTCCTGATGTATTGATAAAAAAATCAAACAACAAAGCATAGGAAGAAAAAGTGATACTCGTTCTGAAAATAAGCTTAGTTTTAGTAACAGCCGATCAAGCAACAGCTGGAGCGACTACATACCCATAGCGTGTTTAATCAGCATATCTTTGGCAAGAGGTAGACTGTTCGTCCACTTCAACCCGGTGTTTCTCAGCCAGCGAATGCCAATATCATCGGAAGCAAAAAGATTCTGCAGGCCTTCCATGGATTTCATCATCAGCAAGTTACTGCCCATTCTTCTGCGCTGATATCGATTCAGGATATGACTGGCAGAAAAGTCATCGCCTCGATCGAGCGCCCGGATTATTTCCTCAGAGAGAACCTCAACATCCTGAAGTCCGAGGTTGACCCCCTGGCCGGCCAAAGGATGAATGGTGTGCGCCGCATCTCCTGCCAGCACGATACGGTTTCGATGATACTGCCTGGCATGGCGCTGTTTCAAAGGAAAACGAAAACGAGGATCAGCTGAAATAACCTGACCCAGTCTGGACTCAAAAGCCGACTCAATAGCCTGACAGAAGGCCTCATCATCCAGTGACAGAATGTCATCCGCTCGATCGGGTACTAATGACCAAACGATTGAGCAGTAGTGTTTACCTCCCCTGCTGGGCATAGGTAAAAACGCCAGAGGGCCTGTATCCAGAAAAACCTGCCAGGCGGTATCCTGATGATACCGCTGCGTTTCAACCGTGGTGACCACCGCATGGTGCAGATAATCCTTTTGGCTGGATGGTATATTGGACAGCTTCCGCAGACGTGACTCAGCCCCATCAGTAGCCACTAGCAGACGAGCCTCTATCTTTTCATTATCCAACTGAATCTGATGAGGTTCACCCAACTGATAGTCAATCGTTGATTGACCGGGGAAGCATTCAATATCGGTTTCAGACAGTTTCTGCAGCAGCGCATTACGGATCACATCGTTCTCAACAATGTTTCCAAGCGTTTTAAAGCCCGCTGACCTGGCATCAAACCCAATTTCTCCCGTGCCCTCACTGTCCCAGACAAACATGTGCTGATAGGGCATAACACGTTGTGATGTCATAAGCTCCCATGCTCCCAGTCGCTGGAACAATCTGGAAGAAGCTTCTGTCAAAGCACTGACCCGGGGAGCATAAAGGCTATCGGGAGCAAAGGCCCCAGCCGTCAGCGACTGTTGATCGACCAGCGCTATTTTCAGGTCTGCTTTTGACAGAGACAACGCCAGCGACGCCCCTACCATGCCTCCACCGGCAATCACCAGATCAAATGATTTCAACCAAGATCTCCTGCTAATAACGTCTAAGACTTGCTGTGAGCATTGTTCCTTGACCTGGGAGACTGACCGAGAATAGACAGGCTCCCAGGAGTCTGTCGGACTTAGCCGACCGTAGCGAGGAAAAGTCCGGTTTGAGACAGTTTTTATGATTATTTGAGGCGAATAGCGAGCTATTCAACGAAAAGAATCATAAAAAATGGCCAAATCAGG
>NZ_JBPCXO010000049.1:0-5706 GCF_051008435.1 Endozoicomonas sp. | reverse complement strand
AAGCGGAACAATTATGAACACAAGCTGATGCTGTAGATTAGACTGCAAAGTGTATGAAAACTGTACTCTCTTACCAAAAGTACAGCCTGCTCGCTCATTACCTCAAAGTTAAGCGGGACTTAAGGTTGCATTCCTACTTCCTGGGTCTTACAAATCGGGTCGCCTCGGCTTCCAGTGGATTATCCGGCCAGTAATGTTTGGGGTATCGGCCTTTGAGGTCTTTCTTGACCTCCTGGTAGGTGTTCTTCCAGAAACTGTGCAGATCCCGGGTAATCTGTACCGGTCTCTGGGCGGGTGAGAGCATCTCGATGGTCAGGGGCTGTTGGCCAAAACCAATGACCGGTGTTTCCAGTGCCCCAAACAGCTCCTGGAGTCTGAGTGAAATTTTGGGTTCTTGTGGATTGGAGTAGTCAATACGAATTTTTGAGCCACTGGGAGCCCGCCAGCGTTCCGGTGCTTCGGACCCCATCAGCTGCTGCTGGGGCCAGTCCAGTCTGCCAAGCAGTATGCTGCTCAGGGAGAGTTTCTTTAGTTGCTCAAGTTTCGACAGTTCGGTTAGGTAAGGCCCCAGCCATTGCTCCAGTTCTTCCAGCAGGGCTGAGTCGTCCATTGCTGGCCACCCGGTTTCTCTGGCTTGTTGCCATGAGGCCATAAACAGCATTCTTTCCCTGAGCTGCTGCGCTTCACTGGTCCATGGCAGACAACTTATACCTTTGTTGCGAATACCGTTGATTAACGCCGCCTGAATTAATTCAGGATCAGGCGACGTTAGACGTTTTTCATCCAGAACCAGCGCTCCCAATCTCTCCTGCTGTACTGCAACGACTCGTTCTTTATCCGTATTCCAGATAACGGTCTGCTGCTCCCGGATCAATTCTGGTAACTCGTCATAAAGCGTATGCAGGCTGAGCGGGCTGGCCAGAAAGGCTTTTGCGTTTCGCTGACTGCCAATATTGCCAATGTTGGGTATGACCAGATACTCATGGGTTACCAATGGGTCCAGTGAATCCAGTTCAACGCCCTGACCACTGCTCAAAAGGTATTGGTTGGATTGACCTCGGCGTTGGGCTATGCGATCTGGGTAGGCCGCAAGAAGCAATCGTGAGTAGGGCTCACTGTTGTCTGAGCCAGGACGTTTAGTGTTCTGTGTGAGCTTCTGACGCCATTGTCGTGCTAATTGTCGTGCTAATTGTCGGGCTTTGTGTACTGAGTGAGTGCTTTTGTGAGTGCTTTTGCCTGAAGACTTACCTGCCAGTAACTGAATTCTATCTGAGATATCCACAGAATGACCTTTCTGGCCTCGTAGCAAATCTCTTTCTGAGAGAACGGCAGCCAGCTGACTGCCTTCTTCCAGTAATCCTTTATCAGCTGACACGATCAACATGTGAGCAATACGAGGATGAGCCCCAAGTCGGGTCATCTCCCGACCATGGTCTGTTATTGCAAAGCTGCCTGCAGAGGTTCTTGAGAGTGCCCCAAGATTTTCCAGCAAAGTGGTCGCTTCCTGATAGCGGCGATCAGGGGGAGAGTTCAGCCAGAAGAGTTCATCAGGAGAAGCTCCCCAGGTGGCAAGTTCAAGGGCCAGTTGCGCGAGATCAGCTTCTTCTATTTCGGGTGAATCAGTGGCTGCCAGCCTGGTTTGTTCGGATGCGGTCCAGAGTCGATAGCAGACCCCCGGTTCCAGTCGGCCTGCGCGTCCTTTTCTTTGCTCTGCACTGCTTTGGCTGGTGCGTCGGGTTTCCAGTCGTGTCATGGCACAGGAAGGGTCAAAAACGGCTTTTCTGACCTGGCCGGCATCAATCACTATGCGTATGCCCTCAATCGTCAAGCTGGTTTCTGCAATGTTAGTGGCCAATACAATTTTTCTTTGACCAGCCCCGGATCGTTGAATGACCTTACGCTGGTCCGTCAGGCTCATTTCCCCGTAAAGAGGCAGCACCTCAATATTCTCTGGCAGAGCTTTTTCGTTGAGTAAAGAGTGAACCTGTCTGATTTCACCTGCTCCCGGAAGGAAGACCAGTGCCGAACCCTCTTGTTCATTGATAGCTTTTATCACGCTCTGACAGACTTCCTGACAAAGAGGAAAAAAGTTTCGATCCTTGATGGGCTGATCCCGGTATACGACGTCTACAGGGTAGCTGAAGCCCCGGCTGATGACCAAGGGAGCTTCCAGAGCTCTCGTCAGCATGTCAGTCTGCAAAGTAGCTGACATGATCAATAATTTCAGAGGTTGGTCGCGAAAGTATTCCTGGCATTGTAGAGACAGAGAGAGCCCCAGGTCGGCCTGCAGAGACCGTTCATGGAATTCATCAAAAATCACCAGCGAAATGCCTGAGAGTTCGGGGTCATCCTGCAACATACGAGTCAGAATGCCTTCCGTCACGACTTCGATCCGGGTTTCCCTGCTGACTTTGCTTTCCAGCTGCATCCGATAACCAACGGTTTTCCCTACCGGTTCGCCAAGCAGGTCGGCCATTCGCATGGCTGCGGCGGACGTCGCCAGTCGTCTTGGTTCCAGCATCAGAATCTTTCCGGGTAGATTCAGTTGTGTGAGCAGGTACAGGGGAACCAGGGTTGTTTTACCTGCGCCCGTTGGCGCTTGCAGGACAACCCGGTCGTGGCTGGCAAGGCACTCTGACAGCTCTGGCAGAATGTCGGTAACAGGCAGAGCTGGAAGATCTGGCAACATCATGAATCGACTGGGTTCGCTTATTCAGAAGGGTTACTGTCGTCGTATACTTTTCGGATAATCCGGGCCACAGCGCTTCTCCATGGTCGGGCATGAACTCCGAACGTGTTAAGCACCTTAGTGGAAGACAGAGTGCCGTTGGCTGGCGGTTTAATACCTTCTCTGGATTCAATGTTGGCCATGATCAACTTGCGAACTTTCAAGTCACGATGCTGGGAAGCTTCAGCAGTAAGAATCTCGGCAAAGTTACTTTCAGAAACTGATTCGGTCGTGGAGTAATGAAAAGTGCCCCAGGTTTCAGCGCCACAGTCGAGCTGCTGAACCATGGCAACGATAACCCGGGCGGCATCGTCGGCAGGCGTAGGACAACCCAGTTGATCCGGAGTAACGTACACTTCCTTGCTGACCAACATCTGTTCTGCCAGCCTTCTCAGGATGTTGGGGCGACGTTCACTGATAATCCAGGACAGTCTCAGAATGATATGACGCTCGCAACGCTCCCTGATTTGTTGCTCAGCCTGCAATCGACTGTTACCAAGAACACCGATAGGGTTTGTGGGGTCTTTTTCGTTATAGGGTTCCTGCTTGGTGCCATCAAATACCCGGTAGCTTGAGAGCTGGAATAAAATAATGTCCTGACGCTGACAACAGTTCGCCAGTTCGGCGACAGCATCCCGGTTGATACTGAAACAGCGGGAAGGCTCGTTCTCAGCCTTGACCGGATTATTGTAGGCCGCCGCATTAATGACTAGGTCTGGCTGGTGGTCTCTGAGGCATGTTTGAATCTGTTCGGGCTCAGATAGATCCAGCTCGGTTCTGTCCGGGGCGTACCAGGGAATACCTTTCTCTCCCAGAATTCTGCAGACTTCATGGCCGACCTGACCGGTTTGACCGATGACCAGTACTTTCATACTTGGGTTCCAATATCACGGGTAATTGATTATCCGGGAGCCTGTCGGAATTCCATCCGAAACGACTTTAAGTCTGACAGGCTCCTGGAGCTATTGAAGCATGAATAGGGTCTGGCTCCTAGTTCTGAAGTGAGAGCAGTAAAAACCCCGGAAGACAAGTGGCAAAATATATAAAGACCCCATGCCCTGCAGGGGAAATTCTGGCAGAATGGCTCACTTCTTCGACTATGCTTTTTCCAGCTGTGACTAACGAATTGGCGAACAATATGTACGTGGCAGACACTCCTCCGGAAACGGTTGATGATGTAGAGCGCATTCTTCTGGTGGATGACAATCCCACCAACTTGCAGGTGCTGCTGCAGACCCTCAGTGGGCGGGGCTACAAGCTTCTTATTGCGAAAAACGGTGAAAGTGCATTGAGGATTGCCCAAAAGGCAAGGCCCGCGCTGGTTTTACTGGATATTATGATGCCCGGAATGGACGGTTATGAAGTATGCCGTCAGCTGAAAGAAGGTCCGGATACCAGGAATATTACGGTCATCTTTCTGTCCGCACTGGATGACACTAAGGACAAAGTACGTGGTCTGGAGACCGGTGCTGTTGACTTTATCTCCAAGCCTTTTCAGGCGGAGGAAGTCATTGCCAGGGTAGAGACCCAGCTCAAGATACATCGACTTGAACAAGCGCTTTCAGCCCGAAACCGTCAGCTTGAAGCCGATAAAGCCCGTATTCTGGAAAGTATGAACGAAGGTATCTTCGGGCTGGATAGCCGGGGACACATTACCTTTGCCAATGCGGCGGCTTCCATCATGACGGGCTGGCCTATGGACAGTCTGATCAATCGCAGTCTCATTGAATTGATGCTGGATGAAGCGGGAGATGAAGCTCGCAGTCAGCACCTGGCGCCCATACAGGTAGCACTGAATAAAGGTGTCAGCAAAAGAGTGGACGATGCCTTTTTCTGGCACAAAGAAGGCTCATCATTCCCGGTCAGCTACTCATGCACACCGATCATGGAAGAAGGTCAGCCCAATGGTGCCGTGGTTGTTTTTACGGATATTACCAGTAAAAAACGTGGCCAGGCTGCATTGCAGAAGGCTCTGGATGAGCTGGAAACCCAGAAGGAAAAACTGACTCATGTCTCTCGCCTGAGTATTATGGGAGAGATGGCAGCAGGGTTTGCCCATGAGGTAAACCAGCCTCTGACCGCTATTTCCAATTATGCTCAGGTCGCCAAGCGCATGATGGCGAGGCTGGAGCATAATGACAACGATATCTATGACTCGCTTTATGAGGCGATGGACAAGATCAACATTCAGGCCCGTCGTGCCGGAGAGATCATTGCCCGGATTCGCTCTTTTGTTAAGAAGCCTGATCATGTTCTGGGTTGTGTAGATCCTGTTAAGCTGATTAGCGATACCGTCAAACTGGCTGAAGTGGATGCCCGAAACAACAGTATGGAGATTCATACTGAAGTGGCGGAAGATCTGCCAGAGGTGAAAGTGGATCCGGTGCAGATTCAGCAGGTCGCCCTAAACCTGATTCGCAATGGTATGGAAGCCATGAGGGATCAGGATACCCGGGACATCGGTGTCTGGGTTAAGGCAGAACAGGTCGACGACCAGTTCGTTAAAGTGTCGGTGATTGACCGGGGTTACGGGCTGGCCGATGATGCCGAAGAAAAACTGTTCACACCTTTCTATACCACCAAGTCGGACGGTATGGGGATTGGTCTGACTGTCTGTCACTCTATCATCCAGTCCCATGGTGGTCGCCTGACGTTTCATCGTCATTCTGAAGGCGGCACTATCTTTGAATTTACAATGCCGATTGCTTAGTTAGTGGTTGGACAGGCTTATGATGAATATCTGGGAAAGATCATATACCCATCGCCTTTCAAGATGCTACGTTGTTGTCAGAGTTCATTCATCCCGATCACCTACTATTCGTAGGCTCAAGGGGTTTCGTTCTCTTGTCGCCTAGGAGCCTGACCGAGAATAGGTTTATCTGTTATGATAAGCCTTAAATCAACCCTAATAATGCCAGATGTCACCACCACCAAAATTCAAGGATAGCCCTGTTGAGTTTGATCAGCACCTGCTGTTT
>NZ_JBPCXO010000048.1:0-10981 GCF_051008435.1 Endozoicomonas sp. | reverse complement strand
CCGGGGGCTGTCTATCTTTCAGTGCCTTTCTTTATTGTCATATTGCACTCCTTGCTAACTATGCCCTCTACCGTCGAAAAGAAATTGGGAGCCCCCCATAAAGTCCAACGGAACAAAAAGTTGCTCTAAAGGTGGAGGTAATTAATAACTTACCAGTTATGCTATGATCTTTACGTCCCATTTTTTGAGCTCTGGGTTTTGCAAAATGCCCATGTCCAGTTCGTTCTGCCACCTTTCAATTCATTTACTTTAAATCGTAAATCTACATATACTTGATCGTCACCCTAAGACTTTAGAATAAGACTCGGATCTCCCACCACTCAAGCAATATAGACGACAATGCCCTCCCTATTCAGTCTCCGAAGACAGCAACGGAATGATGATGACCTTCAGCTTGAAGAACGTGATTTAAGCTGGTTGGAGAAAGTGGCACGTGCTCCTCATCAGGAGCCCTGGAGTGTCACAATACTGCAGTATGCCTGGACCGCAGGTCCGGTAACACTTCTAGCCGCCTTTACTGGCTATTACATTGGCTATGGCACAATGATGCCGCTGGACAGAACCCTGTACTTTATTGGCTATTCCATAGTGGCCATTGGTTTGGGTCTGTTCACCAAGCTGATGCATAACCTCACTCACGGCCGCAAAGTCAATAAAGACAAAAACAACCTGCTCAGTGTTATAGACCGGATACCGGAAATTATTTACATGGTGCGCGATCTGGCCCAGCGCAACATGGCAGAAGATGCACGACGCATTCACTCTGCTGGCATTCTGCTGCGGAAGCTGGATCTTGGCCCTGAATGGGTATCCACCGCCGTAGAAGACATTACCGGAGACCCCAAACTGGCCCGCAAAGCTGAACAGATCGAAATCTTTCGTCGTGCAGGCCTTTTTCACAGAATGCGAGACATTGTTCACGAAGTTTCTGAAGACACAGAACGTTACCACAACGAACTCAAGGAACTTCATCCTCGCATTGCTGAAGCCCTGAAAAGCCGATTAACCGGTATCGTGGCAAGGCCTCATGAAGGACAACCAAGGGAACCCCTGTTTATTGAACGGATTCTCACCGCCAGTGAGCGGGATAACGAAGAATTGATGACTCTTCATGACGTCGAAGAAATTCTCATATTGTGCTTCGAGCTGATTTGTGGCCGTGAAATCTCCTGGTTGAAGATCGAGTACACCGGGCGTTGGGATCTTGCCAAGGCACTGGACAAGCTGGAGGAAGAACGTAACGATTTCCGTATCAGCCGGGCCAGGGTTTACTCCCGCCTCAAAGCTTTGACCACCTGGCTGCATAATGTCGATGTCCAGAATGACATTATTACCGGTCATGGTCTGAGCCCTCAGAAGCTGCTGAGCGCTGCGACAGAAACTCTGGATAACCTAAGCCTTCAGGTCCGCCAAGCCAGAGACCTGACTCGTAAAACCGGCAAACATGTGATGGCGCTGAACATCAAACGCAAACAGCTGGATAAGGCCATTCAGCTTTATAATGAAGCCCATCGTGCCTATCTCAAACAGGGTCGGGACAGCGACAAACTCAAACGAGCCCTGAAGTACTGGCAGAAGCTGTCCACTCTGTACCAACAAAATCCGGAAGAAAACGTCAAACGTAGTCTGACCATTTCTGAGCAAAGTATTGAGCTGGATGACGATACCCGAATGGAAGTCGCTAACCGTCTGGAAGAATTCCTGAAAGAATCCCGACTACGCAGGGAAAGTTATCGAACCAACTCTCGTCTGTCACCAGCCCAGAAGGATTTAACCGAAACCCGTGCCAGAGAAGTCGCCATAGAAGTCGCCACCATTCTCGATCCTTATATTCATCTGCACGACCCACAGATTCAACGAGCTATTGAAAGCTCCAGCGCTTCCAGTCTGGCATTTATCGAACCGGGTATGAGTGCCAAAACCAAAGCAACCCTGGGAGAAGCACTGGCAGCAGATGTCGACAAGAACCTATCAGCCAGTGCAGAAAAGCTGGCTCAGAATCTGATCCGTTACTATCGGGTTCCCCTCAGTGAACGAACCATTAATTTCCTTGTGCAAACCTATCAGGCAGATCTTGAACGTCTGCAATTTATTGCCCAGTTTGAAAGCCCGATGAGTGCTCGCTATTCTCTGGACAATATCTCCCCTATTGAAGTCCCGCCAGCAAAAAACAATTGGCAAATCGATCTCTATAACGCCAATAAAATCATCAGCAAATACAGCTCTGCTACTATTCATAGCTGATCCGATATCACCCGGCGCAAACCGATTCAGCCGGGTGAATACTCTCTATTGACTGATCGAAAATACTGATAGGTAGTTATTACAGATATCAGTATTTTTTATGACATAAACCCTTACCCACAAATAGAGCGTTTCGTTTTTACACAGCGCATCACTCTGTTTTTATAGATGTTAACCATTATTTCCTCTATTTATACTCTGCAGCGCAAGGGATTTCATGCGTTTTTGATAAAGATCAAATTTTGCGACTTACCGAAGTTCAGATATGTAACAAATCGGAGTAACATATGCACAATCTGATTAACCAGCCATAGATTGATCCACACCCACCTAAGATCCGTATAAACGGACGCATCGTCGCGCCTGCTATAAATATGCATTTCAAATGTATCCATTATACTGAACGCGCGGGTACTGCAGCAAAAGGACCTCTGTGGCAGCACATATTTTCTGATTTCCAGTACGGATCTGATTTCACACTGTCATTAACGAGGAGCACCATGATTCCAGAAGAAATCATTGACCTATCGCGATTTCAATTCGCGATGACGGCACTCTACCATTTCCTCTTTGTTCCACTCACCCTCGGCATGACCTTCATGCTTGCGATCATGGAGTCGGTCTATGTTATGACCGGCAAACAGGTCTACAGGGACATGACCAAATTCTGGGGCAAACTGTTTGGTATTAACTTTGCCCTCGGTGTAGCCACCGGCCTGACCATGGAATTCCAGTTCGGTACCAACTGGTCATTCTATTCCTACTATGCAGGAGACATCTTTGGAGCCCCTCTGGCCATCGAGGCCCTGATGGCCTTCTTCCTGGAGTCGACGTTTGTCGGCATGTTCTTCTTCGGTTGGGACCGACTCAGCAAAGTCCAGCATCTGACCTGTACCTGGTTAATGGCCATTGGCACTAACCTGTCGGCCATGTGGATTCTTATTGCCAATGCTTGGATGCAGAATCCGGTAGGAGCAGAGTTCAACTTTGAAACTATGCGGATGGAAATGACCAGTTTTGCAGACCTGATTCTGAATCCGGTTGCCCAGGTTAAATTCATTCACACCGTTGCTGCGGGTTACACCACCGGAGCGGTTTTCGTGTTGTCTATCAGCGCCTGGTATCTGCTCAAAGGTCGCGACATCGGTTTTGCCCGTCGCTCCTTTGCTGTCGCTGCCGGTTTTGGTCTGGCCGCTATTCTTTCCACCATTATGCTGGGCGATGAATCCGGTTATGAACTGGGTGACGTTCAGGAAGTGAAACTGGCCGCCATTGAAGCCGAGTGGGAAACGGAACCACCTCCTGCCGCTTTCACGATCATCGGTCTGCCGAATCAGGAAGAACAGAGAACCGACTTTGCTCTCAAGATCCCTTACGCCATGGGTATTATCGCTACCCGGTCCCTGGATACCGAAGTACTGGGTATCAAGGATCTGATCGACAACAAGGTTGAGCGTATCGGCACCGGCATCATAGCTTATGAACTGTTACAGAAGCTGAAGAACGGCGAAGACACTCCGGCCAATCGTGATGCCTTTGAGAAAGTCGTTGATGACCTGGGCTACGGTCTGTTGCTGACCCGTTACACCGACGATATACCCAATGCCACACCGGCTATGATCCGCCAGGCTGCTGAAGACGCCATCCCCACGGTTTGGCCTCTGTTCTTTGCCTTCCGCATTATGGTGGGCTGCGGTGTTCTGATGCTTATTCTTATGTTGGCTGCCTTTTATAAAACAGCTCGCAGAACAGAATATAAGAGCCCTAAATTCCTGAAACTCTGCTTCTATGCCCTACCACTGCCCTTCATTGCCAGTGAAATGGGCTGGTTTGTTGCAGAATATGGCCGCCAGCCATGGTCCATCTCAGGAATACTGCCAACCTACATGTCAGCATCCAGTCGAACAGAGACGGATCTCTGGATGAGTATTATAGGGTTTGCAACCTTCTATACGGTCTTCCTGGTAATCGAAATGTACCTGATGATCAAATACGCCCGCAAAGGCCCCAGCAGCCTTCAGACTGGCCGCTACCACTTTGAACGCAACCGCTCCGGCGATTTGACCCAGGCATAACAGGAGGTCACTATGGATTACGAAGTACTCAAATTTATCTGGTGGGTCTTGATTGGCGTGCTGTTCATAGGCTTTGCCATTATGGACGGTTATGACATGGGAACCGCCAACCTGCTGCCTTTCATGAGTAAGAACGACGAAGAGCGTCGCATCATGATCAACGCAGTAGTCCCCCACTGGGATGGTAACCAGGTTTGGCTGATTTCTGCCGGTGGTGCGCTGTTCGCAGCCTGGCCCATTGTTTATGCCACAGCATTTTCCGGATTTTACTGGGCAATGCTGCTGGTACTGTTCTCATTGATCGGTCGCCCCCTGGCCTTCGATTATCGCTCCAAGGTCAATCCAGAGCACAAAAAATTCTGTGACTGGGGATTATTTATCAGCGGTATCGTGCCGTCTCTGGTCTTCGGCGTTGCTTTTGGTAATCTGTTTCAGGGTTTTGGGTTTGATCTGGATGACACCATGCGCTCCAGCTTCACTCAGGGCTTCTTCTCCCTGCTGAATCCCTTTGCCCTGCTGTGCGGTGTGGTGAGCATCGCCATGCTAACTATGCAGGGAGCGGTATGGCAAAGCATGCGCTCAGGCTCACCCATTAAGGAACGCGCGACTACCGTCTCTCGCCTGTCGGCCCTGGCCACCATTGTGACCTTTGCTGTAGCCGGTGTCTGGGTAGCGAATCTGCCGGGTTACGAAGTAGTCAGTGGTCTGGTTATTGATGGTGCTGCCAACCCATTGAACAAAACGGTTCACCTGGCTGACGCCGGTGTCTGGCTGGCCAACTACAGTAAATACCCCATCATGATGATTGCACCAGCCATGGGTTTTGCTGGCGCTATTGGTGTCTTCCTGCTGGCTAACAGCCGTCTGTATGGGCTGACTTTTGCCTGCAGCTCTATGACTCAGGCAGGCATTATTATGACCGCCGGATTTTCTCTGTTCCCATTCATTCTGCCATCCAGCACCAACCCTAATGTCAGCCTGACTCTCTGGGATTCAGTATCCAGCCACCTGACACTGGGCATTATGACCGTTGTCGCAGGCATTTTTGTGCCCACTATTATTGGCTATACAAGCTGGTGCTTCTATAAGATGTGGGGACGCATGACCGCTGAACACATCAATGAAAACTCTCACTCACTGTATTAAGGAGGTCAGACAATGTGGTATTTTGCTTGGATTTTGGGCGTTCTGCTTGCCTGCGCCTTCGGTATCATCAATGTCATGTGGTACGAGTTTCATACTGACCATTTTGATGAAGAGACGGGTGAACCCATCGAGAAGGAATAACTTCATCAAGAGTTATTCTTCATACTGACCGTTAGCTGGAGAGACCCTCTCTCCAGCTAAGCCCCCTCCCTAACTCTTTTGACCTCGTTCCCCTTCAACGATCATTCAATAACGATTGATTGCACAGACCTCATCTGACAACGCACCAAATCGCCCATTCCTAACCGTAAATAATGCACTTTTGTTCTGCATGAAAATGAACTGCAGTACACGCCAAAATCTCTAGCTTTGCAGACTGAAAAGCCCAAGCTACTTTTTGTAGACTGCATCAGTCAGATAGCAGCTACCTGCACTGCAGTTTTACACTATCATTTTCTGGAGGAGAAGAATGGCGAAAAAAAGACCCACGTGACAAAAGAGTCAAAGAAAACAAAACAGAAAAAATTCGTTGAACTGACTGAAGTCTGGGTACGCAAGCTGCTCCGACAAATCTCATTGGTGGGCAATCTCTCAGACAAGTCCAAGTTTGAAAATTGGGAAGCGAAGGAGGAAGCGTTCAAGCTTTCGTAAAAAATCTGGTGAGATTTTTAAGCCCCGTTATAGGGCCAGTTTAAAACACAGGATTATCAAACCCTTGCTGTCAACTCTGTGGCTGACTGCTTTGTTGGTCAGCTGCATGATGATGCCGCTACTCGCTATCGTATTGATCCAGGTCAGTGGAAAAAACATCAAACAAAACGCGAAGGACCAGAAGAAGGCTTTAAAAATGCTGATATCCTGCTACCAGAATTAAAGGTTCTGGAGAATATTCAAAACGTTCAGCGTCGTCAGAATCTGCCACAATCTTCAGCACTGGTCAGCAACAAGATATCGCCATTCAACCTCGATATCGAGATGGAGACAGGTACTGGTAAAACCTACTGCTACATAAAAACAATGTTCGAGCTGAACCGCCGTTATGGCTGGAATAAGTTCATTATTGTGGTTCCCAGTATTGCTATCCGTGAGGGTGTCGCAAAATCGTTGGAGATAACAGCTGACCACTTCCAGCAAGATGCAAACTACGGCAAAAAAGCCCGAACTTTTATTTATAACTCCAAATCTCTGCATGAGCTGGAAACATTCTCTTCTGATGCGGGCATTAATGTTATGGTCATCAACGTTCAGGCATTTAATGCCACCGGCAAAGATAACCGCCGTATCTATGAAGAGCTGGACGACTTCCAGAGCCGTCGCCCCATTGATGTGATCGCTGCAAACCGCCCGATACTGATTCTGGATGAACCCCAGAAAATGGAAGGCGCAAAAACCAAGAAATCCCTGGAGCAATTTAAAGCCCTGATGGTGCTTCGCTATTCTGCGACCCATAAAACTGACCACAATAAAATCCACCGTCTTGATGCACTGGATGCGTATAACCAGAAGCTGGTGAAGAAAATTGAGGTTCGGGGTATATCGGTTAAGGGGCTTACGGGAACCAACGCCTACCTATATCTGGAATCCATTGAGATTTCATCCAGCAAGCCGCCTATGGCACGGATCGAGATTGAGGTAAAAGAGAAGTCCGGTATTAAGCGTAGAGTTCGCAAACTGGGTAAAGGTGACAATCTGTTTGACAAGTCCGAAGGGCTTAACCAGTACGACGGATTTGTGATCGCCGATGTAAACGCTAATACCGATGTGGTGAGCTTCACCAATGGTCATGAACTCTATGTAGGTGAAGCCACAGGGGATGTAAACGAAGAGACCCTGCGCCGCATCCAGATTAGAGAAGCGATTAAAGCACACTTCGATAAAGAGCGAGCCTTGTTCAATCAGGGCATAAAAGTACTGACCCTGTTCTTTATCGACGAAGTAGCTAAGTACCGGGACTATGACCAACCCGATACCAAAGGAGAATACGCCCGTATTTTTGAAGAGGAATATAACCTCTACCTAAACGAAGTATTGCAGCTTGATCCTTGCCCTTATTTTGATCATCTCCATAAAATCTCAGCTGAACAGACTCACAAGGGTTACTTCTCCATTGATAAAAAAGGGATGATGGTTGATGCCGTAAAATCTGCCAAGAGTGAGAAAGTTGAGAGCACCGATACAGATGCCTATGATCTTATTCTGAAAGAAAAGGAGCGCCTCCTTTCTTTCCAGGAACCTACACGCTTTATTTTCTCCCACTCTGCCCTGCGGGAAGGCTGGGATAATCCAAACGTGTTTGTTATATGTACCCTGAAGCACAGCGATAACATCATTTCCCGCCGCCAGGAAGTAGGCCGGGGGCTGCGTATTTGTGTTAATCAGGACGGTGAGCGCATGGACAATCCGTTAACCGTTCACAGTACCAATGTTCTGACTGTTGTAGCCAGTGAGAGTTATAAATATTTTGTGACTGCGCTTCAGAAGGATATCAGTGCATCGCTCTCTGCTCGTCCACGAGTTGCCGATACAGACTATTTCACAGGTAAGCAGCTCATCACCCCAGACGGTGCTATTGAAGTCACTCCTCAGATGGCTAAGCAAATCTATAAATACCTTCTGAAAAATGACTATGTCACCGATGAAGATCATATTGCTGAAGAGTACCATCAGGCGAAAAAAGAAGGTTCTCTGGTAAAACTGCCGGATGATTTGAAGCCTTACGAGGATCAGATTTTCCAACTGGTCGATAGCGTCTTCAGTGAAGATCTGATGCCTGGTATGGAAGATGGTCGTAAGAAGAAAACGAACCCTCTCAATGATAATTTTGAGAAGAAAGAGTTTCTGGAACTCTGGGATCGTATTAACAGAAAAGCCGTTTACAGCGTACAGTTTGACTCTGCAGAGCTGGTTAAGAAGTGTATTGCCACACTGGACGAACACCTTCGGGTTACGCCCATGCAGTACACTATCCAATCCGGTGAACAGGTTGCCGGTGTTGGCTATGACGAGATGAAATCCGGTGACGGGTTTAAGCTTGAAAAGACGGAAACCGAGACTCACAAGGCTTCAGTCCACTCTCGGGTGAAGTATGACCTGTTAGGCAAACTGGCCGAAGAGTGTCAGCTCAAACGCCAGACCATTGCCAAGATTCTGAAGGATATTAATAAGCCAGTTTTTGCCCAGTTCAAAACCAACCCTGAGAACTTTATCTCGGAAGCCGCTCGCCTGATTAATGAACAGAAAGCAACTGAGGTTATTGAACATCTTGCTTACGATACAGTAGAAGAACGGTTCGAGCTGGATATTTTCACCAATAACCAGACTGGGCAGGACTTCAGTAAAGCGGGTGACAAGCTGAAGAAGCATGTTTATGACTATGTAGTCACTGACTCCAAAGTTGAACGTGAGTTTGTTAAGGAGCTGGATACCAGTACTGATGTTGTCGTTTATACAAAGCTGCCGAATGGATTCTTTATTCCAACACCTGTAGGTACCTATAATCCAGACTGGGCTATAGCCTTTGTCGAAGGCTCTGTGAAGCATGTTTTCTTTGTTGCTGAAACCAAAGGGGATATGTCAACAATGCAACTGAAAGAGATTGAGAAAACGAAAATAAAGTGTGCAAAAAAGTTCTTTGAAAAACTCAATGAACAATTCGCACCAAAGAATGTTCGTTACGATGTGATCAAAGACTTTGACACATTGATGAATATTGTTCACTAATAATAAACAAAACCTTCTCTTCGTACTGCGTCAACTTGACGCAGTTCTCTTTAAATCTCACATCTAATAGCAAATAATGAAAAAAACAAGAAAGTTATTACCTCTTATTCTCTGCTTCCTCACCTTTAATGCATGGCCACTTGACCTCAACAAACACGACAAGCATTACTCTGTCCGTTACTCTTACACGGGCAAAAAAATCGACTATAAATCAGTCTGCTCCAACTACACCAAGGGATCAACTGAATACCGAGGCTGCCGTGGTCAGGCACAGGGGTATTTCAAAGATCAATGCACTGACTACCGTAAGAGGTACCGGATGGCCAGTAGCTCCAGCAAGAAAGATGTAGCAAAAAAGCGAGACATGTATTGCCTCGCAAAAAGCCAGTTCAACCCTCTGCGTTAACCTTTCAATACCGGTGGCTGGAGTGATCTCCAGCCACCAGCCAACGCTTCCAATCCTGATCCAGCCTTTGCAGTCCGCCTCGATAATTCCGGGCAAAAAACTGGGCGCTATCAAGCGAGCTGCAAGGTTCATCAGCCAGCTCAGTCATAAAGCGATTGAGCAGGTTCTTCCCCTCTTTTGAACTCATCAAAAAATACGTCAGGCTCCAGGCCATGGCATACATGGTACTTTGGTCTTTTGAACGCCACGATTGCCGGTCGTACTGAAAATACTCCGATAGAAACATCAGCTGTCGCTTTCTGTGCTGGCTATGGAGTAATTTTATCCAGTGCTGGTTGGGTTGAATGGTTTTCAGCTGACCACTGATGCTCATCTGTTCAAAATATTCAGCGATGCCTTCCGTAAACCAGGTGGGGACATACCCAAACAGGCCTGAGATAATGACATGAGCAGCCTCATGCCTCGCTGTAGAAAAAGTGCTTTCGTCGCTCTTTTGGCGCATCACTGCGGCAAGGTTATGCCCTGGGTTGTAAAATCCGGAAATATTATTCCCCAGAGAAGGCGCAATTTGTCGTTTGAATTGATTGAACGTACCTTTGTTATCAAACACATGAACCTGCAGATCGACTTGTCTCAACTGCTTGATGTTCAGTGCCTGAGAAAGGATAGAGAAAATCTGGCGGGTATCCGATGACAGATGATCTTTCATATAGGCCGGTAAGGTGCCACCTCGATTTCTGACATCCACTGTAAAATATTTTAGGCGGCTGCTGTATCGCCGGGACAGGTTTTCAGTCTCAGTACCAACAGGCGGCCTGTCAGAAAAGTGCATCTTTCCCTTTGCATCTACCCACTTGTAAACACCATTCTGTTTGACTGAGTTAATGGGCCGGGTTTTGGGCTTGCATTGAAAGATGGGATCAACTTCACTTCGAGCTGCATATCTTGGAAATCCTCTGATATCCAAAAGGTCAGACTCTAACGATTCCAACTGATCTGGCTCAATACCAAACCATGCCAGATACCCAGTCCTCTGCACTTCCGTGGAAAAAAACCAGACAGCGGCGATACTGATCAGTTGTAGAGTGAGAAAAACTAACCATGGACGTATTCTTTTCATTATTTTCGAATTCTACACTGCAGTTGAAAACATTCTGCCAAAAAAGTCCGCCTTTCTGAAGCTATTCCCTTTCTCAAGATTTCCCCACCCCCTCCGCTAATAAGGTAACCCTGAAGCAGGATCCCCACCTTGAAAAGCCCTATGGAGTCTGTCGGACTTAGCCGACCGTAGCGAGAAAAAGTCCGGTTTGAGACAGTTTTTATGATTATTTGAGGCGAATAGCGAGCTATTCAACGAAAAGAATCATAAAAAATGGCCAAATCCGGCTTT
>NZ_JBPCXO010000047.1:0-33237 GCF_051008435.1 Endozoicomonas sp. | reverse complement strand
GCTATTGTGCTGACAATCTGAACAACAGCCCTGCGTTGGAACTCCTCGCAATAGCTAGCTATTACTCGTCGTTCCGCCTTGCTCTGATGTCCAGCTTGCCATGCTCATTACGGTAGTTAGAAAATTCGATTGGTATAACCACATATCGGACTGTCGTGATGGAAGTCCACCTTGTTGATGAAGTTCGGGTGCCGTGCAGAAATCAAAGGGCAAGTACTGCTGGTCTCTGAGTCCGTCAGAATAAAGATACAATGCTTTCTCAAACCCTGTCAGCATAACGGTATCTTCTTCTGTGAATAGAATATTTTCGGGAGTGACGCCCATATGCAAAATCGGTGGATTCATAGCAGTGTGCAAATGGTTGAGTGCGCTGGCAATGCTTTTCGCAACCCTATGCAGCATCGCATTATCTATCCCTTGGGTGGCCTTTCCTATAGCAAAGTTTTCTGAGTGTTTGTGTTCGCGACTTTTCTGATCTTGTGCTGCCTGTCTGTTTCTGAATTTGATCATTTCTCCCAGACTAAGGCTGGCAGCTTTAGGGTTAACTTTTTCTATGGCCTTGTTGTTTGTCGCATAAGTTCCTTCAGACATCATAATGTACTGATGGGGCAGGATGGCTGGCTGGCTGGTCGTAAACCTCCAGTGTTTTAAAGGGGTATCGAGTAATCGTAATCTTTTCGTCTTGATCCTCTTCACCGGGACAGTCTTTTTTTACCGCTCCGATAGCTTGTTTACAATATGATATTGAGGCAGTTGCAGCCGCACACATAGCAATCAGAGGTGAAAATATAATGGATGCCGCACAAAAACCTTCAGCCATATGCTCTGCTGTCTGCTCAGTGGACTCAAGATCTTTCAGGCAATGGCTGCATCCGGTGCTCACACATTGAGCAACACTGGCGAACTCAGAGCTGCACTGGGTGACGATATCGGCTTGAGCTGGATGGAGATGAAACAAACATAAGATTAACATTGGTGGGCATAGAGCCTTTTGGGACATCATAAGCAGCGCCTGTAATCTTGTGATGCGAATAAAGCTTGTACCGCTATCCCGCCCTATCATTTTCCAGGAAAATTAAACTTGAGCAGGAAACGCTCCAAAAGATAGACGGTATTTCCCAGGGTTTGCTTTTTTATCTCACATAAGCGGACTTATTCTGGCATCGAATCAGCGATCTGATGAGATTCAACTCCCGTTTTCCAGGGCTGAAAATATTAATCCTTGATCGTTTAAATATCCTGATTCAACCGCTGACCTTTTCAACAAATGTCAAAGGCTCCCGACACTGGGTACACAGGTAGACTGTGCCTTTTACTGCTCTGTTATGGCGGATGGTACTGAGTGGAATCGTCTTTCCATCACAGCGGCAACGGTATAGAAATGGTCGTTTACTGGCATTGCGGGTGTTGTAACTGTGAGTTCTTTGCGCAGGGAGTCTGAACACTTCTTCCATAATGAATTGCCATTCTCTGCCATGGGGGCGGATGTTTCTGCCAAAGAGCTGATGGGCAATGAGGTGTGCGACTTCATGGCCAACGGTGTGCTCCAGGAAATGCTCCTTGTTTTCTTTGAAAAGCTGTTTATTAAGGCGCAACTGGTTTTTTTCAGTCCAGGCTTGGCCGGCCGTTTCACCTCTTAAGTTCAGGGTGATCTGTGGGCGAGGAAACCGTTTAAGAAAATGCCGCTCAGCCAGACAGTAAAGTTCACTGGTCCTTAATTCAATGGCAGGCAGGTAGGGACATTGTGTATTCAACATAAACAGACAGGTTAGAAAAACTCATAGAGGATAGTTCAGTAGAATTGTATCTGTACAGCCAACTTATGTCTCTTGCAAGTAAGGATGATTTAATACTTGCTCTGCGGTCAACCTGTCTTCTGGCTTCATGACCAATAACTTGCTGAGAAGATCCTTCAGCTGGGCACTTTCAGGCTTTTGCAGTTTTTCATGGCCAAGGACGAGCTCAGCAAAACTTTTCATGACTTCATATCGGTCCTCTATGGGGACATCACGACTCATTGGATTGAACAGACAGAGTTTTTCACCCGTAGCAGCTTCGTAGAGCAGGCTCCCAAACGACCACATCTCAGACTGAGGCGCGGGGAGCTCACTCAAAGTCACTTCCGGAGCAGTATAATCTCTGTGCAACTGTAGGCTCCTGTTTGCCAGGTTTGTACCGTCGAGTTGAACAGAGTTTCCAAAGTCAGTCAGTTTAACCGTTCCATCCCCTGTCAGAAGAATGTTTCCCGGGTTCAGGTCCATGTGAAGTATGGGCGGCACAGCGGCGGTATGAAGGTGATTAAGGGCACTGGCTACACCCAGACCGACTTTCTTTAATAATACGGGCGGTAATCCTCCACCGAGAGGAGCTACACCTTTGTCTTCAATCCCTCTTTCCGCCTTGATCGTCTCTCGATTATGCAATTCATCATGAGAAAATATCCCCAGTTTTCTCTCTGGTCGAAGGACATCTTCCAGACTCTGGCCGACAAATTCGAGCTCAATGCCTTCCGCATAACCTTGTTGTTGTACTGTTTTGACTTGTTCCTGACTTCTAAAGGTGCTTTTAACCGCTGCAATATTGTCGTGAGGCTGAGCTTTTAGTTGCTGCAATATCTCCAACTCGCTGGATTTGCGCTCATTGATTGTGGTTTTCAGTGCATGGATAGGGCGAACTGTGTCTTCTGAGTCAGGAATGGCCATAGCGACAGACCCAAACTTTCCTGCTCCTTTGAAATGATGAGTCGTTTTGACGCCAATCTCATGTTCTATCTGTTCTTTCAGAGTGGATAGCCTGACAGGAGTCGGCTGGTCATCATGGACTTCGTGCTCACTGGAAAGATTAGGCGACGTGAGTTCAGTTTCAGGCTCTGATGACGGCGTAGGTTCAAGGTAACGGTCATCGGGAGTGGGTTCAAGATAGTGAAGTGAATCCGAACCGGATTCTACTGTATCAGAGCTAACATAGGGGTTCTCAAAGTGCAGTGTTGGGTTATCTTCTATCTCGCTGTAAGGGTTAGTGGGGGCGGGTTGATCAATGTAGGGATTTGATGCCTCAGATGTTCTGGTTTGGAGACGCTGCTCCAGGTGTTGTGCAGAAGGTTGCCTGATGAACCATTTCCCCAGAAAACTGTTTGCCAGTCGATCCTTCAGGGATCGTGAGGGATGTTGACGATGATTGCCCGTCTCACTGCTTAAGCCCTCAGTTCTCTGGGCCTCGGTTGTTTGTACGCGGCGCCCAGCCTGGTTACCCTGAGGCGTTCCTTGGGATGAGGAGGGGGGTACATGTGAAATCCACCCTCTCAGGGTTCTGGCAATGGGGTTATTTGAATAATCAGGCATGACTCAAAACAGTGTTCCCGGATGATACTACTTAATTCATCTGGTGTTAGAGCTAAAGCTTTAGTGTACCTGTATGTATTCGGGGCCTACGCCCATGCCCCAGAATATGACAGTCGTGATCATTATGGAGACCAGCACCACCAACCCGATGCACAATACCGAGCTGGCATAGACAAATCCCTGTTCTCTAGGTATCTGCATGAAAGTCGGCAAACCTGAATAGAGTAGCCAGGCAGAGCAGGAAGACGCTATAGTGCCGGCAACAATGGTCAGCCAGATGGATGGGTATAGGCCGCAAAAACCCGCCAGAAAAAGTGGTGCAGCCGTATAACAACTGAATGCAACACTTTGAGTCAGGCTGGGTTTGCTGCCAAAGGTTTCAGCCATCCATTGAATGAATGCTCCCATGATGGCAACACCGGCCAGAATGGCCAGCCAGGCAAAAATAGCCATGGCTGCAGCGCTGGTTTCGGTTAATTTGACCACTTGATCACTGCCCGGAAGTGACCAGCCTGTTCGTGTGGTGCCCAGGTAAGTGCATATTGCCGGCAGAGCTGCCAGCCAGATGACCTGGCCCAGGTAAAGTCGAATGATACCGGGTGGGTGTTCCCGAATACTGGTCCACTCTTCATCCGGATGAAAGAGAAGCCCCCAAAAATGGCTTAATATCATGGTGCAACCTCCATTTAGGGCTGTACACCAGTAGCTGGTAATCCTTACATTGTGTTTAGCATTCAGCTACAAAACAGCGGCTAATATGTTGTTATTATTATTCACTGCGAAGGCATCGGCTCACATGATCAACATGAGCCAGGCACTTCCTGTTACACAGGATCGCTTGATAGCCTTGATTTCAGTGTGTACATATTTTTTTCATGAAGTAAAGTATTACATTGGTATTTCGGGTAACCTTCTTCATCAACATCACAAAAAGCGTCGAATCTTCGGTTTGCAGGTGAGGTTTTGGAGTGAACCTTTCTGCTCAGTCGAACGTTTTACAGCTGAGATGAACAGGACGGACCGTTTAAGGTCAACGCAGTTAAGGCCGGCAGGGGGAGTAGACTGAGGCTTTATTTTTTTTAGGAAACAGCCACCACAAAGGCATCTGGATTTCATGCTTCGATAACACAGTCGTTTTCGAACGGGTAAATCGGGAATTTGTCGTTTGTTTCAGGGTAGGCTCAGGAGCAGTGCTGACACTATGATGACTAAATTAGATCGTTATTTTCTTTTGCTGCTGGCGGGGGCAGTGGCTCTGGCTAGCTGGTATAACAGGGATTTTCAGGCTGTCAAAGAACCCGTCGTGGAGCAGGTTAAGAAGGTCAGTAAGAAGGTGGTTAAAGTTGAGAAAAAAATTCAAACTGACATCCCCGACTTTGCTGCCATCATGGACGTCAAGAAAAAGAAAAGTGAGTTCTTTGCCTTCATGAGGCAAATGATTGATAACGAGAACGAGCGTTTGGCCAGTATTCGACAAGAAGTTGAAATGCTCAGGGAAAAGCCAGCCCTGCATGAAACCGAAGAAAAGTGGCTGATCGACATTGCCCGAAAGTTCAGAGTGGATGAAGAGCTCCGAGTCAGTGATGAACTCTATGATGATCTGTTGAACCGGGTCGATGAAATTCCGGTCTCACTGGCTCTGGTGCAGGCGGCGAATGAGTCGGCCTGGGGCACCTCAAGGTTTGCTGTTGATGCTAACAACTACTTTGGCCAGTGGTGTTTCACCCCGGGCTGTGGTGTGGTTCCCGGTGCACGTCCAGAAGGCGCTACTTATGAAGTAAGGAGCTTTTCCTCTCCGGCAGCATCGGTTCGCTCCTACATGCATAACCTCAATACCAGTCATCATTATGATGGTTTGAGGGAGTTGCGTTCAAAAAGAAGAGTGGTTGGTGAGCCGGTGACGGGTCCTTTGTTGGCTCAGGGACTGTATTCCTATTCCATTCGTGGGGTCGACTATGTAGAAGAGTTGATATCCATGATTGAGAGTAATGGCTTGCTGAAGTACGATCTTGAAAAGCCTTTAACAGAGCTCAACGAGGTGAGGGATGACCAGAGCAATATTATGGCTATTGGTACTATTTATATTGCCGACGCCTCAGTTACAGGCGGCCCCGTCCAGTGAATACTGGGGGGTTTGGGATAAGAGTAATGAGCAATCTCTGAAGTCGATTGATCATTCAGCCTGGGGGCAGTTTCTTGAGCGTTATCTCAGGGTGTCCCCTGACTCTGAGGGTCGGCTTCTGGCTTATGGCAAGGTCACGTCTGAAGATAAGAAGCGCCTGAAGGTGTATATTGAAACCTTGACCCGCATTGATCCCCGCCAATACAGCAGAGCTGTCCAGATGGCCTACTGGATCAATCTTTATAATGCCCTCACCGTCGATCTTATTCTGAAGAACTACCCGCTTAAGTCCATTACCAAGGTGGGGCCCTGGTATGCCTTTGGGCCCTGGGATCAGGAACTCACCAAGGTGGCTGGTCAGTCACTGTCACTGAACGATATTGAGCACCGAATCCTGAGACCTCTCTGGCAGGACAAGCGGATTCATTATGCTGTGAATTGTGCCAGCTTAGGCTGCCCGGATCTGGCATTGGAGCCGTACACCGCAGTGAACCTGGAGAAGATGCTGTCAGAGGCCTCCCGTCGGTTTATCAACCAGGAGAAAGGGGTTGAGTTTGTTGATGGCCGGTTGGTGCTATCGCGAGTTTATGAATGGTATGGCGTAGACTTCGGATCGCAAAAGGATCTCTTGGTTCATCTGAAGGCCCATGCCAACGAACAACTCAGGAAACGTCTCGAGAAGTATACCGGCCCCATTGATTATCGCTATGACTGGTCTTTGAATGATCAGAAAGGCCGTTGAAATCCGATCGTTCGAACCTTGATAAATGACGGAGTAGATCAGCCGATAATCTGTCTATCCACAAAGGTTTGGATGACCCGGAGGATCGATGAGGTCGGTTTGGATAGCATTCTTTATAGTTGTTCCCCTGCTTTTGGCAGGTCAGGTTGAAGCTGCACCGGAAAAGGATTATTGGGCCTTTTGGGATAAAAGTGATGAAAGTAATCGACAGGAAGTCGATCATTCCCAATGGCAGTACATTATTGATAAATACCTTCGGTATTCAGACAAGTACAAAATGTATGTGTTTGTTTACGGGGGAGTAAGCCGGGAAAACTATGCCAGATTGCAAACCTACTTAAAAGGGATGTCAGGCATCGATCCCAGAGAACTGCGTAAGAAAGAGCAGCTGGCCTACTGGATTAATCTTTATAACGCCCTGACAGTAGAGCTGATTCTGAAGAATTATCCGGTGAAATCCATTACCCGTCTGGGCAAAGGCTGGTTCAGAACAGGCCCCTGGAAAGACAAGGTGATAAATATTCAGGGGCAGCCTGTTTCATTGCATGATATTGAACACCGCATCATCCGTCCCCTTTGGAATACTCCCAGAATTCACTATGCCATCAACTGTGCCAGTATTGGTTGTCCCGATCTTGCTCCAAAGACTTATAAATCCAGCGAAATAGAAGCACAGCTGGATGAAGCCGGAACGCGATTTATTAATCAGAATAAGGGGGTAAACTTTGTGGGTGGTCGTTTGGTGTTATCAAAGATTTTTTATTGGTATGGCAGCGATTTTGGTGGCAAAGACGGGGTAATGAAAGAATTGCTGCGGTTTTCAGACCCCAAGATGCGCAAACGTATCGAGGACTATCAGGGCGGAATCAGCTACCACTATAACTGGAAGCTGAACGAATACCGCCGCTGAAAGAGTTTCCGGGTTTTACAGGTTGACGATATTCACCATGGAAGCCTGATCTGGCTTCTCATCTTCATCACTTTCGTCTCTATAGGTCAGAGGTACATCGACCGGGTCGAAAGCAGTATCTCCGTCTTCAACAGGTTGGCCATCGGTCGTCAGATTCTTGAAATCAAACAGTGAGCTGTCTGCCAGATGGGACGGAGCTACGTTCCTCAGCGATCTGAACATGCTTTCCATTCTTCCGGGAAAACGCTTATCCCATTCGGTGAACATAGCTTTGATCGCCTGTCTCTGAAGGTTTTCCTGAGAGCCACAGAGATTACAAGGGATAATCGGGAATGACTTGAACTCGGTAAAGCGAACAATATCCTTTTCACGGCAGAAGGCCAGAGGGCGAATAACCGTGTGCTGGCCATCATCGCTGACCAGCTTGGGAGGCATGGCTTTCAACTTGCCACCGTAGAACATATTCAGGAAAAGGGTTTCAAGAATATCGTCCCGGTGATGACCCAGGGCAATCTTGGTGGCTTTCAACTCAGAAGCAGTGCGATAAAGAATGCCTCGACGCAGGCGGGAGCATAGAGCGCAGGTGGTTTTGCCTTCCGGTACCTTCTCTTTGACAATGGAGTAGGTATCTTCCTCGACAATTCGGTACTCAACGCCCAGGCTTTCCAGATAATCCGGCAGCACATGCTCAGGGAACCCTGGCTGCTTCTGGTCGAGGTTGACCGCAATGATGTCAAAGTTGACTGGCGCATAGGTCTTGAGATTCATCAGAATGTCCAGCAGGGTATAGCTGTCTTTGCCCCCTGACAGACAGACCATAATGCGGTCACCGTTTTCAATCATGTTGTATTCGGCTATGGCCTGCCCAACCTCACGTCTCAGGCGTTTCTGCAGCTTGTTGAAGTTGGTTTTTTCGCTTTTTGTCTGGCTCTGCATTTTGGCTCTGTCTTTTCTCTCAAAGCACCTGACTTCAAATCAACTCCATGGGAGGCGTTGTGGAAGTGATTGGCTTTCAGCTTTGAATAATGTGAAACGGGCAGTATCCCGAAAATTCAGCACATTATAATCAAAGGTTTCAGGATAGGCATTAGGGATAATGACGGGCTGAACAAAGAATTGCGATTAACTCCAAGGAAATGGTTTCCAACAGTCTCAACAGACAACCCTGTAATTTGAATTATTAAGGGGTTTTTACAGGCTCCTGCCTGTTTATCGTTCCGTATTCCAAAGGACCGACGGCTGCTATTGTGAATGAGCTGTCGAAATATGGCTAACTGAAGCTATGCTTAGCTAATGGACAGCATGCCTAAGGACTCAGCATCAAGTCGTTTATACACAGAATAATCGTCGACATTTATTCAGGGGATTTCCATGGCTGAATACGAGAAACTGAAAGTCTGGTTGTTATCTCGCAGAGATGAATTAAACGTTCGTCTTGGCAATATCAAGAAAGACGTTACCCGCAGGGCCAATGCTGATTGGTCAGAACAAGCGCAGGAAAGGGAAAACGATGAGGTGATTGATCAGCTGGGAAATGATGCCCGGGCTGAGCTCAATCTTATTAACAAAGCGCTGGATCGTATGAACCATGATGATTACGGCTACTGCATCGGTTGTGGTGGTGAAATAGCCGAAGCCCGCCTGGTCGCCATGCCCTATGCTGACCTTTGTATCAAATGCGCTGAAAAACGAGATCAGGCCAGTTGAGGTTATCAGGGAGTCTTTAGACTCTCTGATAATGACTTTTCTGTTTCAACCGAATCCGTAATTAACGCTTTATAGCTATCAACAAAACTCTCGATAGGACCTGGATGGTGTCGGTGATAGTAATTATGCCAGAGCTTTCCCATGGCTCGGACATCATCATGGGGCACCTTATGGATGGGTTTATTCGTTCGATAATAAATCATCCAGGCAATGGCGGTGGCGTATGAAAGATTGGTCGCCAGTTCCAAATGTGGATGAGCCAGAAATTCTCTCTGGCTGGCCAACCCCCGAATCAAGCTGGAAAGATCGGATTTTTTAGCCAGATAATGATCCCAGATATTGCGATGCATTCTGGGTGAGATCTGATAAATCCCCAAAGCCTGATGATGTTCCTGTTTAAGATGAAAGCCCAGGCCGGATTCTCTGGCAGCTGTTCCCAGCAACAGATTTTCCGCAGTAGGACTCCACATTCTCAAATGTTTCAGGGTAGGGCGTACAACGTAGTGGCGCAGCTCCTTTGCACAAATACCCATCGGGTTTTCCTTTGCCTTAGAGCATTATTTTCATTACACAGTTTATCGTAGCACCCAAAAAATTCTGAAGTACAGCAGAATTTATCTGATGGCCTTTTATAGTGCAGTGGTGAAGTTTAAAAACGAGTATGAAGAAGGGAGGTTAAGAAGGGGATTATTCCCCTTCAAACTCACACAGTGAGAAAACAGGAATTCCGGCTTCCTGTAATTTTTTTGAGCCACCCAAGTCAGGTAAATCCATAATGGAAGCGGCTTCAAGTGTTTGACCACCGAGCTGGTTTACCAGCTGGCTGGCCGCAAGCAGAGTGCCGCCTGTGGCAATCAGATCATCGACTAGAATGACCTTGTCACCTTTCTGGATCGTGTCTGCATGAACTTCCAGCGTTGCAGTACCGTATTCGAGCTCATAATCCTGAGCGACGGTGCTGTGCGGCAATTTACCCTTTTTTCTGAACAGGATCAGTGGTTTGTTCAGGGTATAAGAAAGAACAGACCCCATAAGAAAGCCCCGGGCATCCAGTGCACCGATACGGTCAAATTCAATACTCATATAACGATGAACCAGGCTGTCCATGACCGCACGCCAGGCTTTGGGGTTCTCGAAAATAGTGGTGACATCCCGAAACTGAATGCCAGGTTTGGGCCAGTCAGGCACGGTTCGAATCTGTGATTTCAGATAAGCTTCATCAACGATCATATCTTTGCCTTACTGTCCGTCCTGGCCAAAGTGAGGTTATGCGACCGGAACAGCGGTTTACTGTTCCGGTTGTGATTATTAAGTAGTGCTTATGAAGTAGAGATAATCTGCTCTATATCGACAGATTTTCCACCCGCCAGCGAGCATAATTGAACCGGGTCACGGATTTCAATCTCTTTGCCAACCGCATAGATCAGACCGTTTTTCTGGAAGCGGGTAAATACCCGACTGACTGTTTCTACAGCCAGACCCAGATAATTGCCCATCTCGTTACGGGACATGGACAAACGGAAAGACTGGGACGAGAATCCCCTGCGACGGAAGCGACTGGCCAGATTGATCAGGAACGTCGCAATCCTCTCGTCCGCATTTTTCTTGGACAGCAGCATCATCATCTGCTGATCTTCCCGAATCTTTTTACTCATCAGTCGCATCATGTGTCGACGCAACTCCGGAAATCGATCGGACAGAGTTTCCAGCTGATCAAAAGGTATCTCACAGATCATGGTGGTTTCCATAGCCTGTGCAGAGACTGGATAAACGTCAGTATCCATACCACTCAGACCCAGTATCTCGCTGGGTAGATAGAAGGATGTAATCTGCTCTTCACCTTCATTGGTGGCAGTATAGGTTTTAATAGCCCCTGAACGGACAGCGAAGACGCTGGTGAAAGTATCTCCTTCCAGGAACAGGTGCTCCCCCTTCTTAAGAGGGCGGCCTCGCTTGATAATGCGATCAAGCTGGTCAATGTCCTGTAGACTCAATGCCAGTGGTAGGCAGAGGGAACTGAGACTGCAATCTCTACAGGCCACATGGCTCGGCTGTCGTACATTGGGCTTGGACGTCATTGAGTGGCCTCAAAGTCGTATTGGCGGAATCGGCGCCTATTCTATTGAAAATGTCATTAAAGTGTAAGTCTGTGCTTTCCGAGACTAAAGCGTAATTCCTTCATATCTAAGGCTTTTTCGGAAATTGCTTACAAGGCTTCGATAAATTCGTGGTAAGAATGTCGCATTCGAAGCGGCTGTCAGTCAGTTCAGGCATGAAACGCTCCAAGGTTGTCGGAGTTGTTATAAATGCTCATGCAGAAAGAATAATATTTTTCACGGTAAACGTGCCGATAACGGTTCTGAATACTTTTTCGTAAATCAGGGAGATTTACGCTATGAGTCTGCTCAGCTCAGTGACCGGAATTCTGTATGCTCCAACGGTACAGGAACCGGCGCCTAGAACATTTGAGGAACTCGTCGAAGTTGAAGGCCTGACTTTTAATGATCTGACTCCACGGGAAAAGCAAACCCTGATGGCCAGAAAGGGCGAGCTTGATCTGGATAAGCTCAGAGATCTGAAGCTTGAAGAGCCTGAGTGTGTTGAGCTTGAAGAGGCGCATCGCACCCGGCTCCAGAAAAGCTCTATCTGGGATGGCCGTAGAATAGCGGTCACAATAGCCAAGGGAACAGGCGTTGTGGTGGCTGGTGCTTTTGCTGCCGGCGCTGCCAGTGTCTCTATGCCGATTGCTGCCGGAGTGGCTGTTTGTACGGGTGTGGGTTACCTCTTTTATCTGCGTGTGAATTCGATTGAGCTGGAAACGCGTTCAAAGCAGCTGACCGATTTTGTCGTTACCCATGAACAGCCTCAAAGGTTGATTCGTGAGCAATTGGAACTCAGGGAGTCGGAGCGGGCAGAAGATCTGGATAGAAGGCTTCATGATACTGAAGAAGAGCTGGAGTTAGAAAAGCAGCGTAAAGCAGATCTGGCCACTCAACTGTTTCCAGGACGTCTGGATCGGGCTCTGGGGGATGAGCACTTTGAAGAGATGCAGGCTCGAATCAGGGAACTCAGAGCTGCAGAGCAACAGCAAAATGAGTTGGGTCATGAGCTGACAACACTGACTGAGCAGCTCAGGAACATCAATCTTGAGGTGGTGAGAGAACGTGAAGAAGTTGTCAGACTGGGTGAGGAACTCAGGAACAGTCAAAGGCAGGATATTGACAAGGGTAGAGAGCTTCAGCAGTTAAAAGCACAGGATTTAAGGTTGCAAGAGACTCTTCAGTTGTCCCAGCAAAGAGTTGTGCAGCTTGAGGGTGAGGCCCAGACCCTGACTGCAAAAATAGAACAAAAAGATATTGAGATTGAGAGCGCTGGACGTCAGAAGAACCTTCAGGCTAATGAAATGCAGGCATTGATTCTGCAAAATAAAGCCATGCAGAGAGACACGGTTAATCCCCTGCAGAGAAGGCTTAAAGTAGCCGAGCAGATGCTTCTGGAAGCACAAAATAACCAACAAGCTATTCAACGGCAGTTGTTTCAGGCCCAGCAGGTTGCAAAATCTCTGGAAGCAGAGATGAAAACCACTTCAGGCGAAGCAGATGTCAGCAAGCTTCATTTGGAAAAGGCGTTAGAGAGAGTTGGGTTCCTGGAATCACAGTTGAGTGTGGCTGTTCAGACAAAAGATAAAAGCCATCGTGAATATCTGGTTGTTGTTGAAGAACTCAATGCTGTTCGAATGCAACTGGAAAGAACCCAGGTGTTGCAGGATGAGTTGGCAGAACAGTTGGAAAAAGATAAGGCCACCCAAAGTGCCCAGGTCAGGGAGCTGAAATCCAATCTGGATCAGCTGTGCAAAGAGAGGGAACAGCTGGTCAGCAGCGCAGAAAAGTTAACGTCAGAGAATCAGTTCTATCGTGAGCAGATGGATCTTCTCACTCGTGAAGAGCAGCTGGTCAGGGCTCGTTGGGTAGACGCTCACAAGTCCTCTCAGCGTTTAAAGGAAGTTGAAGATGAGCTGAAGGCTCAGGGAGATCGGCTCGAAGAAACCAGGGGGCATTTGCAGAAAGAGGCTTCTTCCAGAGAAGTTTTGGTAGCTGAGTTGAAGGGCTTGAAGCTGCAGGAAGTAAAAGTTGCAAAAGAGAAAGGACTGCTTGAAGTGCAGATCCAGCAACTTCGAGAGCAGGGGAAGACTGACCAGGATGCACTGATCTTGAAAGAGCGTCAGCTTAAAGAAAAAGATAATGAGCTTAAGTTGTTGCAGGAAAGTCACACCCGTCTTGAGGAAATGGTCAACGAGGGTGAACTTTCAAACCAGCAATTGAGAGCAGAACTGGATCGGGTAAGGCAAGAGATACTGCATAGAAATAAAGAGATCCAGGAGGTTCGCGACCTTCTACAAGAAACTAAAATCTCGTTGGACAGCGCTGAACGGAAGGCGCTTGAGCTGAATGAGGAACATGAGGTCATTCGAAAGCAAACCATGCAGGGAACGGTGGCCAGCGCCATGACCCACATGGATCAATTGACCGCTGACCTCGTGGATACCAAAGAGCAACTAAGAAAAGTTGAAGATCAAAGGCATAAGCTGGATCTTCAGTTTCAAAAGCTGAGCAGTATGAATGAGGAGCTGTTGGAAGATGCTGCTCAGTTCGATAAGCAACTAGGCCGAAAGAGAAAGAACTGGCAGAAGGAAATACGACTGGCTAAGTCTGAAGCCGAACAAAGCCAGCTGCTGGCACAAAAACTTCAGGAAGAACTGATCAGCAAAAACTCTTCTGTCCAAGAGATGGGTGAGCGGCTCAAGAAAGCGGAAGAGGCGTTTGGTCGGGTCACAGATCAGTTGAACGTCCAAAAGCAAGAAGCGAATGAAGTATCTGTGCAGCTGGAATCAACCAAGATAGAGTCTGAAGAGCGCAGGTCAAAGCTGGAAGAAGTGGAAGAGTCCAGGGCTAAGCTGCAATCCAGTCTGGAGTCCTTGACGAGTGAGCTTGAAGTTCTCAGATTAAAGCCCGAAGGCATTGATAAAGAAGCTCATCAGAGAGTGGTGGCTGAGCTTGAAAAAGCGCAAGGCGATGTTAAAAAACTGCAGGGGCAACTGGATGACTCTGAGGGATATCTGGAAGAGCTTCAAGCCGATGCTCAGGAGCTGCCTGAAGTTAAAGAAAAGCTTAATGATATTGAGGAGCAGCTGAAGTTCCTGGAGGAGCGTTTAGGTCAGGAAACCAGTAAAAGAAAAGAGTTTGAGAAACTTTCAAGGAAGGAATCTGGAAGAAGCTCAGAGCTTGAGCGTGAGTTAAGTGCATTGAGACTCAAGGTCTCAGAGCTGGAGAAAGCCGGTCCTGTTGAGGGTGATGATACCAGTAATCTTGAACTTGAAGCGCTCCGTAAAGAGCTAGAAAAGAAAGAACTGGAGTTCACATCTCAGATACAAGCGGCGGAAGAGTCGTTTCAAAAAGAAATCGGAGAGATTTCTCAAACACTGTTTCAACTAAAATCCGAATGGCAGGAAATGGCTGTTCTGACAGGCCAGGAAATTACAGTACTCAAACGTCAGGTTGTGCAGCTGCATGATATGAACTATCTGTTGAAAGCCCGAGAGGTAGAGAGTCAGACTAAGGCCCTGGAAACTCAGATCAAACTGGTCGAAGCATTAAAAGCGCTCAATGAATTACAAAAGGGTAGCGAACCAGAGGAAGCCGAACAGTTTGCCCGGGAGCTGGTGGCAGCAGAAACCCAACTGGAATCATTGAAGCATGAGACTGAGGCCCTGGGGCACACACTCAGGATGTTGAAGAATCAACCTGTCATACAAATTGAAGCTGATCCCGAGACCATGGAGCTGGGTCAACTGCGCAGTGAGCTGTAACTGGAGCAGCAAAAATCAGAAGACTATGCCAGACAGATAATAGATCTGAAGGTGGAGTTTGCACGGCAGCGTTCGGAAATGAATCCGTCTGATCTTCCCGATGAAGAGTATGCCCAGAACATTCTGGGGGTGGTGAAAAAGTATATTACCCTTGATGAAAATGAAACCCGCCCAGGCTCTGGTCTGGAAACACTGCTGACAGACCCTCTGGACTATATTTATCGCTTTGAAGACGACGACGCTGAAGAAAGAGACTGGCAGGTTGAGCTTGCGGGTGAAGAGGTATCAGAAAACTGGCAGCTGGCGCTAAAAGAAGAGCGGAATCGATCAAGAGCTTATTTCAAGGAGTTGATGGCTTTTCGGACTTACCTGATTGCTGAGCTGGAGTATCGGGGATTAAGAATGAAAGGTTTGGAAGACTATAAGCAGGAACTGGAAACCAGAGTGGATGAGTTTCTGGGAACACCTTTGCAGCTGTCAGAAAACGCTCGGCCAAGAATGCAACAAAGAATGGCTGGGCTGGGCAAACAATATACGGCTGATGATTTTGATAAAGAGTGGGAGCCATCACCAATAGCCTCATCTATGCCTTCGGCATTCAGCTATTTACCTGCTCATGATTTAAGCAGTCTTCAGTCCAGTGGTATGCCCAGCATGGAATGGGATCATGCTGATACTGATTTTGCTGAAGCCTCTATAAAGCCGAAAACCAGAGTTGCTCCCGATCAAACACCTGACCTCAAGCGGAGCGTATCACCGGACTATGACACGAGTAGACCCGAAAGCAGAAACAGTCTTTCGGATCTTGTTGAGAATGCCATGCTCCGGCAGCAGAATCGTGCCCTGCAAGGTATAGAGGTAGGTTATCAAGACGTGATCTCTGCACTGGATGGGATCGACACGGAACTTGAAGAACTGGGTCAATCTGAGCTGGTTGAGACTTCTTTTGATGAAGAAGCAGATAGAAAGAAAACAAGGCTGGAAGAAAGAAAAGCAGAGTTGCACGACGGGTTCCGGCAGGAAGATGTGAGCAAAGTGATGCAGGAGTTTCGTCAGGAAGCGGGCAGTGCATTAGAAAATAGTACTTTAATCACAGGCGCTGGATCTGTCCCTACAAGACCAGACTCTGATAATGCTGAAGTGCTGGAAACAGAACTTGTAGGGCGTCCAATACCTCAGGTTTCAAGTGAGTTCACCCCTGAGCCTCCAGTGACTCCAAAAGAGACAGGGTCTTCAAATCCATCCACACCTGAACCTTCTGTCATTCCAAGAGAAACAGTGTCTGATGAAGAGTCGAGATCTTCGGTTAGCCCTCGATCAAAATCCAGTGATGAGTTGAGACCTGAAGATGGGGTGCAGGGTTTTACGCAGCTGAGTCAGCTTCAGCAGGCCTTATCTTCACTGCAATCACAACCATTAAGTTATAAGGTTGTTCTGACTGCGCTGGCTAACCTTAACGAGCTTGAGCAGCAACTGAATGAATTTGATGAAGACGATATCCATTCTGCTCAATCATCGGCATGGGCTAGACCACTGTCCAGTGAGCTTGAATCTCTAAAGAAACAATATCGCGATTGGTTTAACGGGCCGTCTGTTTTCACAATGCTGGGTGCAGTGCAGTGCAGTCAGAAATATTTTCCAGTGAAGATGAAAGCAGCCCTCTCTATGGTTTGGTCGAAGATGATAACAAAAGCGAGCTGTTTACCAGTGTTGTGACGCTTAAAAACTCACTGCCTGTCTCTTCTCAGGTGTATGAAGCGGAAGCCAGATTAAAAGAGGAGAGAGAAAAACCGGCTCAGCTCAAACCACTGGGGCCAGTGGAGTCTCATATAGCTGACAGAATTCAAATGCATCCTGAAAGTCCCTGGAAAGAATACATCAGGAAGTTTTTTGTCAGACGATTCAGGATTGAATCTATTTCAGGGAATAAATATTCCGACTCCTGGTATCGTGAAGAGGTGCCTGGCCACAAAAGATTGGGCGATAACCCTGACACCATAAAAGCCAAGATTCAGGAGAAGGTAAAAGATATAGCGTTTACTGAGCAGCCTGGATGGCCGGGTGCCTGCAAATTGTTTGGTAAAGGACGCATAGTCAGGCAGCTGGGTGGGCGCATGGGTAATGATGTTGTGCTGCCTTTGATCGCTCATGGGATTGTTGATGGTTCTTCCTTTGGTGAGCCTGGCGAGAAATTGTCTGCAGGGGTTGACGAATGGTTGAAAGATGAACTGAACAGCATCGCCGATGAAGAGTACCGATTATATCTTGAGTGTGTAGAGGATCTGCTCACCGAAACAAGAGCGACAATGGGGACTGACATTAGCAGAATGACTCTGGGTCAGACACCTATTGAACAAATCACCAAGAAAGACAATGGGAAGAATCACTTCAAATACGCTCGGCTTACAGCCCTTAAAGAAATCCTGGCTGAAGCGACTCCGGTATTGCAACAGTCTGAAGAACTCATTGATAAAAAGGTAGGCAGTATTATTACCGTTGAAGCCTCCAGTGTGGATCAGCTTCAGGAAAATGAGAAAAAAGCGATTGCAGCCATGGGAGAGCATGAAAGAAGGGCCATATTGCAGGAGGCCGAGGCACTTCTAGAGCGGCATGAGAAGCTCAACAGAAATCATTTTCCTAAAGAAGTGCTTGATGAACTGGATGGTAAGAAAAAGAAACTGACAAAAATTGCCAAAAAGTTTGGAGAAGCCTCCTGATGGCTATCCCATTGAAATAACAGCGTTGTTAGTCAAATCCTGTAAGTAAACCGTCATAGTCCTCCCCAAGGAATTGAATCAGTACTCCGGGGGGGAAGGATTATGGCCGGAAAATCACACAAATTATCTTTGACTTTGGTCATGCTGCTGGCAGCGTTTTTGATGCCTTTGCCAGTGCTGGCTATTGATCCGGTTTTGCTTGTCTCTGGAGGGACAGCCTTGTTTGGTACGGGCCTTGGTACACTCTCCTACAAGTTTGGCCAATGGCTGTTCAGCCCCAACCCACAGTCCGGAGAAACGCCGGAACCAGTGCGGGTTGAGCCGGTTTCTATCTTCAATCCAGGGGGAGACAAACCTTATGAGGTGACCGTCAAAGTCAACGAAGGTGGCGGTGATGGTGGAAATGAAGGAACGGAAAAAGTCACTCAGTCTGAATCAACTGATGATCAACCCGTGAGTCCAGAAAAACCGGAAAGCTCCAAGGGCCCTGACGACAGTAAAGAGACTGCATCGGATTCTCAGGAGAGACTGGTTGTCATTAAGGTTGAGAAAGGGACTGCCAGTCGTGAGTTGCAATCGTTGATTGATCAGCCTCTCCCTGAGGTTGGAGAAGTGCTCTATCACCTTACACCCAATGCTCAGGCGGCATTGAATGCAACCCGTCATCTTGAAATGGCGTCTACCCAGGCATTATTCAATCAGTTGAGTGACTTGCGACAGATTCTCAATTTTTATCGAACCGGTCAGACATTCATTCAAAACAATGCGGCCCTGGATCGAAGTACCCTGAAAGATGCCAGGCAGACGACCAGCACGACACAGCACAGCCAGGATAATAGCCAATGGCACAGTTTTATACAGACTTATGGTTCTAAGTCCCATTACTCATCATTGCCTGGCTTAGAGGGGATGAATGCCAACAGTTATGGGTTGAATGCCGGGGTATTCAGCCAGGTCAGTGAAAGTTCCATTGTGGGTCTGATGTTTGGTACCCGGAGAACGTCTGCCGGTTTCCAGCAGAAGCTGGGTTCGGGTTCGGTGGAGTCTATTCACTTTGGTCCATTCCTGTCCTGGCAGAAAGATCAGTGGCAGTTTGATGGAGCGCTGACCTTTGCCACCCAGCAATACAACAGCAAGCGCAAGGATACCGATGGCAATCGACTGCACGCTCATCGCTCCGGCTTTGAGTGGAATGCATATGGCGCGCTGGGTTATGACATCGACATCGGTCACTGGCTGAATGGTCTTACGGCCACTCCCATTGTTGAGTTTCTATATCATCACTCTGAGTCAGGTGGCTTCAGGGAAAAAGGCTTATCGGATGAAGCGCTTGCCGTGAAAGGTCAGTCTTTTGATCAATGGCTACTTCGTCTGGGCAGTGACTTTATTTTGCTGAATGAAGATGGAGAGAAACCATCGGCTTTGAAACTTTCAGTCGGTTGGCAGCAACAGACGGTATTGAGTGGTAAGTCGAAATATAAGGTCAACGGTTTTGAGCAGCAAGGGCAATCGGAGTACCTGGCTCAAAAGATCAGCGACACTGGCCTGTATCTCAGCCTGGGCTATAACGGCAGAATATCTGAGCGATCCACCCTGAGTGTGAACTACACGGTGATTCGTTCGAGTCGCAGTAGCAGTGATGGTTTGCAGCTGAGTTACCAGAGATCATTCTAGCCCGCATTGCAGCGGGCTTGAAATTTGATCAGATGACCTTGGAGTAGAGGTTCTGCTGCTGTTGCTTTTGTTGCTTGAAATAGCCATCAAACTGCATGCAGATATTTCTGATCAGCATCTTTCCTCTGGGTTCTATCTGAATGCCTTTTCCGGTCAGAGTGAGGAGCCCATCGTTGGCCATGGGTTTGAGGGCTTCCAGTGACTCCGAGAAATAGTCGTTGAATCTGAGGTCAAAGCGCTGTTCAACTTCAGCAAAGTCCAGTTTGAAGTGGCATATCAGTTCATTGATTACACTCTGGCGGATTTCATCATCCCGATGCATGGTTAACCCCCGGTAAACAGGCAGGCGACCCTCATCAATAGCATTCTGATAGGATTCCATGTCGACATGGTTCTGTGCATAAACCCCCCCGACTTTACTGATTGAAGAAACACCCATGGCAACCAGATCACAGTGACAGTGTGTGGTGTAGCCTTGAAAGTTTCTGTGCAGAGTGCCTGTTTCCTGGGCAATAGCCAGCTCATCATCCGGTAGCGCGAAGTGATCCATGCCAATGTAGACATAGCCCCGTTCTACCAGCTTTTCAGTAGCCTGATGCAGAATCTCCAGCTTTTCCTCTGATGAGGGCAGATCTGCTTCATTGATGCGTCTCTGGGGTTTGAAACGATGTGGCAGGTGAGCGTAGTTAAACAGGGAAAGCCGATCCGGTGCCATATCAATCACACGGTTTACGGTATTCATAAAACTGCCCGCTGTTTGATGTGGCAGGCCGTATATCAGATCCATATGCACTGACTTGAAAGCCATGGTTCTGGCAGCATCCAGAACCGACTGTACCTGGGATTCCGGCTGTACGCGATTGATGGCTTTCTGAACGGTTTCGTCCAGATCCTGAACACCAATGCTGATGCGGTTAAAGCCCTCGTCCCTGAGACGGGACATCATCACCCAGTCGACTTCACGGGGGTCCAGCTCAATGGAAAAGTCAGAATGATTCTGGCTGCCAAAACTGAACACTGATCGCAGCTTATCCATCACGGCTGAAATCTGATCCGGGCTCAGAAAAGTGGGCGTGCCACCGCCAAAATGAAACTGTTCTACTCTCTGTTCACGGTTGAACAGGCTGGCTTGCATGTCTATTTCCCGAAACAGATAGTCCAGGTATTCATCGGCTTTTGAGCGGTGCTTGGTGACAATTTTGTTGCAGGCGCAGTAATAGCAGACATGACTGCAGAACGGGATGTGCACATAAAGCGACAGGGGGTTATTGATGGCACTGCTTCTCCAGGCGCTGGAGTCATAGTGCGCGAGATCAAAATCCTCCTGAAACTGAACAGCAGTAGGATAAGAAGTATATCTTGGACCACTCAGGTCATACTTTTTAATCAGACCTGTATCCCAAACGGGGGCATTAATCATGTTAACTCTCGAATTGGTTGCAGGTCATATGGCTGGACTCTATTTGTAATTCTCCAGGTAAACTACTGGGTGACCCGATTCTTTTATTAACAGTTTAAAGAGAATGGACATAAATATATTTGATGTGTGTCAATAAGTAGGTGGCGCAATTTAAGTCGAGTTTCTTTACGAATTGTAACGGGCGACAAGTTAACACCTTAATTATAAAGATCTGAAGGATTGCTGGAAATCAGCGATTGTCGCTATAAACAAACTGAAACTATAAATCGACTTTACAATTCAATAGTATTCATACCACTGGATTTTCTAATTTTCATTCACTTGTAAACTAATTATCCAGTCATTATAAAATAGCAGCCATTGTGAGCTGTCTGATTGTTTTTGAACTCTCTTTTTTAAGAAGTAAAAGTATGTCTTCAAATAACCTTTCGCTCGGGGGAGCAGCGACGGATTCTTCTGTCGCACAAACGAGCAGTAAGTGGTCTGCACTGGGGCCGGGTATTATGGTGGCCGCTGCAGCGATTGGCGGATCCCATATTGTTGCATCTACCCAGGCGGGTGCTCACTATGGTTGGCAGCTGGTGGGTCTGGTCATTCTTGCCAATCTGTTCAAATACCCTTTTTTCCAGTTTGGTGCCCGATATACGGCGGCAACCGGGGAATCCCTGATGGCGGGCTACGGCCGTCTGGGTAAAGGCTGGCTGGGGCTTTTTCTGGCGCTGAACAGTTTTGCCGGAGTCATCAACATTGCTGCATTGATGGGGTTGACTGCGGCGCTTCTGACCTGGGTGGCTCCGGGAGTGTCCAGCCCCATTCTTGTCTCTTCTATAGCCGCTGTCAGCCTGCTGATCATTCTTTTGGGTCATTACACTCTGGTCGACAGAGTTACCAAGGTGATTGTGGTTCTGTTGTCGGTGGTTACCATACTGGCGGCTCTGCTGGCGTTCGGTAAAGGTCCTGTAGCGCCTGCTGATTTTGTCAGCCCCAGTCCATGGACTATGGCATCGGTTGGTTTTCTGGTGGCTTTGATGGGGTGGATGCCTGCACCGATTGAAGTATCGGCCATGAATTCTGTCTGGAGCATGAGCAAGAAAAAAGAGCGCGGGCACCTGAGTGTGAAAGATGCTCTGTTTGATATGAACGTCGGTTATGTGGGAACGGCGATTCTGGCTCTGTTCTTCCTGGGTATGGGGGCCACTGTATTGCACGGCAGCGGGATTGAACCGGCTGCCAGTGGAGCCGCTTTTACCAAACAGCTGGTTACCATGTATTCCTCCACCATTGGCCCCTGGAGTAGCTGGTTGATTATTATTGCTGCCATCTGCTGTATCTACAGTTCCACCCTGACCTGTATTGATGGCTATAGTCGTACGACTTTCAGTGCCTGGTTGAACTTGCAGCAGCGTGATACCGATGAAACTGAGAAACCGTTACTGATTCTGGTAGTGACCGGTCTGGCCCTGACGGTGGTCCTGATGTTCCCGGGCACCATGCTGTCGATGCTGAAATTTGCCATGATAGCGGCTTTTCTGACTACGCCTATCTTTGGCTGGCTTAACTATCGCCTGATCACTTGCGAGCAGGTGCCTGAAGAACATCGTCCCGGGAAAGTGCTGAACCTTTGGGCGCAGCTGGGTATGGTCTTCCTGTTTGGTTTCGCCGGATTCTTTATCTGGTGGCAGTGGCTGATGTAAAGCCTTATGAGTTGATGTGATATCTCCAGCCGGGGATATCACTTTTCAAATAAGCGTTTGAATCCCTTCTGAAGATCCGTCAGACTCGCAGAACTCTCCTGACAAAAATAAAAGCGACTCTGATATGACTGAACAATTTGATCTTTGTGATCATCTTTCTCAGGCAGAGACTCATGAAGTCTTAAACCAGCCTACTCCCCTTGATCCCTTCAATACCTATACCAGTGATAAGGCATTGCAGTACTGGACGACCGTGTTTGGTGGTGATTTTGCTGAAGAAAAACTGATCGAATTTGGTCAGAGGTGTGGTGGCGATCTGATAGAGGCCGGATTTTTGGCCAACGAGAACAAGCCGGAATTTCATACCCATGATCGTTTTGGGCGCCGGGTCGATCTGGTCAAATTTCACCCGTCTTATCATCAGTTAATGAAAGCGGCTATAGCTGCTGGTATGCATTCATTGCCCTGGGAGCAGACTGGCCCGGGTGCTCATGTTGCAAGAGCAGCGATGGAGTATCAGTATTTTCAGGCAGATGCCGGGTCCGGTTGCCCCCTGACCATGACTTTTGCTGCAGTCCCTGCGCTCAGGCATTCGCCTGCACTGGCTAAAGAATGGCTACCCCGAATCCTGTCTCATGAATACGACGAGCGCAACATACCTTATTTTGAAAAGCAGGGTGTGACTCTGGGTATGGCCATGACCGAGAAGCAGGGGGGCTCCGATGTCCGGGCCAATACAACCCGGGCTTATCCAAAAGCAGAAGGGGGCAATGGTCATGAATATGAAGTTGTTGGCCACAAATGGTTTTGTTCTGCCCCCATGTGCGATGCCTTTCTGGTGCTGGCACAGACCGAATCGGGATTGTCGTGTTTTCTGATGCCTCGCTGGCGGGATGATGGTAGCAAGAATCAATTCTATATCCAGCGTCTGAAAAACAAGCTGGGTAATATTTCCAATGCATCTTCCGAAGTGGAGTTCAGAGGTGCTCAAGCCTGGCTGGTAGGGGAGGAGGGTCGTGGCGTCAGAACGATCATTGAAATGGTTTCCATGACACGTTTTGACTGCATGGTCGGCTCTTCGGCATTGATGAGAGCAGCTGTAGCTCAAGCCATTCATCATACTTCCGGTCGCTCGGTATTTGGTAAAAAACTGCATGAGCAACCACTGATGCAGAATGTTCTGGCTGATCTGGCAATTGAGGCTGAAGCGGCTCTGGCCATGAGTATGCGAGTGGGTTTCGCACTGGATCACCTGGATGACGAACAGCAGGCCCTGTTTGCCAGAATAACCACGGCAGTTGGCAAGTACTGGATCTGCAAGAGGGCCCCACAAATGATTGTGGAGGCCATGGAGTGTATTGGCGGTGTCGGGTATGTGGAAGAAAGCCTTTTGCCAAGGTTATACAGAGAAGCTCCGGTGAATGCGATCTGGGAGGGTTCAGGCAATGTTCAGTGTCTGGATGTGCTGCGCGCTATCAATAAAGAGCCTGCAGTGTTGCAAGCATTTCTTGCCGAGCTTGATAAGGCCTTAGGGCATTATCCGTCATACGATCATTATATTGCCGATCTCAGGACCGAGCTGGCAAATCATGATGGTATTGAATACCGGTGTCGTAAAGTGGTTGAGATGATGGCTCTGGCGCTTCAGGCCTCTATTTTGATCTGCGATGGAGAGCAGGGTATTGCAGAGGCATTCGTGAAGTCGCGAATCGTCGGGCAATCGGGTTATCAGTTTGGTACCTTGCCAGAAGGTATTAATTATCTTGCCATCTTGAAGCGAGCGCAGCCTGCTGGCTGATGAACTAAGGAGGGGGGGGGGGGGGAGACCCCCTCTTTTCACTTCCCTCTGATTTCTGTAACCGTATTGCCACCTATCCCCCAGTTGTCAGTATTGACCTCGTCAATCACTACGACAGTGGTCGCCGGGTTTTTATCCAGTACATCAACGAGTAATTGGGTCACCCCCTCAATCAGTTCTGCTTTCTTTTCAGGGGTAACCTGTTCATTGGTGATTTTTATATTGACGTAAGGCATGTTGTCTCCCGGTGTTTTTTCTCTGGAAAAAATTTAATTGATTAAGGAGGCCAGAGCTGATGAATGTGCCAGCACTGACCAGAATGAGTCCGTATACCAGTATGGAAGTGGCAGGTTCCGAGAATAGGAAAATGGATGCCGTTCCTGCGATCAGTGGAACCAGTCCCATCATGGCTCCCATGTTGGCCGTGCCGATCTTTTCCACCGCTTTTACAAATAGCAGCATCTGCACAATGCTGGCAAGAACCCCCTGATAGAAACCCTGCAGCATGATTTGCGGCCAGAGCACTGACCAGTCGGTTGGGGTTGCTCGGGTTGTCAGGCTAAACAGATAGAATGGCAGATAGAAGACACAGGTATAGAAAGACAGGCTGACAGTTGCCTGCCAGGCATTGATTTTCCAGTGCTTGATCAGCACTGAGAACAGTGACCAGGAAAAAGCCGCTGCAGTGATCCAGAGGTAGCCTTCCAGGTTGTTACCGCTGTAGCCTTTTTTCTGAAATAGAAGCAGCAGTATGCCAGCGAAAATGGTGAACAGTCCCAGGGTTTGACTGCGAGAGTTTTTCTTCTGTTTGAAGCCAACAGCCAGAGAAGTCATCAACAGAGGTAATAAACCCGGTAACAGCAGGGAGGCATGAGAGCCTGGCGTTAATTCAAAACCTCTGTAAACCGAAAGGGAGTAAGCCAGGCCACCCGTCAGGGACAGAATAACCAGTTTTCTGTCAAATAATCTAAAACGGAATCGGAAATACCAGAGTGGCAGAAGTATCAGGCTGCTGATCAGATACCGAATGGCCACTATGTCATCAGGATGCAGGTGGCTGATACCTCCCATACGGGAGACCAGAATAAATCCGGACCATATGAAAACGGCCAGGATGGCGTAAAGGTACCCATTTACTATGAAAATGCTGCTATTTCGGGCTCTGTAGTCATTTTCATGATTCGGGGTGAGCGGCATTTCCGGCTCATGGCTGTTTGATACTGACAAGAGTTTCTCCCTGTGAGCCTTTCTGGCCAGAGTGTGTTGAGCAGACTATAGAAGGGTTAAAGATTCATTAAAAATGAAAAATAATGCATTGGTTATTCATTAAAAGTGAAAGATGATTGTGGATATCTCGGACCTGGTTGTTTTTGTAGCGGTTGTTGAAGAAGGCGGCATCACCCCAGCTGCTGCCCGGCTCAACAGGGTGCCCTCCAATGTCACTGCCAGAATCAAGAAGCTGGAGCAACAGCTGGACCAGGACCTGTTTGTCAGGGAAAAAAACCGGCTCAGGGTGTCTGTTGCTGGCGAGCAGTTGCTTGGACATGCTCGGGGTATGATCAGAATGAGGGATCGGGCTCTGGACGATATGCGGCTGGATGTACCACGCGGTGTTCTAAAGCTGGGAGTCATCGAAATGGCTGCAGCCACTCATTTGATTGAACCCATGGTTGGATTTCACAAGCGTTATCCTGATGTGACTTTAAAACTCCAGACCGCTCCCACAGGGCTTTTGATAGAGCAGGTCATGAAAGGTGAGTTGGATCTGGCGATGGTATCCGACCCGGTCAGGGACCCCGGGTTGGAAGTAGTTCCTGTCTTTCAGGAAACCCTGGTTCTGGTTTCTAGCAGCAACCGGAAGATGATCAAGACCCCGGAAGACCTTGAAGAATGCCCTGTCATCATTGCTTTCAGTCACCAGTGCTCCTATCGAAAGCGCCTGGATGAGTGGCTGAAATCCGGGGCAAGGCAGGCAAAGGCCATAAACATTCAATCTTATCATGCACTGCTGGGGTGCATAGCGGCAGGTATGGGAGTAGGGATGGTGCCAAAAGCGGTGCTTGAAATTTTTCCTTTCAAGGCCTCCGTTCGAACTCATGCTTTGCCAGAGCAGTGGCGTCATTCGGACACTTGCCTGGTTTGGCGAAAAGGGGCTGTCACGACAAATATCAAGGCATTTTCTTCCGTATTGTCCGCCGACCTGAATTCAGGAGCTATGATAAAAGCCAATAATTAATAGTTAACTCTACAGAGAGAGCTCATCTTGAGAGCGGTTGGCATTAGCTGTCTAACGATTCTGATGGCGCTATTCAGTGTCGTCACCTACTCAGAAGTAATTACCTGGGAAGAGATCCGGTCAGACCATCTGGATACTCGAAGAAGTCCGATTCAGCAGGAAGGTTATCTACGCTATCTGGCTCAATTGAACCAGAGTGGAAAGTCGCCAGAAACTATTGTTCTGGAAGACATCTTCAAGCTATCCAGTGAGAGAGCGCTGGAATGCAGTGACGGGCATTGCAAGTTGGAAAGCAGGCTGGTTCTGAACAGTTTTCCTTATTGGCTGGAAGAGGATGTCGTTCATCTGGTGATGTTTATTTCCGGCAAGGATTGGCAGGAAAAATCCATGCGTGAAACATCAGAGCGCTTGCTGAAGAAAAAGCTGGGAGTATTACAGGTCAAATACTCACTGGAATGGCAAGTCTATGTTAATCCGCCTCATAAAAGAACGGTGGGTCTGGCTCATGCCCATATCTTCCTGAAAGGGGTGAGCAATGAAGAGATAGCGGATCAGATTAAACAGATTCTACCCTTTAGCAAGCCAGGGCTGGAGCCCTGGTAAACGACGCTATTGGGTCACATGGAGTGGCCGCCATGTCCGACAGAAAGTATGGACATGACCCACACTTGATGGGGTCCGGGAATACTGTAAAGACCAAAAAGAATCATCATGATACCGGCTATGCTGCGGGTGACACTGGCTTGAATAACAGACGCCAGTTGTCTTGCAAAAAGCCCGGTCAGAAACACGGCAGGCAGGGTGCCCAGTCCAAAGGCTGCCATCAGTAGCGCGGATTGGGTCGGATTATTCTGACTGGCTGACCAGATCAGTGTGCTGTAAACCAGGCCACAGGGCAGCCAGCCCCAAAGAGCCCCAAGAGCCAGAGCGTTAGGCGTATTGCGAATGGGCAGAAGTCTGCTGGCAACAGGCTGTATATGTTTCCACAGGTGTTGACCCAGCTTCTCCATTTTCATCAGCCCCTTCCACCAACCAGTGATATAGAGGCCCATGGCGATCAGCATGGCACTGGCAATGTAGCGAAGAGTGATTTGCAGTGATTCGCTGGCATCGCCCAGAAACCAGCCTACCCATCCCAGAAGCAAACCTGCCAGGGCATAGCTGCTGATTCGGCCAGCATGGTAAGTGAGCATCAACCAGGTGGTTTCTGCTTTTGAGCGCCCTTTAAGCGACAGGCTCAGGGCTGAGGTGATGCCACCGCACATACCAATACAGTGAGTGCTGCCCAGCAGGCCAATAGTAATGGCGGCTATAAGAGTTGGCGCTTCGGTCATGGCTATTTATTTGCTCAGGGCTGTTTATTTGCTCAGGGCTGTTTATGTGCTCAAGGCTGTGTATGTGCTCAAGGCTGTTTATGTGCTCAAGGCTGTGTATGTGCTCAAGGCTGTGTATGTGCTCAAGGCTGTGTATGTGCTCAAGGCTGTGTATGTGCTCAAGGCTGTGTATGTGCTCAAGGCTGTTTTATATCAGTCTTTTTTTCGGGCGGACGACTGGCTTTTGGCTGGTCATCATCAAACAGAATGCTGTGGGCGGGTCCTTCCATATCATCAAACTGGTCATTGTCGACAGCCCAGAGAAAAATCCTGACGGCTAAGGCAATCAGCATTACGGCTATTGGGATAAGAATGATCAGGCTTTCCATCGTGGCACTATACCTTTACAGCAACTGACAGGTTATCCGCATTTTCCCTGTTGGAAGGTTGGCTGGCAAACGTTTCTTCCGGGCCTGCTGGCTTTTTGTCTCGGTTCAGTCGCAGGGCATTGCCTACCACCACCAGGGAACTCAGGGCCATACCAATCGCCGCCATCCAGGGGGCGATCATGGCTGCAGCTGCCAGGGGCAGGGCCGTCATGTTGTAACCAAAAGACCAGACCAGATTCTGGCGGATAATCTTGCGGGTACGCTTGATCAGTTCAAAGGCGTCGGTCAGTCGGCCCAGGTCATCGGAGAGCAAAACGGCATCAGCGCTGGTTTTGGCGAGGTCTGAAGCATTACCCATAGCGAGGGATATATCCGCACCTGCAAGCACAGGTACATCATTAATACCGTCTCCCACCATAAGAACATGTTCACCTTCTGCCTGACGTTGACGAATAAACTCCAGCTTGTCGTCCGGGCTGGCCTGGGAATGCCATTGCGCTATGGACAGTTGTCTGGCGACGGAAGCGACCACGGGTTCCTGGTCACCGCTGAGCAGTGTTACCTTAAAACCTGAATCCTTCAGCTGTCGAATAACGGTAGAGGCTTCTGGTCTCAAACTGTCGGTTACCTTGAACCAGCAGAGTGGCAGGCTATTCGCCGACATCAATAGCCACTGACCTTCTTCCTCAGGGCGTGCAGGAATATTGTCCTGGCAGCAGAAGTCAGGACGACCCATTTTGTAATGGGTTTCACCCACCCGGGCTTCAATGCCTTTTCCGGTATGGCTGACGACATCTTCGGCCTTAAGGTGCGTAGTGATGGCGAATGCTTTGGCAATGGGGTGTTCCGAGTGAGCTTCAATGGCTGAGGCAATAGCAAGCAACTCATCTTTTGAGAAGCCGCAGTCTGCAACCGGGTATAGGCCTTCCAGTGTTAAACGACCCTGGGTCAAGGTGCCGGTTTTATCGAAAACAATGTGGGTAATTTTACCCAGACCTTCAAGAACATGACCACGGGTCACCAGGAATCCCAGCTTATGCAGATACCCGGTCGCTGCCGTCAGTGCCGTCGGTGTGGCCAGAGAAAGAGCGCACGGGCAGGTAACTACCAGAACAGAAAGGGTGATCCAGAACGCATCTTCTGCCGCTGCGGAGGACCAGTACCAATAAACGAGGGTCGCGGTCACCAACACTGAAGCCACAAAGTAACCGGCAACACGGTCTGCAAGTTTGGCAATAGCGGGTTTATCCTGCTGGGCGTGTTTCAGCAGCTTGAGAATTGCAGACATCTGGGTTTCATCGCCGACATGGGTGATTTCAACTTCAATGGCGTTGTCGACATTGAGGCTGCCTCCCATAACCGATTCCCCTTTGTTCCGGGCGATTGGCAGGTACTCTCCTGTCAGCATGGACTCATCCACACTGCTACTGCCTTTTAAAATGACAGCGTCGGCCGGGATGGAATCACCGGGCAAAACCCGAACCTGATCCCCGGGTTTCAGATCAATGAGGGGGACCCTAATAAAGTCGTCGCCCTCTTTTTTGAGGCAGCTGGAGGGCAGCAGGTTTCTCAGGGCTCGTGCAGCACGGGATGTTGAATGTCGTGCCCGAAGTTCTAAATAGCGACCGGTCAACAGGAAGAAAGTGAACATGGAAACCGAATCAAAATAGACTTCGCACCCACCGTTAACGGTTGCCCAGAGGCTGGCAACGTAGGCTCCGCCAATGGCAATGGAAACCGGTACATCCATACTCAGATGACGGGTTTTGAAATCTCGAAAAGCGGCTTTAAAGAAAGGCGCTGCAGAGTATAGGATGACGGGCGTTGCCACCAGAGCGCTGACGTAGCGAATCAAATCCCGGTATGGATCTGTCATATCATTGCTAATAGCGCCGGAATAAAGTGCGATGGCATACATCATTACCTGCATGGTGCCAATCCCGGCAACTGCCAGGCGTCGTATAAAGACCCGGTTTTCTTCCTTCAGCATTGCTTCCTGACGATCAGCGCGCCAGGGGTAGGCTTTATAACCAATCTGATGGATGGCAATGAGGATTTGACTGAGAGCTACCTGTTCATTATTCCAGCTGACCTGGGCTTCGTGGGTGCTCAGATTGACACTGACTCGTTCCACGCCTTCCATTAGGCCAATATGGTTCTCTAGTAGCCAGATACAGGCGGCACAGGTGATACCTTCAATCAACAGGCTGGCCTGTCGCTCTGACTCCCCGTCTTTAATGACGAAGTCCTGCTGAATATCATCGCGGTCGTAAAGTCGAAGTTCTTCTTCCAGTCGTTGGCTGAGCGTATTAGCCTGTAAGCCCGGATCTGTTCGGTGTTGGTAATAGTTGTCCAGACCGCCGGCAATAATGGCTTCGGTCACCATCTTGCAGCCTGGGCAACACATGGGCTGCTCACTACCTTCAACCACTGCCGTATAAGGGGGAGTACCCTCAATGGGGAGGTGGCAATGGAAGCAGTGGCAGCTTTCAGCGTGTTTACTCATCCGATCAGTCCGAAATACTTCAGGTTTCGTGAACCCGGTTCAAGGCGAAAAGCTGCAAATGCACCGGGAGTGAGCCTCCCGGGAGCCTGACCTAGAATAGTGGTCGAGCATAAAGTTCAGTAGACCGAGTCAGATTTTTCACTGGATTTGTGCGAATAGTCGACCTATTCAATCAAATTCAGTGAGACTCTCATCCGCTTTCTTACGAAAAGTGGCCGCTCTTTCTGGACTTTAGGCCGATCTGTCTATTCTCGGTCAGGCTCCTAGGCATAGGTATGCAGCTTCAGGGCTGTGTAGAACTGCCACGAGGCAACAACTCACTGGCAACGCCAGCCTTCAATACCAGTGGCTGGTTCAGGCGCCAGCCAGTTTCATAGCCGACTTCCGGGATATGCTCATCCAGGGTTTCCAGCTGGACATAAGTTTTGCCCTCAACATCTTCATCGACCTGACCCACATAAATCTGGGTGGACTCATCACGGGAGATGGAGCGGTTGATCAGTATGACCTTGTCTCTGTCGGCAAAAACGGGAGAAAGCAGGCTGAGTTTTAACTGTTGGGGCCAGTCATTGATGTCACCCTTCAGAGTGATTCTGACTTCTCCTGTCAGGTCATCAATCAACAGGTTGGCATGAATACCCAGTTCCCGGGCATTGGTATCACGGGTGAGATCTTCATTGATCATTTTACCGGTCTTGTAATAGTCGTCCACGACTACACTGTCCTGAATCTTGAAGGCATAGTAAATCCGATAACTGCCCCAGACAAAAGTAACTGCCAGTACTCCCAGAATTCCCCACACCCAGGGTTCCTGGTACCAGCGGGTAATGGGTTCATTCTTTACAAGGCTCATAGTAGTTTGTACCTGTCGTCAGTTAGGCCCGGAGGCTGGGCTGTTTATACCCAATCTGCCTTCTCGATGCCAGTACATCCTCTTCAGTGCTGGGAGGCTAACCGAGGATAGCGCTCGAGCATGAAGCTCAGTAGAGCGAGGCAGATTTTCCACTGGGTTTGTGCGAATAGTTAACCTATTTAATCAAACACAGTGAAAAATCTGACCGCTCTTTCTGGGTTTCAGGCCGAGCTGTCTATTCCTGGTTAGCCTCCTACGGTGCAATAAATCGGCTTTCGGCTGTTACAGGCGGGATATCCGGCTGGTCAGCGCTGATTATAAATTCAATGTCACGGCTACCGGAATCGACAGAATCCGCAGGAAGAACGAGTCGGACTACGTGTTGCGCGACTTCACCGGCATTGACCGTAAAGTTCATGTCGCCTTTGGTACCCAGATTTCCTATGTCCTTAACGTTAACCGTCATGGTTAGTGGACGCTGATCCTTGTTGACCAGCTTCAGGGTATAAGTATTTTCAATGCTGCCATCGGAAGTAGTGCGATACAGCTGGTTGCGGTCTCGAAGAACATCCAGTTCCAGCGCAGAGCGACTGTTCAGGCTCCATATGAACAGCCCAATCATCGCCAATAGAGCGACACTGTAACCTATCAGTCTGGGGCGCATGAAGTGCGTTTTCTTACCAGCAAGCTCATTGTCCGTGGTGTAGCGGATCAGGCCTTTGTCGTAGCCCATTTTGTCCATGATGTCGTCACAGGCGTCGACACAGGCTGCACAACCAATGCAGTCAATCTGAAGGCCGTTCCTGATATCAATACCAGTAGGGCAGACTTGTACACAGACACTGCAATCAATACAGTCACCGAGATTCTGGCTCTTAGGGTCTACCCCTTTCTTGCGTGAGCCCCGGTTTTCGCCCCGTATCCGGTCATAAGCTACGACCAGCGTATCACGATCAAACATCACACTCTGGAAGCGGGCATAAGGACACATATGCAGGCAGACCATTTCTCTGAGCCAGCCGGCATTACCATAGGTGGCGAGAACGAAGAAACCCACCCAGAACAGAGCCCAGGTACCCGCCTGCCATGTCAGGAGGTTGGGGACCAGCTCACGAACCGGGGTAAAATAACCCACGAAGGTGACCGCCGTTGCCAGGGAAACTCCCAGCCAGATACTGTGTTTGGCCAGTTTTCGGAAGAATTTCTCTGCAGTCATGGGGCTTTTGTCACGGCGGATTCTCTGATTCCGATCACCTTCCGTGATTTGCTCAGCCCACATGAAAACCCAGGTGAAAACGCTCTGGGGGCAGGTGTAGCCACACCAGACCCGACCTGCAAAAACGGTGATGGCAAACAGGCCAAAAGCACAGATGATCAGCAACCAGGACAGAAGGATAAAATCCTGGGGCCAGAAGGTGGCGGCAAAAATGTGAAACTTTCGTTCAGGTAAATCAAACAGGATGGCCTGCCGACCATTCCAGTTCAGCCAAACAGTGCCAAAATAAAGTAGAAACAGGAAGGTTCCACCAGCCAGCCTGAGATTTCGAAAGTACCCTTTGAAACTGCGAGTGTAGATCTTGTCCGGTTTTTGATACAGGTCAATCAATTCCGGTTCGTTTGATTGGATGGGTTGGTCTGACTCTGGCATATCACAGTACTGCCCTGATTTTCGTTATAAGTCGTCCATTGAACCGAATTCTCCCCCTTGAATTTGAGAAGCGGTCCTTCGAACTGCATCTGTTATCATTGCTTTTATAAGATGCTATTGGGAATTCGGCGCTATCTTACCTTTTTTTATTGTCAGTGTCAGTTCATTGGCCATGACCTTAAGTCCCGCTTAACTTTGAGGTAATGAGCGAGCAGGCTGTACTTTTGGTAAGAGAGTACAGTTTTCATACACTTTGCAGTCTAATCTACAGCATCAGCTTGTGTTCATAATTGTTCCGCTT
>NZ_JBPCXO010000046.1:0-2482 GCF_051008435.1 Endozoicomonas sp. | reverse complement strand
GCCAGCCTGCTGCTGTGATGTTGATTGTACCTCGCTAGGCTTGGCACAAGAGTCACAGTAGTAGACTGGTTCCGCAGTCCACAAGAATCTTCCTTCGTCAAACGCTAAAAACTGCAGAATCGAGTATTAGCTACCGATCTCTATCTGGCATTGATTGTGGCCGCATTCGTTATGGCCAATGACCAACCCGTTTCCGGTACGGTGTCTTTGGCAGACTTTAACAATGCCATGTCGAGTCATTCGCTTTCAAGTCAGGTGCAAATAAGTAACGTGAATAATCATGGCAATGTTCTCAACATGATGACATTCACCCTGTTCTCTCTTACGAACTCTTCTGAATCAATAAAGGTCACCTTATCGGATTGGGATCGGAAGACAATCCGGATAATAGTCAGCGTAGGAGGAATGAATCTGACCTACTTCATTAAAAGACCCAGTGACGATCTGGAAAGGTTGTTAGCTCTTCTCCCTGATCAAACAAAATCCGAGAACAGGGAGCGTGGGCCTGATGATGACCCTGATCCAGATATGGGTATGGATTCAGGCTGTGAATCCTGTTTTTGGACACTTTGCTGTTGGTGTTGTAACTGGGGGAGCCGTTCGGAAACAAAGTATATCAATCAGGGTAGTATTCAATACGGTTCCAATCAGCAACGGGCTGTGAGTCCGATATTTGAGTTGGAGCTCATGCCTACAATAATGATTTCAGACCCGTTCAAGGCTGCGGTGAATAAGACGGGTCCCTTTTATGAAAATGAAATTCGTCCGGTAAAAAACGTGAATGTAATTCAGCCGATTATCCCTGAAGCAGTGAGTGCCTGGTAGACAAACTACCAGGCACTCATATGATTTATAGACCCATGCAGTTGGCATAGTAGCTGGTAGTTGCAGGCCAGTCTGAGAAAATCCCGAGAACACCTACTTCCGTAGCCAGCACATCAATGACGGTCATCATATCGCCATCATTATTGATAACACTCTGGCTGTAGCCCTCAGGAGGGTTCTGTCCGTTCAGGGTTTGATAGTACCAGCCTCCGCCATTCGTCAGTGGACCAGAACGTTCAACCGTCCAGGTGATGATATCCAGTCCGGCATCTCTCGCTGACAAGGCATAAAGAGAAGGAACGACTTTTCCGTCCTCAACATCCAGCAGCATCCACATTGGCGGTGCAATGATTTGTACGCCACGTTCAGCCAGCTCTGTCATGGAAGGTGACCAGGTTTGTGGCTTGCGATGATCAAAGGCCGGATTATCGTAGCGTCCATCCAGATAAACGGCCTGACGACCAAAGCGAGGATTATTATTAATCCAGTACTCTACATCCTGTTGATTAAACGACTGTGGCCAAACTTTTCGTGGAGAAACACCTTCTTCCCGGTATTCGTTGATCAGCTTTTGCGCGTAGTCTTGCTGACTGAAACCGTCGAAGGGCATGGGCACACTGGGTGATTTGAGTTCAGGTGTCATCTTCACACGCAGTTTCTTGAACAGCTGAATACTTTCTCTGTGAGTCAACAGAGTGCCACGGCTGGCATAGAGATCAGTTCTCCAGTTAGCGGTACCGTCCAGGTATTCAGCTACGGTTTTTGCTTTTGGATTAGAGGCATCCATTTTCCCTTTCAGAGTTTTGAATTGTTCCAGGGTAATGTCACTGGTGCAGCACTTGGCAGATGCCGGCGCCAGCAGGTTGCCATTTTCATCAAAAGTAGCGGGCTTAAAAGGCTCCGAGCATTGCTGAGCCAGTTCAGTTTCCAGAATGTTGGTGGTGGTATGAAGGTCACACTGGGAGTGACGGCAGACCAGCTCCTTATCCTGAGTGAATGTCACATCGCATTCCAGGATGCCTGCGCCCATTCTGGCTGCCGCTTCATAGGATTCTTGAGTGTGTTCCGGAAACTGCATGGGAGCACCACGATGCCCGATGGAAAAGTCAGATTTTTTGAAGCGTTTGATATTGCTGCAGGCTTTCAGCGTTTCTTTAAGTGGGCCAGCGTCCATATCATTGACCAGATAGTAAGGTCTTGGACCCAACTGAATCGATGAACGACTTTTGAAGTATTCGTAAAAAGCGTCACTCGACAGATGTTGTTGATCGACGTTGGCGTAGGCCATTACAGGCAAGACTATCCAGATCAATGTGATAAGCCGGCGCATGTAAGATTCCTTATTGTTTTTATAAAGTGAATCCACAGTAGAGCCCAGATATTGCTGTCTTGTTAAGCCCAGATGAATCTTTGATGGATTAAAGAAAACCCGGTCACATTTTTGAGGGTTTGCAATGAAGCTATTAAGTCAAGAGACTTATTTTATTGGTATTTTTAAGTCTTCTGTCTTTTGAAAGAAGGATGGCTTCGATGTATAGGAATTTCAAAGCACAGGTAGAACACCTTTCGTCGTATAGTTTTGCCGGATTTTCCTGAGAAGCAGTCAGGCTGTTTTCCCTGATTCTAAAAAACATCAGTTTTACAGGTAATGCACCTA
>NZ_JBPCXO010000045.1:0-7069 GCF_051008435.1 Endozoicomonas sp. | reverse complement strand
TTGCCTGGTGACCATAGAGTATTGGAACCACCTGATCCCATCCCGAACTCAGTAGTGAAACGATACATCGCCGATGGTAGTGTGGGGTTTCCCCATGTGAGAGTAGGTCATCGCCAGGCATTGAATAGAGAAAAGCCCGATCAGGAAACTGGTCGGGCTTTTTTTATGAGTTGCATTTTTTATGGGTCTCCCCGCCTTACAAAGCTTCATTCCTATCAACGATAATTGTCGTTTACTCTGTATCTTCTCGTTCCCACGATCACTCGTGGTAACGTATAGCTCATATAAGAGTGCGCCATTGTATGGCATTGAACATAGAAAGCCCGATCAGGACGCTGGTCGGGCTTTTTTATGGGTCTCCCTCTGGGAAGTTTTGTCTATATTAACGATTACTGTCGTTCACTCAGTGTTTTCTTGTTCCTACAATTCCTCGTAGGAATGCATATGTCATGCTGCGAAGTGATCCAGTATTAGTTTAGAAGCATGGGAGGCAGAAAAAGTGCACTACAGGGCGTATTTCATCAGTTAACAGTCCCCAATTGTGAGGCTTTCTTCCCAAATGCTGAGCACTTATTTTTGATTTCAAAAGACTCACAAGATTTTCGTTTCTACGATCCTTCCGTGAGGGCATGCCAGGTCAGGCATAGGCTTCCATAATTTTGCTCAGGCGTTTTTTGCGGTGTATTCGTTTTTACGCAGAGGCTGACAACGATTAATATGAGAAGTTAAATATCACTAAGGTATCTTTTCACAAAACTCGTTATCAACAATTTTGAGCGGTGCTGATGAGGGAGTATCTTCAACGAATCCTTTTTTGCATACCGTTTTAGCTGGCTGGCAATGTACTCTATATCCGCTGAAGAGGTGTTTAGTAGCTTTGCGTTCCATGTTTTCATGCAAAGATTAGCGTCATCAAAGTTAAGGCATAGTGCATCAAGTATGATGTATTTTGCATTGAGGGTTTCATTATTATTGAGCATCAGCTGGGTAAAGTTGGAGTGCTCATAGCCCGAAGTGATGTTGTAATAGCGGCAGTCCCCTTCGTTGAATAGGCGCAGAGTTCCGAGTGAATGAAAACCCTGAGGGCAAGAATCATTCTGATCCTCGAAATCATAATCAACCGCTGAAATTAATGGGCTCTCACAGGTAGGTTGATAGTTGGACTGATTAATCAAGGCAGGAATATCGAGAGCATATATTATGGATGTAGCGACGACGGCTGCTACAGCTAAACCTCCACAACATCCGCAGCCATATATAGTGCATATGGCGCACCAGGTTTCTCCAGTGCAATAACTTTCAGGGTACTTAACACCGATATAGTCTCCTCCAGTCAAAGGCTGCTGTTCTGCCGGATAGGCGTTCAGGACGAAGAGGCTGACCAATGCTAAAGCAGTACTCAGTCGTTTATATTTGATTAGCATAGTAATCACATTGGACTGAATTTTTTATAGGAGTTGAATATAGCCTATTTCGAGTTAGTCACTGATTTTATGATTTGTGAGGCTACGTCAGGATATTCACCGTTAGTGAGGATCAAGGTTGACTGGTTTAGTCGTTGTCAGAAATTACTATACGTCCATGGTTATCTAAATCTAAGAAGTAAGAGTTGCCCGGGCGGTTGAATGGAAACTTCATTTTCTCACTCCACGAACCTTGGTGATCAGGCAGAGATTTCACCTTTCCAGCTTTCCAGTCCAATCCGGTATATCATTCACTCCATAAGAAAAAACTTCAAAAGTAGTGGAGAGCATCATGCCTAAAACAGCCATTATCATTGGTGCCACAGGTTTGGTTGGGTCTGAGCTGCTGAATCAGCTTCTGGAATCCAGTGAAATAGAAAAGGTGGTTGCTCTTACTCGAAGAGAGTTACTACAAAAGTCTGACAAGCTTGAAAGTCATATCATTGATTTCGAGAATCTGGGTCAGTACAAAGAGGTGATAAAAGGCGATCTGTTTTTTTCCTGCCTGGGGACCACGAAACAGAAGGCTGGCTCCCTCAAAGCCCAAAGACGCATAGATTTTGATTATCAGTTAGAAGCTGCCCAAATAGCTGCAGGCAATAATGTGCCTCATTACCTGCTGATCAGTTCCAGTGGAGCCAATCCGCAGAGTATATCGGAGTATTTCAGAATGAAAGGTGAGTTGGAGCAAGCGATCAAGCAACTGCCTTTTCAGAGAGTGAGTATTTTTCAACCATCGCTTTTATTGGGGCAAAGAAAAGAAAGCAGGCTGGGTGAGGATCTGGCGGCCAAACTTTTACCTTTTCTCTGTCAATTACCTGGTTTGAAGAAGTTCAGGCCTGCCCATGATTGGGAATTGGCACGGAAGATGTTGAAAGTAGCTACAGAAGCGGGGGAGGCGGTTACGACTTACACTCTGGATGAGATTTTTCAGTAAACCCTTTTGCTTTAATGCAGTGCAGAGGTATCAAGTGTTTTCTGGCTGGCTGGTATCTATGATTTGTCCGTCAATGACCCGTTGTTGCAAAGGGCAATGTCCTAATTGATAGGCCAGTTCATTGGGGTGATCTATGTCCCAGAGACAAAAGTCTGCGGATTTGTCTTCTTCAAGACTGCCATAGTGATCTGAGATGCCCAGAGCACGAGCGGCATTGATGGTGACGCCAGCCAGAGCTTCTGCGGGTGTGAGCTGAAAAAAGATGCAGCCCATATTCATCATCAATCTGATGGAGGCTAACGGTGATGTCCCTGGATTGGTATCCGTAGCCAGAGCAATGGGGACATCGTAGTGCCTTAAGCGCTCAACAGGAGGCGTCGTATCGCAACGCATAAAGTAATAAGAGCCGGGAAGCAGTACCGCTATAGAGCCTGATTCCGCCATGTCAGCAATGCCCTGCTCGGAAATATGTTGAAGGTGATCGCAGGAAAGGGCATTCATGTGTGCAGCCAGAGAGGCGCCTCCGCCTTTACTGAATTGTTCTGTGTGGCACTTTGTTGGAAGCCCATGATCGATAGCAGATTGAAAGATTCTGATGCGTTGAGTCATGGAGAAAGCGTTATTTTCACAATGGATATCCACTGCTTCAGCCAGCTTCTTCTCAGCGACTTCCGGAATCAGCCGCTGGCATATCATATCGACGTATTCATCGGTTCTGCCAGCAAACTCAGGGGGAAGTGCGCTGGCTACCAGTAATGTACTGACGATTTTTACGGTATGCCGGTTGTGCAATTCTTTGGCAACCTCGAGCATCTTGATTTCATCGACGAGGTTCAGGCCATAACCGGACTTGATTTCAACCAGTGTGACCCCTTCGGCAGTTAATGCCTTGAGACGGGGCAGGGCGGACTTGATGAGTTGTTCTTTGGAGCGCACCCGGGTTGCTCTGGCTGTGGCAAGAATCCCCCCTCCCTGAGCGGCAATCTGTTCATAAGGGACACCTTTCAATCTTAATTCGAACTCCTGAGCCCGGTGACCACCAAATACCAGATGGGTATGGCAGTCAATGAGACCCGGTGTCAGCCAGCCGTTATGGCCGTCAATCACATCATAAGGTAGTCGGGTGGCAGTTACTGCTGACATGGGTTCAATGCGTGCGATCTTTCCCTTATGAATACCCAGAGCGCAACGGTGTCTTGAGCCGTAGGGATCAGACAGGGATGGGTCAAAGGTAGCCAGATTGACATTAATCCAGACTCGGTCGCACTCTTTCAGTTGGATCACGCGATGCATTGCCATGGGTTGTACTCAGACAGTCGGCTACAGACAGAAGCCAGTATCAAGATGCTGGCAGATCATTAAGACTGGAGATGGAATCTAAGGATAGCCAGATAATTTTAATCCGAAAGGAAATCTGCAGTTGAGTAGATGGTTAAGATTGGTGATCAGAATAAGGAGGGAGATTAATTCAAATGGCTATAAAAAACACAGAAATGTTACAGAAGAGTGATAAATGAACTACCTTGATAAAAAAGGGCATGAACGACAATCAGGGAAATTATTATGTCTGAAGGAAACCTGCAGATTATCCTGACCTTCGTAGTTTATTTTTCTATGATGCTGGGGGTCGGCTATATCGCCTGGCAGAGAACACTCAATTCAGCAGATTATTTTCTCGGGGGACGTTCTCTTGGACCCTGGTCAGCTGCTTTGAGTGCAGGGGCGTCTGATATGAGTGGCTGGTTGCTGCTGGGTCTACCCGGTTATGCTTTTGCGGCAGGGCTTGAGGCTTTCTGGTTAGCTGCTGGGTTGCTGGGAGGAACCTGGCTGAACTGGCTGATTGTTGCCCGGCGTTTAAGAATCTATAGCGTAGTGGCCGATGATTCCCTGACCTTACCAGAATACTTTGCTAATCGTTTTGAGGATCGTAAGGGGCTATTACAGCCCGTTTCTGCCGCATTTATCCTGATCTTTTTTCTGTTTTATACCAGCTCTGGACTGGTGGCCGGAGGCAAACTGTTTGAGTCTGTTTTCGGTATTGATTATGAATGGGCCGTGATCATCGGCATGATGTCTGTGATTTCGTATACCCTGTTTGGTGGCTTTCTGGCGGTTTGCTGGACAGATCTGATTCAGGGGTTATTAATGGCCGCTGCGTTGCTGGTTGTGCCCATTGCGGCACTTGAAGTCAGTGGTGGTGCTGATCGGGTATTTGTAGAAATTGGAGAGCTGAACCCGGAGCTACTCAACATCTTTACCACTCGTGAAGGCCAGGCTCTGTCTCTGATTACTATTTTCTCCTTATTAGGTTGGGGGCTGGGGTATTTTGGTCAGCCTCATATTCTGGCTCGATTCAAGGCGGTGAAGTCGTCGGGCCAGTTAACTCTGGCAAGACGTATCGCCGTCAGCTGGACGGGTATTTGTATGCTGGGGGCGCTGCTGGTCGGTCTTGCTGGTATTGTTTATACCGAGAGATCCGGTATACAGCTGGATGACCCGGAAGCCATTTTTATGTTGATGGTGAATACTCTCTTCCATCCGGTTATTGCCGGTATTCTGTTGGCAGCGATTCTGGCGGCCATTATGAGTACGGCTGACTCCCAATTACTGGTCTGTTCTACGGCTTTTGCTGAAGATTTCTACAGGGATATTTTTAGAAGTGGTGCCAATGCTCAGGAAGTTCTGTTGGTGGGTCGTCTGTCTGTTGTGGGTATTGCAGTGATTGCAACCTGGCTGGCGATGAATCCCGGCAGTAGTGTACTTGGAATGGTGTCTTATGCCTGGGCTGGTTTCGGGGCAGCATTCGGACCCGCTCTGCTCTTGTCTCTTTACTGGAAAAGAATGACGGGATCGGGGGCAATGGCGGGTATTATTGCCGGTGCGATTACCGTGTTGGTATGGAAGCCATTGTCCGGTGGGGTGTTCGATCTTTATGAGATAGTGCCGGGGTTTGCCATCTCTATGATGGCGTGTATTTTGTTTAGCTATCTAGGTCGGCAGCCTTCAAGGGATATGGTCGATCGTTTTGAAAAAGTGGAAATCAGGGCTCGCTCTGTTTCTCGTTATGATGATGAAGAGCCCTCGTTGTCATAATGCTGTTTCCCTGCACATTGCCTATAAAAGCAGTGAGTAGGTTGGCCAGGCAATAACGAGTATGGTCAATAACCAGTAAGCGACATCTCCGACCTTTTGTTCGAAGTGAATCAGCTTTTTCAAGTCGTTCATTTCAGCTCCATTGAAACAATTGATGATGTGGAGAAACGACTATCGGCACACGGCATTCAAACATGACAAAAAAAATCCACGAACCCGTCACAGTTTAAAAACACTCAGCAAAACATCTTCCATGATGATCACTTCGATGCCGGTTACTGCTTCCACAATATAAAAGCTAGGTATTCTTCAAGGCAGTTACTTTGAAATTTCATGAAGATTTAATGACAGCAACTTCTGCTGCATACGACGGTGGGTTTGTGTGGACCCCGCAGGAACCACGGGGCGGTTCTATAGGAGTTTAGGCTCTGCGGGGAGAAAACCAGAAGTTGTAACTGAAGGGTTGTGTCAAACTTGAGCCCTGAGCAGACAGTAGAGCTTCTGGGTGATAGCGTTGAACCTGTTGCTTAACGAGCAGCTCCTGTGTTCTGTGAACGTCGACCATTATCAGGTATTGCCCTTTTTCAAGATCGTCATGAAAGCGTTTGACCTTGTAGTTCTCCTTTGTGATGCCTACCAGTCCACCTGACCAGGCTCCAAACAGGGTGGCGCTGACCATCACTGCAGCAGGAACCAGCATAGGTAGAGTGAACAGACTGTCGACCATGAGACCCGCCAAAATGCCCAGAGTCGCACCAATCATGGCACCCATTTCACCCGAGTGGATCAGATCATTTTGCTGGAAAAGATTGGCACCATGAACATGGCGGTGGTAGAGACCGGCAGCATCTTTACTAAGAACATGAATGTTCCAATCTGATAAACCTTCCCGGTGGAGATCGTCTGAGATCTTGCTGACACTGTCCAGTGATTGGGTTAGGTAGTAGAGACGTTTCATGAACTTCCTCCTGCACTACTGCACGCAGAATCAATTATTTGAGTATAGAGTAAGAGGTATATGGGCTGAGAGCCGTTCTCAATAATAAATCCTGAATTCATATGTTAATGAAATATGGAGAATGTTATGAAACAAATGAAAGTAGCGGTCAAAAAACGTCATCAGGAGACCGACGCCAACGATCCCCATGATGTTGAGTTGAAGCAGGTTCTGGAGCGACTGAAGAAGAAAGGGCTTAATCCGATGCAAATGTGTCACAAGTTGATTGAGCATGAGGAGCCAGCTCCAAAAAGCGAAGCCTGGAGTTATGGCCTGGTAGTTTCCGAGTGCAAGCGTTTGAAAGTTTTGATCTGAGAAGCGATGAGTAGGGTTTGAAACAGTATTGAGTAAACTATGATTATCTATCATAATCTCACACTATGGATAAGAGATTAGTCAAGATTGGTGAAGCAGCTCGCTTGCTGGGTACTGACCACTCAACATTGAGGAAATGGGAGAGTACAGGCGAGTTGCTTCCAGCCAGAAAGACCAAAGGCGGTACACGTTATTATGACGTGGCTGAACTCATGGGATTCAGCAACGAAGCTGCACCCACGCTCTGCTACTGCCGTGTATCCA
>NZ_JBPCXO010000044.1:0-3315 GCF_051008435.1 Endozoicomonas sp. | reverse complement strand
TCGAAGCCTTCAATGGTGTCATCAAGCGGATAATATACAAGGCATGTGGTTACAATGATCTTGATTATCTCTATCTAAAAATCAGGCAGGAGGCCCAAAAATGATCAGCCAACCTGTAAAAGGGCCTCTTTTGGTTGATAATCCTCGCGCTGAAGAAAGCGATTAACGCTGTCGTGAGAAATGCCTGTCACTTCTGCCAGCCTTGTGCATGTTGATGATTTTGGCTCACTAATCAAAAAGCCCATGTATTGTGAAAGGGTGCATCGTGCGGTAGTCGGGCGAGTAGTACTTCTCACTTTCATCCCTGATAAACAATCATTTGGGTCAATTATCAAATTTCGGAACACGCTGTCAATGCGTAAGTCCTATGATAGGCTTAAGACGAGCCCTACTGGGCAATTCTCCAGATGCCCTTCATACCCGGCTGCTCGGTAGTGAGTTTTCACTGGCTATCAGGCAGCTAAACAGCCAGCTTCCCCCAGCAGGGCGGGCCTCATTCATTCAGAATATTCTGCAACAACTTCCTGGAAAAAGTGATGATGAGAACATTCGAATACTCAAGGAGGTTGAAAATAACCTGGCCCTCATTGAGTGGGTTATTCGTAACGATCAACTGAAGACACTGGGAGAGATCTCTGAATTTCAGTGCCAACCACCCGAGACGGTTCTCACCCGGGATGACTCACTGAATGGCCAGTTTTCAAGCAGCACCCCTCAAGTGGAAAAATGCGTCAGAGAAGAAGCCAGAAGAGACATTGCCAGTGGCAAAATAGTGTATGGCATTAATACCCAGGGGACGAAAAAAGTAAGACTGGATGAGCACTCTAATCTGGAAAGGTACACCGCTTTTATGGTTTATTCCGACTGAATCAATCTCTGTATACAACAAAAGAGCTAAAACGTTCTGTTTCTGCTGCTATCTGTATCTGTACGATGCTGTTTGTTTTGCTATCCACACCATATACTTTTCTTCCTTTCTTAAGGTGCCTTCTTGCTTTCTCTCGTATCAATTGCCTGAACTCCTCTGACAGGAAAAAGTCTCCCGTCGTTGCTGTCTCTTTTCTGAAAAGCTCAGTTTCATCCTCAAGCCCCATCTGTTCCGCAATATGCTGCATAGTTGTCAGTTGCTTATTGGTAATTGCCCATTCCAACCCTGCAAGATCTTTCTCCACTTCTCCCAAGGCTTCCCTGTTTTCAGCATCATTATCTGAAACAGGAACTCCCAACATGTTCAGGAGCTTCATTACACCTTCAGTGTCCAGCTCTTTGTTCAGCCTCGCAATTGCATCGGAAAATTCTCCTGCTAGAAAGCGACGGTGAATACTCTCTGGATTATTGGCTGATAACATAAAACTGCCTGACCTCAGGGTAACCTGAGTCGGTCTGACAGTAGTATCTCCTCCCAGATTATCCAGCTGAGTCAAATCATCAGCGGAGGGATTTTTAATTAAATAACTCTCACAACTGGCTGCTGAAATTCTATCCAGCAAAGGCACCCATAAGCTGTGATCAATTATCCATGTCAATGTCTCTTGATCCATCACACCCAGATCAGCCAACATAGCCAGCTGTATAAGATGACTTTCATTTCCATGAAGAAGGTTCAAAGCCCAATGACTGTCTGTAAAGGCTGTTTTTCTGACTTGCTTATCGGCAACTTTTGATGGAACAAACCCCAATAACTCAGGGATTGCTTCCTTAATGCCGACTTTTCGAAGTCTCTTTAAAAGCACCTGACGGAGTATTTTGTCGCTTTTTAAACCTGACCTTTTTCCTGTGTGCTTTCTTCTCGGTAGCTTCAATACTTGTTGTTGGGCTAGTTCATAGCTGGCGGGAGCATGAATAGACTTGGTATTTGCCTGAAGATATCGCTTTCTGGCCTTATAAGGGTGAGATTCAACGATGCACTCCTCAGCAACTCTTCGATCCGGTAAAGGGCCAAACATCTCACTGTACTCACGCCTGAAATCCCGACCTAATCTGGCAAGTGGTCCCAGTAATTTTCGGATATCAGAAAGATAGCTCTGAGCAGCATTTACATTGACACCCGGAGCAGCCTTTTTATCTTTCTCTCTCAGACCTGCCACACACAATCGAATATGCAAGTCGTTACTGTCCCTTAATTCATTTGAAATGAGATACTGATTCAAATGATCACAGAAAGACTTGGAGAAATATTTTTCAGGCATCAATAACTGATGAAAGGGTATATGTGAAAGGTCTACAACGGCTTGATAAATTGGATCGCTTCCTCTCTCAATGGTCATAGACGATATATCCAGCTCATATAAAACCGTAGCCCGATTCCTCAATCGCCCACCTGATTCAAGAACATGAGAAGGAGGCCGGGCGGTCATTTCTCTTGAACAATCCTTTTCCAATTTAACCGTATGAAACCCCAGAACTGTTGCACCGTGACTTTGGTCATGTCCACTAGTATTAGACTCCAACGGTTTTGGTTCATCTGATATTCTGTCAGTAATCAAAAGAGAACTCCTTTTCTCGGTGATATTGATCTTTGACCGTTCTTTACCTGTCTATGTTCATAACTATTCTGTTAGTCATATTAACGGGATCTGCTCATGAAAAGCTTTCTACTATGAAAATGCCGCCAGTTCGGGCTCTGTAGTCATTTTTCATATTTTGAGAAGAGCGGCACTCCTATTCCGTCAGCACTTGAAACACTGATCCACTACAGAGTTCAATCAATCAGTGAAGCGCTTCTATTTCTGATTGAAGACTTTCCTGAACGGCTTCAGGCCACTGATGCACATAGGCCTTAATAAACACACTCCTGTTCATCCCGCTTTTTTCCATATCTTCAAACAGTCGCTTCAAATCATGGCGCACTTCTGAGGGTTCCAAGATTGAAACAGAAAGCCCGATGGTATCAATCAGCGAGAAGCCCGATTTTTCATCATAAAAGACATTCTTGAAGTTCAGGTCATGATGAACCGCTCTGGAAAGGGTAGAAAGGCCATTAATTGCTGAAGCTCTGTGACGCAAATGAAATTCTGCCAGAGTCTGTCCAAGCGCTTTAAATATCGCACTGATCTCACCCTTATCTGACTGTTTAAGTGATAAAGCAACCCAGTCTTGCAGGGAGCTCCCTTCCACCGCTTTAAACAAGGAATGAATACGCCCACCGATCAAACCACTCCACTCATCAAAACCGAAAGAAAAAGGCTCTAGGACTTACGCATTGACAGCGTGTTCCGAAATTTGATAATTGACCCAAATGATTGTTTATCAGGGATGAAAATGAGAAGTACTACTCGCCCGACTACCGCACGATGCACCCTTTCACAATACATG
>NZ_JBPCXO010000043.1:0-7515 GCF_051008435.1 Endozoicomonas sp. | reverse complement strand
CGAAAAAGCCGGATTTGGCCATTTTCTATGATTCTTTTCGTTGAATAGCTCGCTATTCGCCTCAAATAATCATAAAAACTGTCTCAAACCGGACTTTTTCTCGCTACGGTCGGCTAAGTCCGACAGGCTCCTAGCCCGGAAATTTCATAAAGTGTCGAACGTCTCGCTTTGCTATTTTTTCGGCTGACACAGCAAAAATCCAACAGTTCTGTATTTTCAAGGCCTTCAGTCTTGTCAAAGCGTCTTTATGAATTTTACGTGCTATCCATCCAATCTCCCGAAAATCCCCCTTCTGGAAATCATTTGATAAGACAATTGGTTGAAAATTGGATCAAATCGACAAAATTTCATATCATGGCCCCAGTTGATCCATCCATTAAAAGAAGTAAATGCCTCTGCCGTTAGAAAACTGATTGTTGCCCCAATCATGATTTTTCAGATTGAGCTCCCAGTTTTTCAACCGTCAAGCACTGGATTACCAGGACCAAGAATAACGATGAGCGAGCAAGCCATACCCGCCAAATACGCACGACTGCTGCTCAAGGTAGCGGCAGAAAACGGCCATAAGGTAGAACAGATCGTTGAAGAAATCGGCTTTTCCTTCAACCCTATGGATCTGTCTCCTGACCAGCAACTGGAACAGGACATCACCGCACAGGATTTCAGCCGACTTTACAGTCGGGTGTCAGACCTGCTCAAAGATGAGTGCTTTGGAATCACTCGTACTAAGGTTCCTATGGGCACTTTCCGTATGTTCTGCTATAGCGTTATCCATAGCCCGAGCCTGCGTATAGCCTTACAACGAAGTGTTGATTTTTATGCTTTGCTCTATGAAGCCAAGGGCCTTAAAGTCAGTAAGGAAGCACCATATTACCTCTCTGATGATGGAGAATATGCGACATTGGTTCACCGGACATTCCGGGTGGAGCCCAGTCATGACATGGATCTTCAGAAGCAGCTCACCATTATCAACTATATGTCCATGTGGCATCGATTCATTTGCTGGCTGATCGGCACCTTTATCCCGATCAAAGAAGTTAAAGTGACTGGACCGGAAATTCTCAGTAACAGCGGCTACCGTTTCTATTTCGACTGCCCTATCCACTTTCAGCAGCAGGAAAATGCCTTTACCTTCAAGGCTCACTTTCTGGATGCGCCCCTGGTCCACACAGAAGAGTCCCTGCATCAGTTTCTGAAAACGGCTCCTCTGGAGTTGTTTACGATCGTCAATGAAGACGAAAGCATCATTAAAAAGATTCGGTCACTGATCGGCAGTAACTTCACTCGCAAGATTCCGGGGTTTAATGAAGTGGCAGAGATGCTGAATATTTCTTCCAGAACACTGCGCCGAAGGCTGGAGAAAGAAGGCACGTCCTATCAAAGAGTAAAAGACGATTGTCGAAGAGATGCAGCCATTGATTACCTGACTCGGTCAGATATGAGCATTAATTCGGTCGCATCGATGATGGGATTTGACGAACCCAGCGCATTTCACCGCTCCTTTAAAAAATGGACCAGTATTACCCCAGGAGAATTCAGGAAGAGAAACAGTGTGAAAGAGACGGAGCCGACAGAAGAAATAGTCTGAGAACGATTAAGAAAGAAAGGGTTGGAGCACCTGTGAACATCCCAGGTGCTCTTGATCATTATCGAGCAGCTCTTCTCATGCCCAGACCAAACATTGCAACCAGTTCACGTTGAACTTCGTTAACACCGCCGCCAAAGGTATTGATCTGGCACTTGCGGTATTCTTCTTCCAGCTCACCTTGGACAATGGCAGCAGAATTATTCCGCTTCACCAGACCAGCCGGGCCCACAACATCCAGTAACAGGCGATACACGTCAATGACACACTCAGTACTGTAGACTTTGATACCCGATGCAAAAGCAGGATTCAGTTCATTCCTTTCCAGCTCCCAGGCCATTCGGGCATTTTTAACCTTCATGGCTTCCAGCAGAGTGTAAGCTTCCGCCAGAGCACTTTGTACCCAGGGCTCATCAATGACACGCAGGCCATTCGGCTGCTCTTCACGAGCCCAATCCAGTACTTTCTGATAGTTACCAATAGCATTAATACCAATGGCTGCCAGACCTACACGCTCATGATTCAGCTGGGAAGTAATCAATTTCCAGCCACCGTTCAGCTCGCCCACAATCATGGAAGCAGGCACACGAACATTCTCGTAGTAGGTCATATTCGTTCGAACATCACCCACAGTATAAATAGGGGCTACAGAGAATCCCGGCAACTTAGTGTCCACCATAAACAGGGTAATACCACCGTGCTTGGATTCTTTGTCCGTTCTTGCTGCCAACCAGATGTAATCAGCACCTTCAGCACTGCTGGTGAACACCTTTGTGCCATTGATAATGTAATCATCACCGTCTTTAATCGCACTGGTCTGCAGAGAAGCCAGGTCTGTACCGGCACCGGGTTCGGTATAGCCGATGGCAAAGTGCACTTCACCTTTAGCAATTTTTGGCAGAAACTCTTTTTTGTGATCTTCTGATCCGTGGTCCATCAAGGCGGGTCCCACAGTGTTCAGAGTAACGAAGGGAATAGGAGCACCAGCGAGCTCGGCTTCTTCAAAAAAGATCAACTGTTCACTGGTCGAGCGACCCTGACCACCATATTCTTTGGGCCAGCCCAGTGCCAGCCAGCCATCATCACCCATCTGGCGGATCACGCTCATGTACGTATCTCCGCTCTCATTCCCGTGACAGGCTTCCTTGACTTCGGGCGTGATCAATTTGGCAAAGTACTCGCGTAGTTCGCGACGAAGCTCTTTCTGTTCAGCAGTGTTTTCAATATACATGATCGTGTCCCTCACCAGGCTTTTTAGCGCCTAAGGCCGGAGCCTGTTTATTCTTTTTTTCACAGTAGCAAAATTACACCCCAGCCCGTTCTTCTCTCAATAGCAAAAGCGGACAAGACGAACTCACAAATTCTACAAACACACCAATCTGTGCTAATTTCTGCCTATGTTGTTCAAGAAAACAACTTCTCCTCTTTTGCTCTATTCCTGATTGTCTTGTCTCTCTTTGCTCCTTTACTGGAGGCACCCATGAAACACCTTTCACAACTCTTTTTCTTAATGATTCTGACTGCTGGTTTTTCCCAGATTGTACTTTCCGATGACACTGCTACAACGCAGCAGCCGACGATCGCACAAGCCGCCTCTCTGGTGACGACGAGTTATTCCTGTCGGGATCTATACACGGGAAAAGATTATGTGGTCAGCTTTTTGAACATGGAAGGTGATTCCACGCCCGAGCTTGCCTCACAAGCCCTGCAAGAACGGCACTACATAGAAAACGCTAAGTGCCAATCTACAGCAGATCTTGCCAGGCAGGCCGACAAGTCCGGGGAAACGGTGGATCTCAGCGACGCCAATATTGTCAACAAAGTAGGTATTAAGCTTCAAAGCATGGAAACTGCGGCTAAGACTGGGGGGCTTGCACAAGCTGGCTACACTAGCAGCGAGAAACTCGGACGTGATGTCTATATCTCTCCAATAGATGCTGACTTAACGGGCGCTTCCTCCAAACTCAAGTCAGCTCAAGTACTGGTCTGGACACTGTCGCTCAGTGCTGTTGGCCTGGCCTTCTTTGGAACTTCTCTGGTACCTGCAGCCATTTCAATTACCTTAGCGGTGGGAACCGGGCTATTGGCTATGGCTCTGGACTCGCATTTTGGTGCCACAAAAGCTTTTGTTATTACGGGACTACAATTCGGCCATAAATGGTTACTGCAGCCTGTATACACTCGTTTCTGGAGTTATCTGGCAAGACCTGCTCTCTACTACACCAGTTATGGTTTTCTTTGGGTGCTTCAATGGTTCAGCCCTGAAGGCATTCAAAAAGTGCAGGATTACATCCTCCCTAAACTGGCACCCGCTGCAAAATTAACAGCCAAAGTCAATTAACGCTTAATGTAAAACGGCGTACCTGCTTCCAGATACGCCGTTTTTTGACGCTAATTAATTAACGTACGCCAATTTTACGCAAATTGGAGGGTGTGAAATACGACAACTGTTTTGGATCCTGGTTCACAATAGGCTGAACCGGCTCTTTATTAAACAGATCGGCGGCCAGATACTCACGAGATACCAGATCGTAGTACAGCACTGAACGACGTTCGATACCCGGCATATCATACATATTGATAGTATTCACCAGAGTCGTACGCCACAGAATGTCACGGTTATCATACTGATCTACCTGCATGACCATCCAGCTGTCTTCGTCCAGGAAGAACTCACGCGTCTTGTAGACATGGCGTTCACCATCCTTCAGCTCAGCACGAACCACCCAGACACGGTGCAACTCATAACGCATGTAGTCAGGGTTAGCATGACCTTTAGGTAACAACTCTTTGAAATCTACATCCTTGTTTTCAAACTTGTAGTTATTGTAAGGAACATACATTTCCTTCTTGCCAACCAGAGTCCAGTTGTACTTGTCAGGAGAACCGTTGTAACCGTATGAACCATCGGTGGTTCTCAGCTTACCCAATCCCTGCGGAGTATCGTAGGAAACGGTTGGAGCGCGACGCACACGACGTACACCGGGTGTATAAGACCAGGCTGCACGAGGCTGCTCTTTTGGATTGATGTATTCATAAGCCAGAACCGCCTTACCTTTCTCTCGAGTAGGTGCCAGGGTCTGTACGGTCTGATACAGACGAGGCAGTCTCTGCTCCTGGAATGCACTTAATGTCATTTCCGAATTATAGAAAGGAGAAAGACGGGTTGTAGTCTGTCTTCCTGACTGCTGTGATCCATTCCGATAAACCAGAATATTGGTAGCGGTGGCTTTCCAGTAATGAGAACCACTCTTCAACAGCATATTCCAAATGGCTTCTACACCACTCTGAGGAATTGGGAAGGGAGATCCTCCAAAAGCGTTGATAACACCATCACCGCCGTCTACCAATTCTGCACGGGTCGCATTTGAAATAACGTTTTTTTCAGCAAACTCAGAAAAACGACCGTCCCTGTGTGAAGGGTAAATGTTCATCTTAAAGGTTTCTGGATACAGCTTAAACAACTCCAGCATTCCCGGAGCCAGTTTGTCCTTATGCTGATCCACGTTCTCAGCAGTAATCGTGAACAATGACTTTTCGTCAGCATAAGGGTCAACGTAGCGAGTCCCCTTACCCTGAAAACCTTCGGGAACTTTAAAGTCCGGGTTCCAGGCAGGGATAGTGCCTTCCTTGTTACCCGCTGCTTCAGCCCCCATGGGCGTCAGCGTTTTACCCAGTTTGGCGGCTTCTTCAGGAGAAACCTTGGCCTGGGCAGAAGCCGCAATCAGTGCCAGACTCGTTAGACTGGCAGTGAGAAGACTCTTTGTTGAGAAAAACCTTTTGCTTTGCTGCATTCCCTGTTGAGGAAGAGCGAAGAATGTTTTTCTATCGCTATAGGCATCTGTTTTTATCATAATTATCTGTTCCTTAACGACTGGCTCAGAAGCTGTACTTCGCATTGAACGAGACATAATCACGATCAGTGATCGCGTTATCTTCGTAATCACCAAAGAAGGCGGAGTAGTTCAAAGCAAACTCCAGCCCACCCTGATAGATAAATTTGGCGCCTACACTGGCCCGATCGGAATTGTTAGCCGTTGATGTAAAGTTACCGGCTTTAGAGTGGCCCTTGATGTTATGGCGGAAACTGATAGGAACTTCCATATCAATACCAGGGAACACACTGTTGTAACTCAGGGTGACTAGACCTGCCAAACCAGAGCCTTCAAGCTCTTCACCTTCACGCAGTTTGGAGGTATCAGCCCCGAGCAAACGATTGTAACCAACTTCCCCGCTGAAAATCACATCATCAGCAAAGGAGGTCACACCAAAAGAATGAGTGAAAGAAAGCTGTGCTTGTATGGTGTCATCACGATCATTTAAGTTACTTGGATCAAGAACTACTGCCCCCTTACGGTAGGAGAGTTCAGCACCAACATTAGTTTCCCCAACTAAGGTGCCAACGCTTGTTCCAATCAACTTAACATTTTCAAGATATTCAAGATGATAAGAGACAGGAATGGGAGAAGTCGCAACTGAATCCATCACCATTGTTGGACTCTTGTCATGATAATTCAGGTAATAAAGTCCAAACTCAGTTCCGTTACCGACATTCTCCGCATAGTAATTCAGTGCAATACCATACTGGCCAGAATCACTTGCCTCTTTATCTAAAGCCTCATTTCTGGAAACCGGTAAATACGGAAAGTTTGAGTTACCTGTTGGCAACAAGAAAACTTCGCCAGCTTCATCAAGAATATCACTGGTACTAAAATAACTACCGGCTTCGTTAATCTCTGTCTTCGCCCACTCCCATTGAGAATAAGCTGAAAGGGCGAGATTTTCCGTTAGATCAATTTGTGCAAAAACTTGCCCAACAGGAAGTAGAATATCTTTTACTTCAATGCCGGGAACATTTGACTTAGTTCCATCGGCTGGACTCATGGAGCTGCTGATACCTGAAATAAACAAGCTCTCACCCCAGCTAACGACTTGTCTACCAACTCGAACATTCAGGTTTCTGTCCAGAACATCGAAATTCCCATAAACAAATGCATCAAGAAGTCGCGCATCTTTCGCATGAACAGCTTGAGTATTGTCATTAAACCCAGCATTGCCGGTTAGATCGTTATCTGTTTTACCAAAGTAAACATCGTCATAGAATGCACTACCTCTAACAAATGCACCAAAATCACGATACTGAACACTGACTTCAGATAAGAGAGATGCTCGATTAGCGACCATGGCCCCTTTATCAAAGTTCCTATTACCATCATCCCCGTTAACATTCGCCAGGGCATTTTTATCCTGATCCTTGGCACGCCAAGCAGCGGAATAACCAACAGTGTTATCCCAATCCACCATCACTTCGCCAAACTCATAGGAAAGCGCATGGGCATTGAGGGACATGGATGAAACAGCAGAGGCGACGGCAATCGTCAGCAGGGACTTTTGCACACCGATAGAACGGACAAGGCGAGCATCTTGAGTAGTGTGGGTTTTTTTTATTTTATACTTCATTACAACATCCTTGAGCGTAAGCCTGTCGGCGGGCTTAAGCAAAACAGCTTACCTCCCCCCTGCAACAACCGCTCTCTAGAACAGCATTACAACCAACGTCAACGGCGAATAGTTTTTATTATTCTGACAGACTGAAAAATACTCACTATCCCACACGCAGACAATGGCAAAAATGGCCAAAACAGCGGAACACTTTTTGACACAGTTCACAGGTGTCCATAGCGCAAGAAATGGCTCTATCCGGCTCTAAAATCATGAGGTATAAAAAACGGAACGTTTAAAAAAGTTAAACAGGGACGTCCTGCGCCCCTGTTGATTACTGCTACTTCTAATTAGCCATTAAGCCTAGGAGTCTGTCGGACTTAGCCGACCGTAGCGAGAAAAAGTCCGGTTTGAGACAGTTTTTATGATTATTTGAGGCGAATAGCGAGCTATTCAACGAAAAGAATCATAGAAAATGGCCAAATCCG
>NZ_JBPCXO010000042.1:0-13660 GCF_051008435.1 Endozoicomonas sp. | reverse complement strand
TTCCAAGCACACAGGTCGCCCCGGTTGGCTGGCAGTTTGGAAGGGGTGGGCAAAATTACAGACCTGCGTTGAAGGCTGGCGCATAGCGCGCCAGTTCTTGGGTGTAGAGATGTGATAAAGAGATAGGGCATAGCCGGGGGTTTACCTAATGATTAATTAGCATGGTCGTACGTATGAAGCTTCCGCCCTGATTCGTTATGCACGTGTGTTTACAAAAGCTTCTTCAGTGCTGAATATCTATTGAGGTATTAGAAAGGGTTAATAGTTTGTTATTTGCTTATGGCTGAAAAATACCCGAAAGTGGTTAAGTTTCGGGCATAAAAAGTTTCAGCTGTTTTAAGGTACCGCTGCGTAAGCAACAATTTCACAGAGCATTTCTTCTCGAGCCAAACCTGCAACAATCATAGCGGCTCGATTAGGGTAGGGTGCTTCAAAGTATTCCGCATAAATTTTATTAAATACAGGTAATTGGTTTCGGTCAGTAACATAGATCAGAACCTGAGTAACATCTGCCATGGTTAATTCTGCGGCTTCAATCGTATGTTTAAAATTGTCCATAGTCTGCCGTGCCTGAGCTTCAATACCTCCTTCAACCACCTGGCCTTCAGTATTGATAGGGATTTGAGCAGTGGACAGTTGACCATTAGCAATAACTGCCCATTCCAGAGGGGCTTTTGAGGCAAAAAGTTCAGTCTTTACAGCTTTTTTCATTTTATTATCTTTATGTTGGAGTGAGCAGGCCAGAAAGTGGCCTGCTCTTTGGAGGTGTTAATTCATCGATAAGTTAGAGGCCTTGATCGTCAGCCATCTGTTTAGCAATTTGGGGGGCGTTCCATAGAGAAGGCAGCAGTACCAGCGATACCGGAACAGCGGTGACAACAATAAACGACTGAAGGGCTGATATACCGCCGGATCCAATAGAAATAAGCAGTGCTGCCGTCACACCCATCATAATGCCCCAGAAAACTCTTACTGATGCCTGTGGTGAGTCGGTGCCAGTCATTACCATAGAGATGGCGTATGTCATTGAGTCACCGGTTGTTGCTACGAAAATGGTTGTCAGAATCAGAAAGAGGACAGATATGACTAAACCCATTGGCAGCTGTTCGGTTATGGCCAGCAGAGCTGCAGGTAAATTAAAACCGGTGAAAGGTTCGGAAATCACGCCGGGATTTTCCAGTTCAAAAGCAAGACCACTACCACCTACAATGGTAAACCAGAAGCAGGTTATGACAGGGGCAATAACCGAGATCATCAGAACCATTTCACGGATCGTGCGACCACGAGAAATCCGTGCAACAAACATAGCCATCAGCGGCCCGTAACCGAGGAACCAACCCCAGAAGAACACAGTCCACCAATCGAGCCAGCCCGGATCAGCCCGGAAAGTTGCCATAGGAATAAACTGGTTTAGGTAAATCCCAAATGATTGCAGGTAACTGTCAAAAATGAACGCTGTTGGTCCAAAGAATAGGATAAACAACATCAAAACGGCCGCAAGAATAGTATTGGCTGAACTGAGAATTTGTATGCCTTTCGTCACACCGCTGACAGCGGAAAATGTGTAAAGACCGATCAGGACAATCAGAATAGTGATCTGGGTTGAAAAGTCATTGGTTATACCAAACAGCTTTTCAAGGCCGAAACTGACCTGTAGCCCGAGAAAGCCAATAGGGCCAACTGTTCCTGCCACAACAGCCAGAACACAGCTGGCATCTACCAGAGTTCCCAGCCAGCCTTTCATCGCCTTGTCACCAAAGACAGGGTAGAGCAGGGTGCGGGGCTTTAGCGGTAATCCTTTTTCGTAATGAAGGTACATCAGGACGATACCGGTCAAACTGCCCAGAATGGCCCATGCAAGGAATCCCCAATGCATGAAGCTTTGAGCAAGAGCATTATAGGCAGCATCTTTTGTGCCGCTTTCACCGCCAAATAGCGGTGGAGGTGATGTGAAGTGCGCCATAGGCTCAGCAGCGGCCCAAAAAACGCCTCCACCTGCCAGTAGCGTACACATGATGATCGAGACCCACTTAAATCGACTGATCTCGGGTGATGCCAGCCCCCCCAGAACGACTTTGCCTGTACGACCAAATGCAAGTACGAGGCCAATGAAAAAAGTCATCAGAAGTAATACTTGCCAGTAGGCACCAAATGTTTTGGTAGAAGCGGCAAAGGCAGTATTAACCCAGGATGAAACAAGATTAATGTCGTACAGTGCCATGATGGCAAATAATGCCAGACCTCCGCCACTTAGAAAGAATACCGGTAAATCAACGCCGTACAGCAGGCTATTGCGATGCTGCTCCTTTAATGCGGGAGGTGATGTATTGTTTGCAGTGTTCAGCATGGAACGCTCCTGATAAATATTTATTTTTATTAATATTAATTATTGGAGTCGAAGGATTACTTTCAGAAAGCGATCCTTTAGTCAGGCTTGGCTGGTAATGCCTCTTCGAGGAAATTCAACCAGTTCAGCCCCATGATTTTCGCTACTTCTTCGTTATTAAAGCCTCTGGATATCAGGCCTGAGGTTATATTTGGAAAGTCACGGCTGTCTTTAAACCAGCTCAAGGGGCGTGGCCAGCTAGCGTTGGATTTAGACCCTTCGCCATAGTCCATTTCCTTTGACCAGCGACCGTTTCTCATCCACTCAAGAATTTTAACAGGCTGGTCCTGGCAGAGATCGGTGCCTATTCCTATCCGATCGACACCCATCAGGTCAGCGGTACGAGCGACCATTTCGCAGAAATCATTCAGAGAGCAATCGGGCCCGTTTTTCAGGTGAAATGGATATAAGCTGAAACCCAGTAGTCCGCCGGATTCACCGAGTGCTTTCAGTACAGTGTCTGACTTATTACGCTTGGCATTGTGAAAGCTGACGGGGTTTGCGTGGGAGATCACAATAGGACGTTCTGAAAGCTCGATAGCATCCAGCGTACTGCGCTCACCGCTGTGGCTCATATCAACCACCATGCCGGCACGGTTCATTTCACGGATGGCCTGTTTACCAAAGCGAGTTACACCGCTGTCTTCTGCTTCATAACAACCGCATGCCAGTAGGCTCTGGTTGTTATAGGTGAGCTGCATGATCATCAGGTTCAGCTCACGCATGATTTCAATCATGCCAATGTCGTCTTCAATGGTAGAACAGTTTTGTGCACCAAACATGACGCCTACTTTACCCAGCTCTTTTGCAAGACGGATGTCTGCTGCGCTTTTAACGGGCATGATCAGGTCACGATTGTTTTCGAAGTGACGATTCCATTCTGCGATCCGTAACAGTGTTTCACGAATCTGCTCATGGTAAACGATGGTGGCATGCACCATCGTTACGCCACCTGCATGCAGCTGTTCAAAGATCGTTCGGTTCCAGTTGGAATACTGAAGTCCATCAATAACAATCAGCTCTTTATGCAGAGTATGGCTCATCAACCTGTCTCCCGTTATGCGCGGATGTAGGTTGTTTTCACAACGGTGTAGAACTCTTTGGCGTAAGTTCCCTGCTCTCGAGGACCAAAGCTGGAATCCTTTCTGCCACCGAAAGGAACATGGTAGTCAGTACCCGCTGTTGGCAGATTTACCATGACACAGCCGGTTTTGGCGTTGCGTTTGAAGTCGGTAGCGTATTTTAGTGACTCGGTGCAGATACCACCGGTCAGTCCAAAGTTAGTGTCGTTTAAAGTAGACAGTGCTTCTGCATAATCTTTTACCTTGATGACACAAGCAATCGGTGCAAACGCTTCTTCACGGTTGATGGTCATATCATTGCTGGTTTCTGTGAACAGGGCAGGCTGCATGTAGTAGCCTTCAGTCTCTTCTGTCAGAACTTCACCACCAAAAATCAGGTTGCCCCCTTCCTTTTTAGCGAGTTCGAGATACGCCAGGTTCTGTTCAAGCTGGCGGGCATCCGCTACAGCACCAATATGAACGCCTTCTTTCAGAGGGTGACCAATAACCAGCTTCTTCATGCGTTCGATAACCGCCTCAACAAAACGATCATGAATGCCTTCTGTGACAATCAGGCGAGAAGATGCCGTACATTTCTGACCGGTTCCGCCAAATGCACCGTTAACGGCGCATTCAACGGCGTTGTCCAGGTCAGCATCATCAAGTACTACCAGAGCGTTTTTACTGCCCATTTCCAGTTGGCATTTAACAAGATTAACCGATGTTGCGGCGGCTACTTTACGACCTGTCTCAAGGGAACCGGTAAAGGTCAGAGCATTAATGTTACGGGAATTGATTAATACATCTCCCACCTGTAAGCCAGGCCCCATAACCAGGTTAAATGTACCAGCAGGCAACCCTTGGCGAGAGATGATTTCTGTCAGTGCCCAAGCTGAAGCAGGTACTTGATTGGCTGGTTTCCAGACGATGGCATTACCAAAAGCCAGAGCAGGTGCGATTTTCCAGGCACCCGTTGCAGTAGGGAAATTCCATGGAGTGATGATACCCACTACGCCAACAGGCTCACGTCGTGTTTCTATCTCAACACCAGGTCGTACAGAATCAGCTGTTTCACCCATCTGGCGTAAAACTTCAGCGGCATAGTAATGAAAAAATTGACCTGAACGATAGGTTTCACCAGCACCTTCTGCCAGTGTTTTTCCTTCTTCACGGGCTAAAATAGCGCCCAGTTCGTCTTTTCGTGCGATCAGTTCATCACCAATCGCCATAAGAACCGAATAACGCTGCTCAAGTCCGCTTTTTTCCCATTCCTTCTGACCTGCTTTCGCAGCCGAGATTGCTTGCACGGTTTGGGCTTCATCGGCCTGTGCATAATGACCAATAACATCACTGAGATCAGCAGGGCTTATGTTGGCAATTGAACCACTGTTGCCTTCTACCCATTTACCCGCAATGTAATTCTGAAATACCGAGTCAGACATGTTTATCTCCATAAGGATGTCTTTCTACAAGAGCTTTTTCTTGACGAGAATGCTGCTTCTATAAAAATGATGGTTGCATCATAAAAGTAACGAATTAATAATAAAAATTAATAAATAATATCATGTAATAAGGTTTTTTTATTATGTTGCCTGAATTCAAAATCGCCCAGTTGCGCCATTTTGTCTGGGTTGCCGAGTTAAAGGGGTTTCATGCTGCGGCAAAAAAAGCACACCGAACGCAGCCTGCTATCTCTCTTTCAATTCAGGATCTGGAGAACAAACTGGGTGAGTCTCTTTTTGAAAAACGTAATAATCGAACAGCCAAAACAGAGTTGACTGCTTTAGGGGTAGAGTTCATTCCAAAAGCAAAAGACTTGATCGCGCACCATGACAGATTAGCTCAGGATATGTCGCTGCTTGCTTCCCACAAAACGGGTCACTTGCGGCTTGCTTCTGTACCTTCCATCGCCAGCCAGGTATTACCTGATATATTATTGAAGTTTGTTGCGGATGCGCCTGATTTACATATCAGCTTCTATGATGATAATTCGAATGCTGTTCTAAAAATGGTGGAAAAACAGCAAGTCGATTTTGGTATCAGCAACTATTTTTCGCCTGATGAGCATGCAGATAAGATTTTCACTCCCATATGGGAGGATCAGTTAGGTGTTGTATGTCCAAGCAACCATTCCATAGCAAAAAAATCAGGTGTGCACTGGCAGGAATTGAGCCAGCACCGTTTGATCATGAACGGCACCTCTCAACTTTTGCAGGACACTGAAGCTGCTCCTCTGCTTCAGAACTCACAATTTTACATTTCCAACATGATTTCACTGGTTGCAATGCTGGAAGCGGGCATGGGAATTACCACTCTGCCCAGGTATGCCTTCCCTGATGAGAATACAAAATTGTGCTTTGTTCCAATGATTTCACCAGACATTGTTCGATACACCGGATTGGTTCAATTGAGCAATAAGTCCATGAGCCCATCAGCTCAGTCTCTGATTAATATTATTCTGAAAGAAGCCAAGCGTGAAGCAGTTGTGCACGAAAAAATCGATGTTTGTGAAGTTTAAACACTCTCAGTCGTATGAATAAAATATTAAATGCAATATATATATTGATAAGTTTTGCTTATCAATATATATAACCTTTTGATTTGTGTGTCTATACACATTTCAATGATGATACGCCTTGAAATTGATTGGAAGTAGCCAGGTAGCCAGTTGCATTGAACCTGTAATCTACTCTTGTTACACGTCAGATTAAGTAACCACTGCAGCCTTGTTCTGATTGTCAGACTTTTGCTGCAAGTGCATTGGGTACTGAAATTTGAGAATAATAAAAATGATGACACCTGCGCCCATTTATGCCTCTTTACGAGGTGAGAATAAACTGCCATTAAGACCGGTGAATCAGGTGATGGACCTTGAGCGCCTGGGTGCTATGCACCAGAGTCGCCTCAGTTTCATGCGGTCACTTCTTCGTAAGGTTATGCGTGAACGCTGGCAGATTAATCCATCGCTTTTTGAACTGGATCAGGACGGTTACGGCACTGTTATATATGAAATAGAGACACCACGGTCACTTTTTAGTTTTGTTCTGTTTTCCTCCTATCTGGCACCAGAAGAGCGCAATGACAGGGTTATTGCAGAACAGTGGGATTTGACCATGGCCCTGGTAGCGGGCCAGGTCGATAGTGATTATCTGGAAATGCTTCGTCAAAATGTTCCAAAACAAGAAGCGGGGAGAGTGGACTCGCGAGTTTTTGTTTTGTCTCGTGCGAACAGAAGTGCCCGGAATTTTGATTATGTTGTTGACTCCCTGGCTTCAGGACGGCAGCCGGATGTAAAGAAGATTGCTGAAGTCGGCTATCTGTACCGTACAACGGCTGTTTATGGCAGTGGTAAGCTCGGTATGGCCGACTGGGAGAAAGTACAGTCTCGCTGGACAGATTTCTCTCAGCCGTTTTCTGCTGAAATGTTTGTCTGTTTCATGCTGAGAAGTTTTAGTCTTATACAAGCTGAACACATTGCCCGTCATCGCTCCCCGAATACATTTTGTGAAATGGACCCCGCAATAAAAAGGTATTTTGGTATTGGTAACTCTACCGGGTTAGGTATGGCTCCATTTTTGATTAATCATCCACTCCTCATTAACCAGTGGGTCGAGATGCGTGAACTGGGGCTTGCCCGTGTCAGGGTGTTAGGGAACATCGACGATGAAATACAGTCCAGACTGAAAACCTTGCTGAACCGATCAATTGAGCACACCAGGCAGGTTGTGACTGATGATGCATGGCAGACTGATAACAACTGTCAGGTTATTAAAGATCTGGAAGGGCTGTATCAACAGTCAGAGTGTTCTTTTGAAAGTTGGGATACTTTACTGCAATGGAGTGAACAAAACTGTTCCTTGCAAGGGCAGGAACTGTTGGTATCGATATTACTGGAACTCTATCCGGAACTGGTGAATGAGCTTGAAGAGTACTGTTCTGCAGAAGAGTTTCTTGATCTCGACCCTGTTATGACATTACAGGAGCTTAAAAAAGTTATAGAGCATCGATATGACTGGGCATTGAAACTGGATTTTTCGGAAGACGGTGCCCGTGAAATTTTCTGGTATCGCTCTGAAGAAAAAATGGAGCCTCGGTTGGGTAATGCATTGGAAGAAGAGGGCAAGGATAAACAAATGGCTCTTGGGGTTGGTTATGCGGTCCGTAAATGCTATGACCAACTGATTGATTACATGGCTGAATACCCTGATCATAGCACTGCACGGTTTATGGTCGCTCAGCCAAAATTGAGAGGCATTGTACGACGCATACAAAGTATGAATCGTTGCCTTTATGGCGATATCCAGGCCAACCTGCTTCATCGGGATATTCTGCCCATGCACCTTCTGAGAGCCAAACTGGCCTTCTTTGGTGTCAGTAAATTTGATCCTCGTTCCCGGTTATGGGTTCGCAATACCATGTTTCAAGGTGCTCCATTGCTGGAGGATATAGGCGACAGTTTCAATGATGATTGGTTCATGCCACTGAGCCCAAAGCAAGAAATGGAAGAGAGGAAGGCATAATGGTTATTTCAATGAATGAGTTGAAAGCAGCCCTCCGACGATGTTTCGAAGCCAGTGGTTATTATGTCGGAAATTATGAGGATGCAGCTAACATGATCCTCTGGCTTGAGAAACATGGCTTATCAGGGCTCGGTGAACTCGAACAGGCTCTGGCTTATATTAAATCCGATCATGATAAACCTCTGAGTCATATCGTTTATGAAGACAGTCATGCAGCCATTATCAACAGTCAGGGGCGCAGCTCGTTAAACTGTATAGCATCGTCTGTTGATCTTGCTCATGCCAAAGCTCTGGAGTCAGGGATTGCAACAGTCACTGTGCATAACTGCCATAATCGAATGTTTGTTTTGAAAGCACTGACAGACTGTGGTCGTCGCGGTATCAGTGCTGCGGCCTACTGGCAGAATGGTAGCGAGGATATAACCGAGCATACTGCTGCCATAAAAGCGGGTGCCCGTTATCCAAGTTATAGCGAAGCAACCATAGATGCTTCTTCAAGGAAACCGGATGATAAGCAAACTCTAACTATAATTTGCAGTTCAAGAGTTGATATCACTACATCTCTTCAACAGTCACACCTTCATCAAGGTACAAGTTATGTCAGTGCTGATGAAGTTGCCGAAAACAAGGAGTATATTGTTGATCACGGAATAAAAATCAGCGATAGGCTTTGGACCGAAATTAATCTTATTGGTGCAGGCGTTCTTGTTGAAAGTAGTGATCAATCGAGACAGGGAGCGGGTGCTTAATAAGCATTTACAATGAGGAATTATGGAATGGTACAACCGGTAAACCGTCTTACCGGTTGTATATAAGACGCCTGTGGTGGATCACAACAGATGAGCGTTCGCAAAATGATTTGTGCACTTCTCAGCCGCCGACACGGCGGATGATGGCCGAGCAGGTAGAAGTTAACCGTGATGCCAGGATATTGAAAGGTTATACCTTTGATGATCTGGACATGGAGAGCTTTCTGGAATATCGCCAAATGTTTCAGAACAAAAAGCCAGATCACCCCTTCAATAATCTCGATCATCAAGAATTCCTTCGCTGTATTCGCGGCTGGAGCAAAGATCGTGAAACGGATGAAGCGGGTTTGACTCTTGCCGGGCTCCTCATGTTTGGCAAGCAGGTATCCATTCAGGAGGCGGTTCCCAACTATCTGCTTGATTATCAGGAGCGCCCAGAGCCCAAAGCAGAGCTTCGTTGGGTAGACCGAATCACTTTGGCTGGAACCTGGTCCGGCAATCTGTTCGACTTTTACCGTAAAGTGATCAGGAAGCTTTACGCTGATCTAAAAGTTCCATTCAAACTTCAGGGAGATCAGCGAATGGACGACACTCCGATTCATGAAGCTTTACGTGAAGCCCTGGTCAACACTCTGGCTCATGCTGACTATACCGGTCGGGTCTCAGTAATGGTGGTTAAACGCCCTGATATGTTTGGCTTTCGTAACCCGGGACTGATGCGAGTGTCTGTTGAGCAGGCCATTCGTGGCGGAGAGAGCGACTGCCGAAACAGGGCCATCCATCAAATGTTTTTGCATATTGGTTTGGGGGAAAGAGCTGGATCAGGTATTCCCAAAATCTATACCGGCTGGACAAGCCAGCACTGGCGGCAACCTCTTCTTCATGAAAAAGTCGATCCAGAACAGACTCTCCTTGAGTTACGCATGCTTGACTTGTTTCCCGAATCAGTCATGAGTGAGCTGAAAGAGAGATTTGGTGATCGGTTTACACTGCTGACCAAACTGGAGCTTCTGATATTGGCAACTTCATTGATCGAGTCCGTAGTCAATCACAGTCGCCTGCTGGAAATAACCGATAAGCATCCCAGAGATATATCTCAAACACTTCATAAGCTGGTTCAGGAAGGCTATCTGGAGTCCAGTGGATCTGGCCGGGGAACGGTATATTTTCTGGCAGGCACAGAGCTTCCGTCTTCAGATACAACTTTTGTGGATTCCACGCTACAACCCAGCTCCAATGGTTTAGCTTCGAACTACGATGATTTGGCAGCGAGCTACGATGGTTTGGCCTCAAACTCCGATGGTTTGATCCCAGACTCCGATGGTTTGATCCCAGACTCCGATGGTTTGGGAAAGCTCAACCAACATCCCGATGGCCGCCAAGCCATTTCAGATCTGTCAGTCATCGCTCCCGACCTCCATAAAAAACTATTACAACTCACTGAAATATCTAGAAAAAAGAAGAAATTGGCTGCCGATGCAATGGAGAAAACCATACTGGATGCCTGCCGGGGTCACTATCTGTCTCTTAAAGTGCTGGCAACATTGCTGGACCGATCCCCGGACCCATTAAGACAGGGTCATTTGAACAGGATGGTGAGAAACAGGCAGCTGGAACGAGCCTACCCTGCTGAACCCAACTCGCCCAAGCAGGCTTATACCTCGGCTGAGTAGTGGCCTGATAGTAGGTACCCCACTCTGGTTCCCATGCTCCAGCGTGGGAATCCATAGGATCTCTCAAGTGACTGTGTCTGGTTTGATAGGGTGTATGCATTCCCACGCAGAGCGTGGGAACGAGTCATAGTAATAAATCCGGTAAAGCTCACCGCGACCCAGATTTTCCTGATGCTTTCTGACAAGGTTGTATATGATCGGTACGATATTTTGGGGTTCTAATGCATGGGCTTGAAAAAACTTCCGATGATAATATTTGATCCGTCGGACGAAATAGCCACCATCCACAAAAAAGGCAATTTTCTGCATTACATCCCCTTAAACGCAAAAAACCTGTAACCGTGGCCATTCGCTACGTATTAGAATGGGCACCGTTACAGGTCTGACACTGATTATAGGGGAACCAGAGCCAGTAACGCAAACCGGTTTACGAAATAGTAGCCTGACAAAAGGTGACGCTTATACCCTGAATAATTGCCACCTTTATTCTGACTCTGATGCTTCTGTGGGTGCTTATTCCTTACAGCTCTCCGGCGAAGGCTTTTTGGCTGACGGAGTTAAACAAATTAGTTGTAGTATCAACACCAGAAAATAACCGACTCTTGAACTTTGTTACTCGGTTGTAGACATCTATATATTTTCTCTGAGTCTCTATAGATGGATATGGAAAAACTAGTTTATCCAAAATCCCTGTATTCATATGGGTAAATGATCCATCTGGCCCCGTTTTTAAGTTACCAACACGACCTTTGCAAAAAATCATCAGTGATACAAAGTATTCAGGTAATAAATCATTACCAAAGCGAAGTCTAATAAGGTTTGTACTGATAATTGACTGTGGATATCTAGAACGAACTACCCCCATTTTCCCTACAGTTCCAGCTCGTGAAATTATTATATCCCCAACTTCAACTCCATATTGCTCAAGCTCATTGAACTTCTTCTCTGAAATCCAAAGATTAGGTGAATCAATAAATTTTCCCTTTAGAGATATGTTATCCATATTCCATACTGGAATACCTTCATCCTGATACTCATCTTTCTTCAAGGCACTACCGAAGGGCCCACACTTAGTACCAGTTTTTGGGTGTACATAGAACTCACTAAGCTTTTTGAGCTCCCACCCCTTAGGATTCGTCACCGGATCACCAAATATATCCAGGAACACACTGCGCAGGAATTCGTCGGCCAGGCCGATGGCCTGCTGGCGTTTCTGGCGGAGCTGGTCGGCTTTATCCAGAATGGCGGCGATGCGTTTTTGTTCGGGGAGTGGGGGGAGTGGGATTTTCGTTTGATAAAAGTCCTCCCGATTCAACCCTGGAATAGATGTTGTTATAGTTCGGCTAGCTAAATTTGCTCGTTTCAGAGCATAAAAAAGGTATCTAAGATCAAGTGTCTTTTGATCCAAAATCTCTAAAAAGTAAGCTGTATCGATGATCCAGCCACCTTCCGGAGCCCAGACAACTTTACCTACAGAGCCTTTTCTTCCAACGATTAAAGTTGGATAGACACATATTTTTGATGAGTGATTACCAACATGACCAGAGCTGCCATAAACCAGAGCAAAACCACTTTCGTTACGGTCATCCTTTTTCAAAGCCTTACCGTAATGAGCCATGACTAACTCTTTCAACGCCACTTGCTGAAAGGACATTACAACATCCCCTCCAACTCAACCAACTCCTGCTGAATCTCTGCTTCCAAAGCCTTCAGACGCCCCAGAATCTCCTTGGGTGGATCATAAATTTCTTCCTCATACACCACTTCCTTATAGCGGTTGATGGACAGGTCGTATTTGTTGGCTTTCAGATCGGCTTTGGGGACAACAAAAGCCTTCTGAGTGCGATCCAGCCAGTCGTCGTTTTCTATGAGAGGTGGATTCCCACCTTCGTGGGAATGACGGGGTGAAACTTGGGAATGACGGGAAGCGGCCTCTTTCAGTTTATGACCCATAAAGTCATCCACTGGCAAGCTTTTGCTTTTACGAAACTCTTTCCAACTGGCGACCAGATGAGGCAGGTCGTTTTTCTCAACAGGATTACGCTTGTCATCCAGGCTATAACCGTCGTGCTCCAGATCGTAGAACCAGACGTTGTCGGTTTCACCGCCTTTGGTGAAAATCAGGATGGCTGTTGCGACACCGGCATAAGGTTTGAAGACACCGGAAGGCAGGTTAACGACAGCTTCCAGCTGGTTATCTTCCACTAAAGTACTACGCAGGCTCTGGTGGGCTTTGCTGGAACCGAAGAGTACACCTTGAGGCACAACTGTGGCGCTGCGACCACCAATTTTCAGCATTTGCAGGATTCGGGCACAAAACAGCAGCTCGGTCTTTTTGATTTTTGACCACTTTCAGAATATCGGGATCAATGTCTTCTTCGTCCAGGGTGCCAGTAAAAGGCGGATTGGCGAGAATCAGGTGAAATCCGTTGTGGGACGCTTCTGGGTATTTATCACTGAAGCTCTGGCTCATGGTGTCCTGATAGTGAATGTCCGGCTCGTCCACGCCGTGCATAATCAGGTTCATGGCGGCAATGCGCAGCATGGTGGAGTCGAAGTCGTAGCCGTGGAACATATCAAAGTCCACATGCTGGCGGTATTCACTGAGCAGGTCGCCGGAAAAGACTTTCTGTTGTTCCAGCTCGCCTTTTTCGTTGGTGACTGCCTCGGTATGAATACTGTCCAGAGAGCTGTACTTTTCTAACAGGTATTCATAGGACGTGGAGAGAAAACCACCGGTGCCGCAGGCCGGGTCACAAATGCGCTCGCCCCGTGCCGGGTTGGGCTCCATCATTTCTACCATGGCGCGAATGATATGGCGCGGTGTACGGAACTGGCCATTAATACCCGCTGTGGTCAGTTTGCTGAGCAGGTATTCGTAGAGATCACCTTTGGTGTCGCCCCGATCCAACGGCAGGTTCTTGATCATCTCTACTGCTTTGACCAGAAGGTTCGGCTTAACTATTTCCAGCCGGGCGTCTTTCATAAATTCGCCCAATAGTGAACCTTCGTCGCCTTCTTTATTAGAGAGTGAGCGAAAGTGCAGAAAAACTTCATCCCGCACCACTTCCATCATTTCGTCAGCGCCCAGGTTGCAGTAGTGGCTGAACCGGCAATCCTGCTGGTGTGGCTGAAAGCGAGGTTTGAAATCGACACCGGCCAGGGCCTTTTTCTGCTCGTCCTTGCTCTCCATGGTGTCGAGCATGCGGGAATACATGAGGTAGGTGATCTGCTCAATCACAGTAAGCGGATTGGTAATACCACCGACCCA
>NZ_JBPCXO010000041.1:0-5400 GCF_051008435.1 Endozoicomonas sp. | reverse complement strand
AAAGATGACAGCTGTGTGGCTGTCGTTTTGCCGAATGAGGACAGCAGGTAATCGCTATACAGCTCAAACAGCTCTGTGTTCATGCTCTAAAGCATGGCAGATTTTGCTGAGTGCGTAACATGAGTGACATAAGTTTGTGTGCTCAGTGAGTCATAAAGTGGTTTTCAGCAAGGAGAACGAATGCAGGCGTAGCTTTTCTACGTCAAATTCGCTCGACGCAGTCTGAAAGACACTTTATGACCCACCCTTCGGGCTCAAGCGAGAAAAACTCTGACTTCGTTATGATCGCTTGAAAGACATGAGTATTCCTGCGCTACCACGCCTTGCCAGAGCTTTTCTCGCTTGAGCTGAGCGCGACGAACTTATGTCAACAGAACCTAAGACTGTGCCGGTTTTACCATCGGTGCTGAATTGCCAAGTAGTACTTCTGGAAGATCAAGAGTCTGGGTTGGGAATGCTATGTCTGCTTCATGTGAGTGGATGATACTCATTATCTTGACCAGAACCTCCTGCTTGACCCTGTGATATTCAGCCCAGTCTGTAGTGCAGGTAAAGCAATAGATAAAGAAATCCAGACTGGACGCCCCAAAGCTATTGAAATTCACCATCAGGATCTTGTCTTTGGTAATTTCATCATTGTCATGAAGGTACTGTTTAATTTCAGTAATAATGGCTTCCAGCTTGCTGCCATCCTGATACCTGAGACCAATGGTTTCCTTAATCCGCCTGTTTTCCATTCTGGACGGGTTCTCGACAGAGATATTGGTAAAGGTGGCATTAGGCACATACAGAGGACGCTTGTCGAACGTTCTGATCCTTGTCTGACGCCAGCCTATGTACTCCACGGTACCTTCTATATTCTGGTCAGGAGAACGAACCCAGTCCCCTACACGAAACGGCTTATCAAGATAAATCATCAAGCCCCCAAAAAAGTTGGCCAGCATGTCCTTGGCAGCAAAGCCGACGGCCAGACCACCCACACCACCAAAGGCCAGAAGACCTGAAATGCTGTAACCCAGTGACTGTAAAACAACCAGAGCACAGGTAATAATGACAACAATTCTAATCAACCGGCCTATAGCCACTACTGTCGTTGGATCATTAGGTTTGTTACCGGTCAGGGAAGGATTCAGGAAATTTCGTTCCAGCTGACGAATAAACCGGATGATGCTCCAGCCTATCAGCATGATGATAATGACATCCCTGAGGTTACTGAGTCCGTCGATCAAGACAGAATCCGTAGCCTTAGAAACAACATCAACAGACCAGCAAATGCCAATAATCCAGATCAGCATGGTCACGGGTTTTCTAAGGGCTCTTATAACGGCATCGTCCCAAGGGGTCCGGGTTGCTCTGGCTCCCCGAGCTAAATGGACAAACACCTTGGAGGATATCAGGTTGATGACACCTGAAATCATCAGGACGATAAAGACCTGGATAACCCATTGTGGAATATCAAGGTCTTGAATAACTGGGATTGAAAACGACATCACTCTACTTCCAGATAGATAATGGCATGCTTTACTATCAAATAACTCCATCCCCAGCGAGGACGGAATCATTCATTCACTCATAGCAGTTCAGTTAAACCGTTCTGAAAGATAATCGAGTCTGTCTTTGCAATTCAGATAGCGGTCCATGGTCACCAACTCTTCCTGATCACGCCCACCTCGGGCTTGAAGAGAAGAAAGTTCAGGCGTTGAGAAAGAAGACTGATCAAGCCAGGGTAAAACCTCCCTGACACCATCACGACTGCTTAATAACAGCAGATCACAGCCTGCGTTCAAGGCTTTTTCGACTCGAACACTGTAACTCCCGGCAGAAGCAGCGCCTTCCATTGTCAGACAGTCACTGATGACAAGTCCGTCAAAACCGACCTGATTTCTAAGAATATCCTTCAGCCAGATTGATGAAAAGCCACAAGGCTGATCGTCTACTTCAGAAAAAACGATGTGAGCTGGCATAACCGCTTCAATACCTTGCTCTATCAAGGCTTTGAACGGCACCATATCCTGCTGCTCGATAGCATTCAATGATCGACTGTCCCGAGGCAAGGTTAGGTGAGAATCCTCGTTCACACCGCCATGGCCAGGAAAATGTTTGCCTACGCAAGCCATACCGGACTCATGAACACCACTGCACCAGGCAGTGGCCAGCTTAATAACGGATTCCGGCTCACCGCCCAATGCACGGTCACCCACTATGTCCGTCAGACCTAAATTCAAATCCAGTACCGGAGCCAAACTGAGATCCAGACCACAGGAAAGCAACTCTTCCGCCATCAGCCAACCACAATCCTCAATCAATTCCAGCGCTCTCTGGGGATCACGGTTGAAGTAACGAGCATAGCTTTCTGCGGGAGGCAAGCGGGTGAAGTCCTGCTTGAAACGCTGTACCCTGCCACCCTCCTGATCAACCATCAGAATCAGATTCTGCCTGATACTTCTGATTTCATTGACCAGATCACACAATTGATTGCGATCATGAAAGTTTCTGGCAAAAAATAACACACCGGCAACACCTGGGTGCTGGATTAAATCCCTCTCTTCAGGCTGAAGTGTCTGCCCCTCAAGATCGATAATTAAAACGCCATTATTTTTCGCGTTGTTCTGGTCACGCGTAGTCATTCTTTACCTGTTCTCCTGAACCGTCTGCTGCAATCCGGCTACTCTGGCAGTATATCGATTGTGGTACCCGGAAGAACCCGGTTGAATAGATCTATCATGTCTTTCCCATGCATCCGGACACAGCCCCGTGATCCGGGCTCTCCCATCACTGCAGCATCGGGTGATCCATGAATATAGATATATCGTCGCATAGTATCGACATTTCCCAAACGATTATGACCGGGTTCAAGCCCACTCAACCAGAGAATGCGACTCAGAATCCAATCCCGACGATCAGGATACTGCTGCTGTAATTCAGAGGAATAAATTTCACCCGTGTATCGCCTACCTAGAAAAACCGCATGTAAAGGCAGACCATCACCGATTTTGGCTCGTATAACATGATGACCAAGGGGGGTTTGCCAGCTGCCTTCCTGCTGACCTACTCCCTTACTGGCAGTTGATACAGAGTAACAGATCGTCTCTGCCCCCTCTTGAGTCAACTCCAGAGTCTGTGAGGCAATTCGAACATTAATATGCACAGCTGAATCCCTATTGACTGGTGTTTCAGAGCCTCAGGCCAGATTAAGAGCCTTCAGCCGGAATAAACATTATCGGCCATTATCAAAGGCGGCATGAGCACGCAGACCTGCAGCCATAAAGGGCACCATTCTTCTCATGATGTTCTCAAGATTGTCTTCGATGGCATAGTCTCTCTTTGCCATAGCCAACAGCGCATCCGCACCTGACATAGAGAAAACGGCAGAGCCAAGAATAAAGTAGGTCCGCCAGAATTTATCTGCAGTTGGCAGGTCAGGACAGGCTCTGAATAGGAGTTCAAAATAGCGACTGAAAACCGTCCCGTACGTTTCTGTCAGATAACGCTTCAGGTGCCCCTGACTTTGGGTAAAAGCCAGTCCCATAAGCTTCATAAAGATGGAGATATCATCCGATCTTCTGGGCTTAACCGCCAGTATGTGATCCACCAGAATTTCCAGCACAGCTTCAAGATCAGGGTCCTGACTCTGCTCTGAAAGTTCATCCAGAGTCTTATTCAAACCGTCCATAAAAGGATCAAGGAAGCGGGCAAATACCGCTTGTATCAAAGCTTTTTTGGAGCCAAAATGGTAATTTACTGCAGCCAGGTTAACGCCTGCCTGACTGGTAATGGTTCTCAACGAGGTTTCTGCAAAGCCATGCTCGGCAAAGAGCAGCTCGGCTGAATCCAGAATTCTTTCTACAGTTGATGGTTGTGCCATGATTCAAGGATTTTTATAAGGTTAATAAACGACTGTTTAAAACCTACGTTTCAAACCCTGAACTGTCAAGGTAACTGCTGAATGAATGCAGAAAACCGGCCTCTTTTTCTCCTCCCCCCTCACCACGAGACCAAAACTCCTAAATAATACTGCCCTGCAAGCTCGAAAGGAGTGTGAGCGGCAATTAATGTAAGAAAAACCGACGATCATGAGCTACTTTTATGAAATCGTTGATATAGCAACAGCTTCTTACCTGTATGACAGCTCAAATTTTATCATCTGATAATCAAGAAACTCAGATTATCATTGCTGTTCAACACCAAAACTCAATGCTTGATTTCGAGGACAACCTTCAGCAAAGCCTCAACCAGGCTGGAGTGCTCGGAGTAGAGAAGCAATTGGAATACATGGATACCGATGGCTCGCCCATCAAGATAGGCGGCATCCATATGACCAGCAAGCATAAAAAAGAACCCAAGGTCTATGAAACCTCATGGGGTGCTACCAAAGTATCTCGCTATGTATACCAAAGCAGCCAAGGCGGAGAAACCTTTTGTCCACTCGACCAGAACGCCCGAATCATTGTCAATTCAACACCCGCCTTTGCTCGAATGGTCAGTTGGAAGTATGCACAGATGGCTGCTCCTCAGATTGAAGAAGACCTGCGACAAAATCATGGCCGAACCAGCAGCCGCTCAACACTTCGTGATTTAGCCGATGTAGTGGCAAGCATTGCGCAGGCCAAAGAAGAAAAGTGGGTATACGACATACCTGAGTTATCGAAGCCCGTGAAGACAGTAGCCATAGGGCTTGATGACGTAAACCTGCTGTATTACGAAGGCTATCGGATCGCTATGTGCGGCACCATCAGCCTCTATGATGATGAAGGTGAGCGTCTTCATACTCTCTACTGTGCAGAAGCGCCGGAGTACGGCAAGCAAACCTTCATCAACCGGTTTACTGGGGAAATCCAGAAGATTAAAGAGAAATTTCCTGATGCGGTCTATGTGGGCGTTGCAGATGGCGCTGCGGATAATTGGACATTTTTAGAGTCTTTTACATCGGTTCAGGTGTTGGATTTCTATCATGTGTCTGAATATGTTGCTGACGCCGCTGAGGCGCTGTATCCGGGCAAGAAAACCACACAAGAAAGGCATGCATGGCTTAAGCAAAAGCTACATGACCTGAAACACGAGGAAGGCGCAGCGAAAAAGCTACGGCGAGAGCTTGGCCGAGCATCACCGGGAAACAATCGTACAGTCTCTCTGGAAAAATTGATAAAAGCCAAAACCTATTTTAAAAACCACTGGCATCAAATGATTTACCCTGAAGCGAGGGATAGAAATTTACCGATTGGTTCAGGTGTTACAGAGGCTGCTTGCAAAAGTTTGGTAAAACAACGCATGTGTCGCTCCGGGATGCGCTGGAAAGAGCAAGGTGCATCAATGCTGTTGACGCTGAGAGCGTTAGTTTGTTCATCCGGACAATGGGAAGCGTTCTGGTTAAAGATGAACCGGTATGGTTTTCCCATTGTA
>NZ_JBPCXO010000040.1:0-1170 GCF_051008435.1 Endozoicomonas sp. | reverse complement strand
TATAAAGCAATTTCTGCACATCTGTAGGTTCTGAAGCCGTATGATTTTCTCGTAGTGAGTTTTATTTTGGTATTCAGGCCCTCAACAATACCGCTGGAATACGCCTTTTTTGCCTTGAACCAGTTCAGGATAAGCGGTTTATGTCGTCGAACCGTTTTAGCTACTTTCTTCATTGGCTCAATCCTGGATCTCATGACTCTTGTACACCACCGGTCGAGGTATTCTCCAGCCCAGTAAGGCGAGACGTAATCCCAGAAGATCTGAAACTCTTCTCTGAGTATGTACGACCTGACACTTTTCAAGTTGTACTGCAGCACCGTGTTTAGCTTGATCTCTTCTTTCTCTGTCAGATTCTCCTTACGTTTTAGAAGGCACCAGCGCATCTTTTTCAGAACAGGTTCGTAACCATCAGCCTGCAGTTGCTTGTGCTCTGAAGCCCTGACTTCAGCAATGGCTTTGTTCAGCATCGCAACAATATGGAATCGATCCAGAATGTGAAGAGCTTGTCCCGCAAATTCGGCAATGGCCTTCACGTAAGGTTTCCACATATCAGAGCAAACGTACTCCAGCTGCTGATTTCGTTCGGCACCAAAGAATTCGAAAAATGATCGAATAGTCGCCTCCGTGCGCTTTTGGCCAATCCACAGCAATCGAGTGCAGCCCCTGTCTATTTGGTAAACCACCGTGAGATATTTGTGACCGACCTGGTAGGCAACTTCATCAACACCAATAGCTTTCACATTATCAAGGGAACGATGTGTTTTACCCCATTCAACAATATACTCAACAGAATTAAATACTTTCTCCCAAGAGGTGTTGAAGGTTGTAGCGACTTCTTTCCAAGATAGTTTTTTAGCCCAGAATGCCAGGAACTGCATATAGGCTTTGGTTAGCTCTTTTTTACCGTCAGCCCACGGAACTTGCTCAACAGTCACACCACAGGACTGGCAATCTACTCGCCGCATTCTATAAAGCAGGAAGACCCTGATCCCCCACAACGGGATGAACTCAAACCGTCGTTCTTTCAGGCGATCATATCCGGGTGCAGGCTTTTGGCAGCCTGAACATATAGCCTGTCCATTCTTACGGGGAATAACAGTGACGTTGAAGACTTCGGAGCCTTGATAGAAACCAAGTTCAACCTTTTCGTAAACAAATGACTTGAGTTTA
>NZ_JBPCXO010000039.1:0-3849 GCF_051008435.1 Endozoicomonas sp. | reverse complement strand
AAGCCGCCACCGGAGGGCCTACCTCCATCTCTAATACAGTTGCGAACAGACCGACTCTGTTCTCATGACACACCGCACCGGGCCATACAGTGATAATACGGTGTCGAGCCTGGGTCAATCAGACTGCAGCGGGCTCGGGTCATGGGATCTCCTGTTGGAAAGATAAAAAATCAGAAACAGGAGAAAAGTAGTTCAACCGGTCGGTTAGTCAAATTTGTGGATGTCCCTTTTATCTTTAATTTATGGATGTCCTTTATATTTCATTATTTCATGGATGTCCTTTATATTTCGAGAGAGTAACTATTCAGCCCCCTCGCAGTAAACTGGAATTTTCGTGACTTTGTGCCATCTTGAAACACAGTTTTCTGAGCACTTGCCGCCATGAGTCAACCCGCTCTCGAATTTCAGATTATTATTACCTTCCTTGCTGTTGTGAATGAGCTACAGGAGCAGGTTGTGGGTCTGAGTGAGCAGGTCGCCAAGCTGGAAGCAGAGAACAAGGAACTGGCCGACAGGCTCAACACCAACAGCCGAAACAGTAGCAAGCCTCTTTCTACAGATGGTTATGCCAAGCCTTCCGCCAAGGCAAACGATTCATCTGATTCGACGCCGGACAGCAAACCAGTAGACGACAAACCCAGTCCGAAAAGCTTACGACAGAAGTCTGGTCACAAGCCCGGTGGTCATAAAGGCTCTACGCTTCAGCAGGTCGCAGAAACTGAGCATAGCCGCTATCACCCTGCCATAGATTGCGAAAAGTGTCATCGGTCGCTGCGTTCTGAAAAAGCCATCAAGTTGGTTGAGAGACAAGTATTTGAACCGGGTCGTTTTGGTCACTTTGAAGACACCGCTCATGTAGCGGAAGTCAAAGAATGCACTTGCGGGCATATTACGCGCGCCAGCTTCCCGGAAGGCGTTGACTCTCATGTGCAGTATGGGCCAACTACTCAGGCGCTGGCTGTGTATCTTTGCCAGTATCAGCTGGTGCCTTACAAACGCGCTTCTCTGATTTTCATGGACATTTTTGGGTTGAAAGTCAGTCCGGGTTCTATCTGTACCTTCCAGGAAAATGCTTATGACCAATTAGCCAGCACGGAGCAGGCGATTATCGATGCCCTCAAGGGCGTACCGATTGCAGGTGCTGATGAAACGGGCATGAGAGTGGCTGGCTCGCTGTGGTGGATGCATGTTCTGCGTACTGAGAAATGGACACTGTATCACCTTGATCCCAGTAAAGGTCACTCTGCCATAGAATCAATGGGCGTCCTGCTGGTTTTTGCCGGGATACTGGTTCACGATCATTACAAGGTCTACTTCCGTTATGCGGCAGCTCACGTGCTTTGCAATGCCCATCATCTGAGGGAGTTGCAGGGGGTTGTCGACAGGGATTGCAACTATCTTGCCGCACGTCTCCAGCGGTTGCTGAGGCTCGCTTGCCATCTCAGTAACGGCTTTAGAAAGATCGGCATGACGGCCATGCCGGAGGTTATCCGCCAACGCATTGTTTCGCTGTTCGAGCGGACAGCGAAAAGAGCGCAAACCGAAGAAGCTGAGTACATGGAACGCCTCCGGCAACGGCTGGGCCACGATAAAGTCAAAAATACGAAAGCCTTCAACCTGTTGAAACGCTTGGCGGAGTTCAAGGACGAAACCTTGAGGTTCATGACCAACTTCACCATCCCCTTCGATAATAATGGCAGTGAGCAAGACATCCGAAATGGCAAGGTGAAGCAAAAAATATCGGGATGCATAAGAAGCAAGAAAGGGGCGAAATGGTATTGCCGGATACGAAGTTATATCTCATCGTCGAGGAAGCAGGCACAAAACGTTTTTGAAGCCCTGTTTATAGCGATGAAGAATTACGGGAATCAACCTTTGTTGGGGTCTGAATAGTTACATTCAGAAAACTATAGCTAACTGGCTTGAATAAATTTCAAAAGCCGAACTCATAATCGACTTCTAAGAGGAAGCGCCTTGAAACTTTTTTTACGAACAGTGCTGCTAATATTCTGTTTTGCTTCCTGTACTTTTTCTATTTCAGCACCATTAAGCATTTCATTTAATAAATATGCTTTCATTTTTGGAGAGCATACAGAAAATCTGACACCTGAATATATTGATGTTGCAACGCTTGCACACGACAGGAATTTTTATGAACTTAATATTGGTCAGGCTTATAGCTATTTTTCTGGTTATATGCTGAATAATAATGATCAAGTCATATCTTTAACGGAAGTGTCCAGTGGAATGTCTCATATTCTTTTTCAGACATTCCCTGAAGCTGAAAGCAATTCAGAAGGTTTTGTTGTATTTGCTTTTGAACAGAACAGTCTATTTGAAGAATTCCTCGTGTATTCTCCCAATTGCGATCACGAATACCAGGATAATTTCATTCTATGTTATACATCGGGAGAGGCTGTAGAAATTGCATTTCCTTCAGGGTTATCTTTAGATTACCTCTCATCAGGCTTTCTGGATAACGAAGGAGATATACATTACTTCAGGTTACCCGGATACCCTGAAAAAGAAACCCGCGAAACAAACTACGGAAAGCCAGGCTCCAGAAAATCAGGGAGTGGATTTGCAATATTACATACACAGACATCTGAAAACACAGTCAACAAATACAATCACGTAACCTTACCTAATGCACCTTATGTCCAAAGCGACTATTTGTCAGCGGTTGAATTTGAGGCTTTGTCTATTGCGCCATCAGGAATTAAAAACATGTTTTCAGGATATATTACTGAAATTCAGGTTTATATGATGCGCGCAGGAGGAGCCAGAGGATTTGCCCAGGCAAGCAAAGGGGCAGCAGGGCAGGGGGATGATGACCCGAACCGAGGACAAAAACGCCCCCGACAAGATTGCGATGAAACAGGTGAAGATAAAACAGATGAAGATGAAGTAAAAAATAAGCAAAAACGAATCAAAAGGCCCATGAATGCCTTTATGGTCTGGGGCAAAGTTAACAGACTAGAACTAAAATCTAAAAATCCGGAGCTAAACAATATCGAGATATCAAAAAGATTGGGAAAGCAGTGGAAGGCTATGTCTGCAGTTGAAAGAAAGCCTTATTACGATCAAGCAGAAAAAGTGAGTCAGCAGCATAAAATAGATCATCCTGGTTATAAATACAGCCCCAGAAGAAGAAGAATCGAACCGCCTCAACTCATTCCAATCGAACAAGTACGCTCACCCGGAATAAGGGTGAGTACAACCAGTACTGTCACCACACGAACCGCCAAACCAGTTAGCGCTCCTCAGAGACGGGATAACTACCATGGCACCACACATGGCACCACACATGGCACCACACATGGGCAAGTACCAACAAACGAAAGACATGCCGCCACACCAATTACGAGGCCAAGACCTCAGGGAGCAAACTGGCAGCAATTTACCCAAAATTTTCAGACATGGTTTATGTCATGGTTTTTTGAGTGGTTTCCTGTGTGGCTTCATCACCTCTCCCCCCCCTCTGCTTTACCAGCTTCGATACCTTCTCAATGGGCTGTGGATCCTATACTCGGTCACCAGCCTCCGGAGACTTCAGGAGTTCCTTTTGATGGCGTGAGTTTCGATCCGTATTTTCAATATCAGCCGTCTGCATCTTTCAGTAATGTTATTCCTTACATGGTAGGCAATCCACAAAATACAAACCCTGCCCCATATAACACAGGTCTGGTTGAAGCGGAGCAATATAGCCAATCTCCCAGTGATTCAAATACAAACCCTGCCCCATATAACACAGGTCTGGTTGAAGCGGAGCAATATAGCCAATCTCCCAGTGATTCAAATACAAACCCTGCCCCATATAACACAGGTCTGGTTGAAGCGGAGCAATAT
>NZ_JBPCXO010000038.1:0-5134 GCF_051008435.1 Endozoicomonas sp. | reverse complement strand
ATGACTTCGACTGGAACCCTGTCGTCGAAACGCAGACCTTCGTCGGTGAGGCAATCATCAGAACGATGTTTCTTCCGACGCTCATAGGTGATGGTTTCGGTTTCAGGCGGTAGTGCATCAGGCGGTGCTTTGAAGGTTTCACCCAGATCCATCTGGTCTGGATTATCAATGATCAGCCGTTTTTCAGATTTTTCACCGAACAGTTGCCGTTTAAACCAGTTGAGTTGCTGTTTAAGTGTTTAACCGCATCCTGCCAGTGATGGCGGAACGTACCTTGTTTCAGTCGTTTGCTCCAGATGCAGTAACCGCTTCGGTCAAAGTAGAGTATCTTTACCTGGTTGCCTTTGCGGTTGATAAACACAAACAGCTGGCCGCTGAGTGGATCTTCCTGAAGTTGGTTTTTAGCCAGGGCGGACAGTCCATCATAGGACTTTCGCATATCGGTGGGCTGTGTGCATAACCACGCTCGAACACCGGATTCCGGGAAGAACATATCATTGCCGCATCCGAAGGATGATATTGCCGGGCAGTTCCAGCTCAATGTCCCAGGTTTGCTGTGGTGCGGGAAGTTCAATCCATTGGGAGCTGGCCTCGGTGATACTATTTTCAGTGGGGTTAAGTTTGCGTTTCCAGTTATAAAAAGTAGCAAGGCAAAGGCCTTTGGAGCGGCAAAATTCAGACTGGGACACGGAGCTGTTTTGTTGCTCATAAATCAGGGCTTGCCACTGTTTTTTGCCCAGTCGTTTTGATGGTGTGTGAGTCATGATGAATTCCTGCGAATGATTGCAGGGGGAAGCATGGTCAGAAATCAGCAGGTTTTGTAGACGTCCTTAAATGACCGGTTACGAAAAAGCGGATAGAGACAGAAACAAAAAGCAGAAAAAATCAGTCAGTAAAGATATCAATCTGAAAATGCTCAGTTGGCACCTTTCCCTGGATGATCGTTCTCAGGATGTGCTGGTGGATGATCGGCTCAAACGACTGAATGAGCAGGCGCCCAGCCATTTCAATCAGCTTAAAGTGTTTGCTGACCTTTATATCTTTACTGGCATCAGTCCAGTCAGCTCCCTCAGACCATTAATAGAACTATGCGAGGTGTTGCTTGGCAGGGAATTCAAACCCGCTGATGTGAAAGAGCGATGTGATATTACCAAGAGGCATGAAAACGGTGTTGAAGCCACCAGTCCTTATATGTTGGTTTCGGATGGAATAGCTGTTATTGGCCGAAATCCGGTGAGGCCGGTTCCGGGAGTGATTCTGGGGCAGGAGGGCTATGAAAGCCAGTTCCAGTTTTGGCTCGAAGCCCCCGAGCTGTCGGTTGCCGATAAAAAGAAAGACTTCGATCCTCAGAAGAATAAACTGGCATTGCACCTTGCTACCGATTTTACCCTGAAGCAAAACAAACGACAGTTAACCCGGGTGTATTATTACCGGCAGGGAAAATTCAGGCCGCTTCAAGGCAGTCAAAAAGTGTTTTCAGTGCCATCCGATTACAATATGGCAAGCAATAATGGATCATTAAACTCTGGCGTTGCAGAGTATGCTGAGAGCGAAGGCAGGGAAGTTTCACCCTTTGCTATTAATTACAGTACCCTGCGTATTCCTGAGAAGCAGACGTTCAGGGAGGTGAGTCAGGGGAGGAAGAAGGTTAAGAAGGGTTCAAAACAAGAGGATGAGAGGCTCCACATCTATCTACCCCTGGTGAATGACTATTAAACAGACGTCTTTTAAGGGGCTGAAGGCCTCCGAAGAGACCTTCAGGTGGAGACAATAATCAGATTTCAGCGGCCAGACTTGCGCCCTGGTTGATCGCACGCTTGGCATCCAGTTCAGCGGCAACGTCTGCACCACCAATCAGATGAACGGGTTTACCTGTGATGGTGTCTGCCAGCTCTCTGAGAGGCTCCTGACCTGCACAGAGCACTACGTTATCCACATCCAGTACGGTAGGCTCGCCATTGATGGATAAATGGAGACCTCTATCGTCGATTTTATGGTATTCGCAGGAAGGGACCATTTTCACGCCGCGCTTGACCATCTCGGTTCTGTGAATCCAGCCGGTAGTTTTACCCAGACCGGCTCCGGGCTTCGTCTTCTTACGCTGAAGTAAATAAACTTCCCGCGAACTTTCTTCTTCCTCAGAGGCAGGAGCCTTCAGCGAGTCAGAAGCCTTCAGCGAGTCAGAAACCGTCAGACCACCCCGGTTACTGAGGCTCATATCCACACCCCAGTCTTTCATGAAAGCTTCAACATCCAGGCTGTGTGAAGGGCCCTTCTGGGTAATAAATTCACTCAGATCAAAACCGATACCGCCTGCGCCAATGACCGCTACGGTTTTGCCGACTTCGGCTCCCTTGAACACCTCCAGGTAACTCAAAACCTTAGGGTGATCCAGTCCTTCAATATCGGGGGTGCGTGGTGTCACGCCACTCGCCACGATGACTTCATCAAAATCACCGTTTTCCAGTTCATCGGCAGAAACCCGGGTGTTCAGTTTCAGTTTCACGCCGGTCAGTTCTACCTGACGCTGGAAGTAGCGCAGTGTTTCAGCAAACTCTTCTTTGCCCGGTACTTGTTTAGCAATGTTGAATTGACCACCGATTCTGTCTGAAGCTTCAAACAGAGTGACATCGTGCCCTCTATAAGCGGCAGTCGTCGCGAAAGAAAGGCCGGCAGGGCCAGCACCGACAACCGCCAGTTTCTTTGGCTTGTCAGTGGGTAGATAGTTCAGTTCTGTCTCATGGCAAGCTCTTGGGTTCACAAGACAGCTGACCAGCTTCAGTTCGAAGACATGGTCCAGACAAGCCTGGTTACAGGCAATACAGGTGTTGATTTCATCAGCACGGCCTTCTTCGGCCTTGTTGACCCACTCCGGATCAGCCAGCAGGGGGCGAGCCATGGACACCATATCGGCATCGCCTCTGGCCAGCACGGTCTCAGCCACTTCAGGCATGTTGATACGGTTGGAGGTAATAACAGGAACGCTTAATTCTTTTCTGATTTTTGCGGTGACCCAGGAAAAGGCAGCGCGAGGTACCATGGTTGCAATGGTCGGAATCCGGGCTTCGTGCCAGCCGATACCGGTGTTGATAATGGTTGCGCCCGCCTTTTCGATCTCTTTGCCTAGCGCTACAATCTCATCCCAGCTACTGCCGCCTTCAACCAGATCGAGCATAGAGAGGCGATAAATAATAATAAAGTCAGAGCCTGTCTTTTCTCTTACACGACGAATTACTTCAATGGGCAGACGAATTCGGTTTTCGTATCGGCCTCCCCAGTCGTCTTCGCGGTGGTTGGTTTTTGAAGCGATGAACTGGTTGATGAAGTAACCTTCTGAACCCATGATCTCAACACCGTCGTAGCCGGCTTTCTGGGCGTTCAGGCTGCACTGCACAAAGTCTTCAATCTGGGAATCAATTTCTTCCGGATTCAGTTCCCGGGGTGGGAAGGGGGCTATAGGTGCTTGCAGGGCGCTGGGAGCAATAGCTTCAGGATGATAGGCATAGCGGCCGGTGTGGAGAATCTGCATACAGATCTTGCCGTCTTCCTCATGTACGGCTTTGGTGACCAGGCTATGACCGGCGACCTCTTCATCTGTTTTAATCAAGGCCGCATTAGGTAAGCCGCCCGATTCCCGATTGGGTGCAATACCGCCGGTAACGATCAGGCCAACGCCCCCTTTTGCTCGCTCACCAAAGTAGGCAGCCAGTCTTTCGTAGCCGCCCGGATGCTCTTCCAGGTTGGTGTGCATTGAGCCCATCAATACCCGGTTTTTCAACTGTGTGAAGCCCAGATCCAGCGGCTCCAGCAGGTGAGGGTACAGCTTATGCGGCTCAGCGCTGTGGGGGGAGGTGGTCATCGACAGATCCTCATCAGTCAGGTACTTGTAATTATCTTATCTGGACAGCGTCAAGATAAGGTTGTATGTTGACACTGTCAAGATTGAGAGCCCACTTTCTGTCATTAAGTACTGCAATTGAGTAATAGCATGCCGGCCAAGAAGAACTACCATCATGGAGACTTACGACAAAGCCTGATTAATGAGGCCACACGGATGATGGCTGCTTCCGGTGTTGAGAAACTTTCCATGCGTGGTTTAGCTGAAGAGGTAGGGGTCTCAAGGACGGCGGCATATCATCATTTCAAAGATAAGAATGAACTCTTGTGTGCCATCGCCGAGCAGGGCTTCAACCATTGGTACGAGCAAATGGGCAGTAGGTTAAAGGGGGTTCCCGAGGATCTTGAAGCCTGGTTCCGTGAATTCTCTCATGCCTATATCGATTTTGCCCGGAATCATGCAGAGCAGTATGACCTGATGTTTGGCAGACCAATCTGGAAGAATGGACAACCTACTGAGGCTCTCAGGCAAATCTCTTTTGATGCCTTCCAGCGTTATGCCGATTTTGTAAGAGGTTGCCTGCAGGGTGATCGTTTCAGTCAGGATCAGGATGCGCTCAGGGTGGCTCAGGTTACCTGGAGCAGTTTGCACGGTCTAAGTCGTTTACTAAATGACGGTGTGTATCTGGATAAAGCTTCCATCAACAGCATGTGCGATGTAGCCGCTAGATTGCTGGTTCAGAACATGAGGTAATTAAGGCTTCTTCGAAGCTTCAAGGTTATGCCAGAACAGTCGGGCGATTCTGATATCATTTCTGGCCAGGGAGCGACCTGTCTCGGTCATCAGTTTTTCTTCAAAAAGATTCTGCACTTCCCGTGTGGCAGTCAATGCCTGATCGTAGGGAAGCTTTCTGACTTCCAGATTACAGGCCAGCTCTCTGGTAATGCCATACGCTCCCATCAATTCCATGGCATCGGCATCAAAAACAATCCTGGCTTCGATGGACGAACTCTCTGAGATCAGGTGAGGGCGGCACAGTCTGACAATTTCATAAAGCTGTGATCGTACAATCGCGTTTAATCCGGTTTCTTTAAGAACTTTGTCGAGTTGTTCCAGGTGATCATGATATTGATGGAGCCAGGCCCCGGCTTCAACTAGAAAGGGGTTCCCTAGGAGCCTGTCGGACTTAAGACAATTTCGGCCTAAATTCCAGAAAGAACGGCCCAATTATTCGATGAATTCGATTAAATAGGTCAACTATTCTCACGAATCCATCGAATAATTCGACTCGTTCTA
>NZ_JBPCXO010000037.1:0-6185 GCF_051008435.1 Endozoicomonas sp. | reverse complement strand
ATCATTCTCAGAACAGGAGAGCAGGGATGAGCTTACTGGATATTTTTAACAACGACGCCTTCAGTCTCACCAGCCTGACCGCCACACTCAATGAACTGCCTTATAAACCAGGACGTATTGGTGATTTAGGGCTGTTCACCGAAAGTGGCATCAATACGACGACGGCCATTGTAGAGTCCCGCAACGGTGAGTTGATCTTGCTCCCTACCTCCGAGCGAGGGGCTCCGGCTCCCCAAGCCAAAGGGGGTAAACGCAAGGTACGCAGTTTTGTGATCCCTCATATCCCCTACGACTCCACCATTGTGGCGGATGAAGTGCGTAATGTACGGGCTTTTGGCTCGGAGAGTGCGCTGGAGGGGGTCAAAACGGTCGTCAACCAACGACTGGCGTCGATGAATGCCAACCATGAAGTGACTCTGGAACATCTCCGGTTAGGAGCGATCAAGGGCCAGATTCTGGGTGCTGATGGTTCCAGCATTATCTATGACTTGTTTCAGGAGTTTGGCGTCACCCAGCAGACCCATACCTTCAAATTCAGTCTGGCCGAGACTGATGTCCGGCTGGAATGTGTTGGTCTTCGGCGCAAAGTGGATAAAGCGCTGGGAGCGCAACCGTATACCGGATTAAGAGGTTTTTGCGGAGCCGATTTTTATGATGGACTGGTCGGTCATGACTATGTCAAAGACGCCTACCACCGCTTTCAAGACAGCGCCTTGCTCAGAAACGATCCCAAGGCAGGCTTCCGGTTTGGTGATATTGACTGGGAAGAGTATCGCGGACAGGTAGGCGATCTCCCGTTCATCAAAGCGGATGAAGCTTATGTGATCCCGGAAGGCACCAGTATTTTCAGAACCTGGTTTGCTCCGGCGGACTTTATTGAGACCGTGAATACCATCGGCTTGCCCCGGTACGCCAAGCAGAAAATCATGGACTTCGACAAAGGCGTTCAGATTCATACCCAATCCAACCCACTGCCTATCTGCCTGAAACCAAGAGCCGTGATCAAATGCAAGATGAGCTGAATGATCTGAACCGGCAGATCTTATCGACCTTTGGGCAGCCGGTCACGATACTTAAGACAGACGACAGCGCACTTAAAACTACGGGGATATTATCCAGTGAGCTGATCCCTGCAGGACAATATGAGCAGGTACTTCAGCCAATGACTGTGTTGGCGTTGGCTGAATCTATTCCATTGAAACGGGGTGATCAGGTGGTGTCAGAAGGGCAGCAGTGGACTGTCGATCGCAAGGTAAAAAGCGACGGCACCATGATCTGGTGGCATCTCCATGAAACTGGAACTTGAGCTGGACGACCGTGTTGAGGCAATGATTGCTCTGTTTCAGAACACCCCTGAAAAGGTGAATTTGGCGACCCGGCGTGCGCTCAGAAAACTGTCCCGGTTTGCTGAACGTCACACCTTGAGAGAACTGGCCCGGCAACAGGGAATTACCCAGAAAAAACTGAAAGAGCTGGGGCGAGTCAAAGTCAACCTTTACCAACCCGGTGAGCGGGGCAGTGACAGCTACCGTTTGGTGGTTTGGATTGGAGCCTTTGATATTCCTGCTCACCACCTGGGTCAACCAAAGCAAACAAAGTCTGGAGTTAGAACCGGTATGCATGTCTGGTCAGGCGCTTTTTTGATTCAACCCGTCAATGCCCCCAAGCCTATGGTGTTTAAACGTAAGGCTAACTGGCAGCACAGGTTCCAGCGCTCAAAAAAATCAGGCCGCATGATGTGGATGGGTCTGCCCCTGGAAAAGCAGTCCCTACCCATGATGCAGAACGCTGCCCAGGTACTGGAAAAGCTTAAGCCGGTGTTGCTGGAGCGGTTTGCAACGTTGATGCAGCAGGAGCTGGGCTTTTTATTGAGCGAATTATAGAGCGATATTACTAATGCCTCATCCTGAACAACAGCTTGTCAGCACCCTGATCCATACACTGGAACCTGTGTGTGATCAGGTGCTGCTGGGTTATTCCGCGACCGGTCTTGAGCAGGAATTAAAGCCTCCTGCCTTGCTGGTGCAGCTGGAGTCTATCAGTCAGCTGCAACAGCAGGGCAGTCGTCGTAAGTATCGGTGGGTCTTCAATCTCAGTGCTGTCGTGCCCACCAATGATCAGAGCACCTATACATTACTCGATCTAAGAAGGGCTGTACGTGAAACAATGGCCGCTTCTAAAACACTGGATCAGCAGGTTCGCAAAATTGAGTTTTCTGAAACCCAGTTTGATATTGCTCCCAACCAGGGCCAGCTGTCCTTTGCAGATATCACCCTGACCCTCGAAACCGTCTTTTAAACCCTCTTCAAGGAAGGAGATCCCTATGTCTATCATCGACCGCAGCTTTATTGGTGCAGGTAGTATCCATATCCAGCCTTATGATCACTCAGCTCCTTTGCTGCCCATCGGCAATGTCAGTGAGTTCAACTTCAGCTTCGAAGAAGACCGTAAAGAGCTGAAAAACTATCTGGGCGGAGGTGGCAACCGCAATGTTATCAGCCGGGTGTCGGGCATTACTGCCAGCCTGGTGGCTCATGATTTTACCGCCAGTAATATCGCGCTGGCGTTGCGGGGCAATGTCACTGCAACCACTACAACCCCCATTGTGGATGAAGATCAGGACAGTCACGGACTGGCAGACGAGCTGATTCCGTTTAAACGACTGCCCGATCTTAGCCAAAGCATCACAGTCAAAGACAGTCTGGATAACACTCTGGTGGCTGATGATGATTACGCATTAATGAAGTCAGGCATCAAAGTGCTGGAGGGTGGTAGTATTGATGACCAGGGTGTCAAAGTCAGTTATACCCCGCTGAAGGCCGATATGGTGCAAGCATTGGTAGAGTCCGGGCGGGAATTTTCCCTGTTTATGGAAGGGCTGAACGATGCTCAGGAAGGTTTGCCCTTCAACATCAGAGTCCACCGGGTGAAATTCTCACCGGTTCAGAATTTGGGTTTCATCTCCGATGATTTCGCCAGTATTTCACTGCAGGTGGATGTTCTGGCGGATACATCGATTTCAGGGAATGGGCTGAGTCCGTTTATGCAGTTGGATTTGGCCCAGTAGGGCACTCAATATTGGTTTATAGTCTCATATGTGTCGATGAATTACACGGCACAAACCCGTATACCAAGAGGCTACCCGGTTTAGCATTTTAAAGTCTCGCGCATAAACTTGATAAAACTTTGATGTAATACAAATACTTCTGATGCCATTTTGTTAACAGCTTTAACATCATCATCCACCCACTTAGGCCAGTCCCAGTCACCTCTTACTCGATCAGGAACGACACTTTGTAGACCTCCATGGGTTGGTGAAGATTTTTCAGCAACAAGCCAGCTGAATTTGTAACACTTGGCCCATAGTTCTTTGCGGATGGCCTCTAAATCTTGATCTATAAAGCTTTTCTCAGGACAGTTCCATTCGTCAACAAACTTATCAATATTATTTAGTGACTCAAGGTTAAAAGAGTTTCCGAAATCATGTGTTTCCAATAAATAGGCTGACCTGGAGCCAGATGGAAAGACCTCTAAGAACTCTTTGAATAAAGCTTCATCCACTGCATTTATTTTTTCTGCAGAGACTCTTTCTTGTACATCATTCTGATGAAGTAGCCACTTTGAGAATACATTATGCAATAAGGCTAAGGTTATTAAGGAATAACCAAGCCAATAATCTGCAGTGTTAGATCCCATCTCAGACAGCGTGATAATGTTTCCGGAATTTAGGTTAATAGACTCAATGATCCAGTTGTAAATAACCAGCTTAAATGGAATAGGTGTTAGTATAATCCCTGCACCTAAAGTAACGACATACCAGGTCACTTTGTTGTAGAAGTCTGGAAATAGCCACTTTTTTCCAAACTTGATTATAAATTCCTTAACTTCTTCTTTTGTAAACATGAAATCTCAGTGATATTGAGTGCTAACAGCTATTAGAGGATATGTTCGTTTCAGCTGCTATTATCGCGTAATCCCTACTCTTCCAAGAAGCACTTTTGCGGATCTGCAGAGGAGAGCAATAGCCTGAGAGAACATAGGCGATATTAGACCTTAAGTGAGTAATATTAGATATAGTGTGCATACGCATACATATACTCCCCAAAATCGGTAATATTCTCCCATCTTGCCCACGGAGAGGGCTATGACTTCAATCAAAGAGTCGGCTCTTCGGCTGGTACTAAAAGCCAAAGACGGCCTATCCAAAACTGTTCTTCAATCTGCATCCTCCCTCGAATCCCTCCGCAAAGAGGCCCAAACCCTCAAGCAGAAACTGACTGACTTGCAGAAGCAAGATCGTCTTCTGTCGTCTTTCCAAAAACAGACAGTAGTGGTCAGGGATGCAGGCAAAGCCTATAGGGAAGCGGAAGCCAGAGTTGAGAGGTTGGCCAGGAAATTTCAGCAGACTGAGAAGCCTTCCCGGTCTCTCCAGCGTTCCCTGGAGTCAGCTCGTAAATCCGTGGTATCAGCCAGTCGTGTCTATCAGGCTCAGCGGCAGAAACTGGCCGAGTTGCGCAGCAGTCTGGAGCAAGCGGGTCTTTCCAATCGAAACCTCTCTGCCCAGCAGCAACTTCTGCAAAAGGAGCTGAAAGAAACAGCTTCAGCTTTGCAGAAGGTGGATACCAGAGCCAAGGGCTCAACTCGCACATTTAAACGTTTAGGCTTTCGGAAACTGGCTCGAGATGCTGATCGGGCATCAGGAAGTATGGGGCGTCTATCCCAGCGGTTGGGAGCTCTGGTCGCGGCCAGTGTTGGGCTGTATACCATCAAGCGGGCGGTTCAGGGGCTACTGAGTACCGGAGACCAGTTTGAGCGTTTGAGAGTTCAGCTCAATGCCGTGATGGGATCGGTAGCGGAAGGTGAGCGTGCCATTCAATGGATCAAACAATTTACCCGCGAGACGCCCTACCAGCTGGAGCAGGTGGCGGAGGCTTTTGTACGACTGAAGGCGTTCGGTCTTGATCCCATGGACGGCAGTATGCAGGCCATGGTGGATCAGGCTTCCAAGCTGGGTGGCGGTATGGAACGGCTGAACGGGATTTCCCTGGCCGTGGGACAGGCCTGGGCTAAACAGAAACTGCAGGGTGAGGAGATTTTGCAGTTGGTCGAGCGGGGTGTACCCGTTTGGGAAATGCTGGAGAAAGCCACCGGGAAAAATGTTCAGGAACTGCAGAAACTCTCTACGGCGGGCAAGCTGGGACGGGATACCATTGCCCTGCTGATTGAAGAGATCGGCAAAAGCTCTGCAGGAGCTGCCGCCGAGAATATGTCCCTGCTGTCCGGCTATGTCAGTAATCTGAAAGACACCTGGCAGAACTTTCTGGATGAAGTGGCCCAGAGTGGGGCGCTGGAATACGCTAAAACACAGCTCAAGGGCATCTCGGACCAGATCAGTGTGATGTCAGAAGATGGTCGTCTGTCTCGACTGGCGCAGTCCATCAGTGATGCGTTTGTGCAGATGGGAGAGGCCATCAAGGCCAACTTTTCGGGGCTGACGTTTGGACAGGTGGTTGAGCGTGTTCGTTCCACCAGTCAGAGTATCGCCTCGGTGCTGGGCAGTCTGAACAGTACGTTTACTTTAACCGGTAATGCCATTCAGCTGTTTTTTAATGGTTTCACGGTCGCCGCTAAATCCTTCGGTTTTGTGTTCAGCTCTGTTATCGCCTCCATTACTCAAAGTACAGTCAAGCTATTTAGTGCCTTTGGAGCGGAAGAGTCTGCTCAAAAGCTGCAGTCCTTCAGTGACTCGATCAAAGAGGTGTCGGCAGGGTTCAGGGAGGCAGTGAAAGAGGATGTTCAGGATATTAATAACACCTGGCAAAGTCTGGGTGACGCCATCGTTCAAGCCAGTAAGGATACTCAGCAGACGGTTCGCACCGAGAGCGAGAAAACGACAGAGTCCGTCGAACAGGATGTCATCAAACTCAACTCGGCCTATGTGAAGTCAGCACAGACCGCTAAAAAAGCCTTTACGGATGCGGCTGACGCACTCAAACAGATCAATGCCGCTGAAACACGCACCGAGCTGGCTAACCTGGCAGTGGAACTTTCAAAGGCATTCGCCGAAGGCACCTTGACCCAGGAGCAGTACAACGAAGCCCTGGAAGCCAGCCGACAGAAACTGGCCGAATTGGAAGACGGTGCCCAGTCCGCAGCCGATGCCGCCCGATCTCTGGGTGATGCCG
>NZ_JBPCXO010000036.1:0-1505 GCF_051008435.1 Endozoicomonas sp. | reverse complement strand
GTTGTCGTTACGATGCCCCGGACTCTTCGCCCATTGGCGATTTGGATCAGCAAGAACGTTTGCTTGATGGAAGCGGAATGAATCGAGAGGTTCACGTTCCGTTTTGCGAGAGGCTGAGGGGGAAGTTCCCTCGGTCTACTCACCTGTTTTCATGCTTCTCCGGTCGATCATGATCCTTGCAGTAGACCAGCTTCGTCTTTACCGGATGCAAAGTCAGACCACAGTCTTTTAACCGCCCCCTGACTTGCTCCAGAACAGACTCTGCTTCCTGCCCTGTATGGCAGTGGATCAACGCATCATCAGCGTAGCGCTCAAACCAGACATTCGGAATATGCTGCTCCAACCAATGATCAAATGCGTAGTGCATGAACAGATTTGCCAAAAGTGGACTTATAACGCCCCCTTGCGGCGTTCCCTTGGTTCGCGTGACTTGTTCCTTGCCATTATCAACAGGAGCTTCCAGCCAACGTTTGATATACAGTAAAACCCAAGGTTCCTGAATGTGGTGCCTCACCGCCTTTATCATGAGTTCATGATCAAGATTGTCAAAGAAACCCTTGATATCCAGATCAATCACCCAGTCACGACGCCAGCAGCGCTTCCGCGCCACTGCCAGATGAGCACTTCTGTTAGGACGGTAACCATAGGAGTTTTCATGGAAAGCAGGCTCCACTAATGGCTCCACGATTAATTTGACCACAGTCTGGGCTATGCGATCAGCTACTGTCGGCACTCCCAGCGGTCTCGTGTCTCCATCTTTCTTGTCGATGTCTACACGCATGACGGGGGGAGGAAAGTAACTTCCCGAGGACATCCTGTTCCACAGTTTGTATAGGTTGCTGCCAAGATTGACTTCAAAATCAGCCAGTGACTGACCATCAATACCCGCAGCTCCCTTGTTGGCCTTCACTCTCTGCCAGGCTTGCCAGACAAGCCTTTTCGAAATTGTGAACGGTTTTGCTTCCGTCATAGATTCATCCCATAAAACTGGTTGATCTATTCCTTCTGCTGGATAAGTCAGCCCTTCGCTCCACACCCATTACAGGTGCTTCATCACTACTACGAGCTGATCCGCCCCTGTGCTCTGTTTTGGTACTCAAAGCCTTGCTGTTTCGTCAGCTTGGCTTGCTCCCTTAACACCAGAGCGACAGGTTCTCATGTTCCGTAAAAGAGCCTGAAGTCAGTTCATGCCACCTTTGCGCCGGACACCGCTCAGGCAGTAACTGGATAACCCCTGAACTTATCATGAGGTCGATGCGCCCCTCACTTTTGATGTCAGCGTGTATGGTTACGACACGTCATCAGTGGTTCACTTGCGTTCATCTCCTGACTTCTTACCTGACGCAATCTTGTTACGCCTTTTCTGTGACGCTCACCACCCTGACTCTTAATCAGCGCAGCTCACAGTGGTTTGGTGGTCGCTTCCAGAAGCCGCCACCGGAGGGCCTACCTCCATCTCTAATACAGTTGCGAACAGACCGACTCTGTTCTCATGACACACCGCA
>NZ_JBPCXO010000035.1:0-4755 GCF_051008435.1 Endozoicomonas sp. | reverse complement strand
CGAGAGCTTTCGTGGCAAGGCGTGATAACGCAGTAATATCTGGATCTTTCAAGTGATCACAACGCAGTCATGGAAGCTCTCGTTCTGGCCCGAAGGGTGACTCTTAAAGCGGCCATCTGACTGCGTTAAACTTGTTTGAAAGACCCTGGTATTCCTGTACAAGCTCGCCTTGCATATGGCCGCTTTAAGAGTCACTGAATGAGACAAACAAATAGGTTTCGAGTACTGGGAGCCTGACCGGGAATAGACAGCCTGGCCAGACTCCTGGAGATTCAAAGTGCTTGAGGTGGATTATGGGTTTGCTGGTAAACGGTGAGTGGCAGGATCAGTGGTATGACACAACTAAAACAAAAGGAAGGTTCGAAAGAGAAACAGCCGGCTTTCGTCACTGGATTACCAAAGATGGCTCATCGGGATTCAAGGCCGAGCCCGGGCGGTATCATCTTTATGTTTCCCTGGCCTGTCCCTGGGCTCACCGAACTTTAATCTTCAGAAAACTCAAGCAGCTGGAGTCTCTGATCAGTGTTTCAGTTGTCAGCCCTGACATGCTGGATAAGGGCTGGAGTTTTGATCCAGACACTGGTTCCACGGGTGATGATCTCTATCAATCAGAATTTATGCATCAAATTTATACCCGGGACACACCCAACTATACCGGCAGGGTGACGGTGCCTGTTTTGTGGGACAAAAAGACCGAAAGAATCGTCAGCAATGAGTCTTCTGAAATCATCCGGATGTTGAACACTGAGTTCAATGAGCTGACAGGCAATAATGATGACTTCTATCCAGAGGCTTTAAGAGCCGACATAGATGAGATCAACGATCTGGTTTATCACACCATTAACAATGGTGTTTACAAGGCAGGTTTTGCTACGGAACAAAGCGTTTACGAGAAAGCTTGCAAGGCGCTGTTCAGTACATTGGATTTGCTTGAATCAACGCTGGCAGGACAAAAATATCTTTGTGATGATCGGCTAACAGAAGCTGACTGGAGACTATTTACGACATTGGTTCGCTTTGATGCTGTTTACCATGGGCATTTTAAATGCAACCTGAAAAAGTTGGTCGAATATCCAAACCTATGGGCTTATATCAGAGAGTTGTACCAGTATCCTGGTGTGCTAGAAACCGTCAATCTAGAGCAGATCAAACAGCGCTACTATGGCAGTCATGAGAGCATTAACCCGACTCGCATTGTTCCCCTTGGCCCTGAGATAGATTTCATGGAGCCTCATGGGCGAACTGAAGAGAAAGACAATAATTAACAAAGTTTGCTTTTAGGTGACATTAATCAACAAAAGATGGCGGATAAACAGTTAATCTTTCTGCTATCAAAAACCAATAAAGATTAATGTTGAATAAGGAACATTGCGATTAACACTTTACCTCTTCCTCTGAGGCTCGCCATCATTGGGGTATGGGCCGTAATCAGTTATTTCCTGGGCCAGGGTCTGGTAGAACAGCCGGACACTCAGCTGGGTCTATTCATGCTGCTGTTTTTCGCCGGATTGTGGATGACAGAAATTGTCCCACTGCCCATTTCGGCGTTGCTGGTTCCTGTCATCGCAGCCCTGATTCAGGTGCTGGACTTTGCCAAGGGAATGTCGAACTTCTCCTCAACCATTATTTTCCTGTTCATGGGTGGTTTTACTCTGGCCGCACTATTGAATAATTACGGAATAGATCGCTGGTTGGCGGAGCGGGTGACCTATCTGGCCGGTGGTCGTTTATGGGTTTCCGTCATCCTGTTCTTTACTGTGGTTTCTTTTTTGTCCATGTGGATGAGTAACACTTCCACTACAGCCATGATGTTGCCGATTGCCATTGGTTTGATCGACAAGAAGTACCCCAGAATGCGTACCTTTGTTGTGTTGGGCACCGCTTATGCTGCCAATATCGGTGGCCTGGCGACAGTGGTAGGCTCACCTCCCAATGGTATTGCGGCTGAAGCACTCGACCTGGATTTCCTGACCTGGATGAAAGTAGGTCTGCCCAGCACTCTGATGTTATTCCCCGCCGTACTGTTTTCCATGTGGCTGATTATCCGTCCGGAACAAGATGCCCAGGTGAACCAGAGCCGTGGCGATGGTTTTGAAATGAACTGGAGCCCGCAGGCAAAAGGTGCCATTGCTCTGTTCCTGTTCACCGTAGTTTGCTGGATTTTCGCTAAACCTATAGGCCAGTTTCTGGACGTTAAAGGTTTTGATCGCCTGATTGCGGTGGCTATTACTGCTGCTGCACCTGCACTTGGCCTCATTGGCTGGAAAGAACTGGAAAAGAAAATCGACTGGGGCATCCTGCTGCTGTTCGGTGGTGGTATTTGTCTGTCCATGATCCTCAAGGGCACAGGAACTTCTGCATGGCTGGCAGGCAATATCATGACTTCGCTGAGTGAAGCTCCCAGCTGGTTGCTGATAATGGCTTGCATTGCCTTCATGATATTCCTGACAGAAATGGCTTCCAATACCGGCTCTGCAGCCATTCTGATTCCGGTAATGATTGCTCTGGCCGATCAATTCAATCCGGCTATTACCTACTCACTGGTCTTTGGTGTAGGTGTAGCGGCTACCTGTGCTTTCATGCTGCCAGTAGCCACACCTCCCAATGCACTGGCTTACGGTACGGGTGAGGTAAAACAGAGCCAGATGCTGAAAGCCGGTATGGTGCTGAACATTATCAGTATCTTCGTAGTCTACTTCAGCGTATCCGCCTTTGCCTGATAGTCCCTTATGTTTCCCCCCACTGGTACCAGCACGGATCTGTGGGGGGAAATAGAGCAAAAAAAATTAAAAATACTGCTATTTATTTCAATTGCTTCTATTTAAAGCTGCCAGTAGCCTATCGAGGATCTGTTTTTCCTTTCGGTAAAACAGCAACAGTGAAATTTATATAAAAGACAGGGATGCAGCGATGCTCACTTGGCTCTGGCACTACATTCGTCCATACCGTCTCCGACTCATAGCGGCCCTTTTGGCGCTGGTGTTTACTGCGGGTATGACATTAAGCCTGGGTCAGGGCCTGAAGCTGATGATTGATCAGGGCTTTGTTGAAGGTTCTGTGAGTGGGCTCTGGCAGTCGCTCCAGATCTTTCTGGTGCTGGTGGTTGCCATGTCATTAGGGGCTTACTGTCGCTTTTACCTGGTCTCCTGGCTGGGAGAGCGGGTGGTGGCCGATATTCGAAAAGACCTCTACCTCAATCTGGTTAAATTGCATCCAGGCTTTTTTGATGACAATCATTCCGGAGAAATTCAGAGTCGCGTAACCACTGACACTACATTGTTGCAATCGGTTATTGGCTCAGAAATCTCCTTTGCGCTTCGAAATTCCCTTATTTTTCTCGGTGGCCTGGCTCTGATGCTGTTTAGCAATCCGAAGCTGTCTCTGATGGTACTGGTAGCTGTTCCTCTGATTATTTTTCCCCTGATCTATATTGGTCGTCGTATTCGCCAGCTCTCCAGTGAGAGTCAGGATAAAGTAGCGAATGCCGGGGCCTGGGTAGGGGAGAGTCTGCAGAATCTTAAAGTGGTTCAGGCCTTTAACCGGGAAGACCTGGTTGTCAGACGGTTTAACGGAGCTGCTGAAACCGCCTTTGATGTCGCTATCAAAAGAATCAAGAAACGAGCGTTACTGATCTGTCTGGTTATGCTCCTGGTGCTCAGTGCAGTAGGTGGGATGTTGTACGTCGGAGGTCGTGATGTTGTCGAAGGGCATCTCAGTGGTGGTGATCTGGCGGCATTTGTCTTTTATGCCATTATGGTGGCGGGTTCGCTTGCTGCCGTAACGGAAGTGTATGGAGAATTGCAGAGAGCTGCGGGCGCTGTGGATCGAATCCGTGAACTGATGGCTTGGAAGTCTGAAATTACTGAGCCGGAAGCCCCCGTCGCACCCGAAAAGGTCGGAGGCAGCTTGCAACTGGATCAGGTGACCTATGCCTACCCATCCAGATTGGATGACCCTGCTATTGAAGCCCTGTCTCTGAATATAAAGCCTGGAGAAAGAGTCGCTTTGGTTGGGCCTTCAGGAGCCGGTAAATCGACTCTTTTCGAATTATTGCTGCGTTTCCGTGATCCTGTCTCCGGTGAGGTATTGTTGGATGGCGTACCTATTCAGCAAATGAAACCTGCCCGTTTACGTAGCCACTTTGCCCTGGTGCCACAGCACCCTGTGCTGTTCTCTGCCAACGTCTGGGAAAACCTGAGATATGGCAATCCTGACGCCACCGATGAAGAAGTCATTGCTGCAGCTAAAGCGGCTCATGCTGATGAATTTATTCAGCAAATGCCACAGGGATACAGCAGCTACCTGGGAGAGAGGGGCGTAAAACTGTCCGGCGGACAGCAACAAAGACTGGCCATAGCCAGGGCCATATTGAGGGACCCTGAAATCTTGCTGCTGGATGAAGCCACCAGTGCTCTGGATGCACAGAGTGAATATTTAGTGCAACAGGCACTTGATAGTTTGATGAAAGGCAGGACAACACTGATTATTGCTCATCGCCTGGCAACCATCACTCACGTAGATCGAATCGCCGTTATGGATCAGGGAAAACTGGTGGCGACAGGGACTCATGAAGAGTTGCTGAAGAGTTCTGTGCTATACAGCCGTTTGGCTCAGCTGCAGTTTAATGCGGCTTGATGTATAGGAATTTCAAAGCACAGGTAGAACACCTTTCGTCGTATAGTTTTGCCGGATTTTCCTGAGAAGCAGTCAGGCTGTTTTCCCTGATTCTAAAAAACATCAGTTTTACAGGTAATG
>NZ_JBPCXO010000034.1:0-12028 GCF_051008435.1 Endozoicomonas sp. | reverse complement strand
CTGTGGATTAATTGGTTTACGCATGATTTTTGAAAATAACAGCCGGTAGTTGAAAACTTCAGTATCTATATTGGGCTACAAGCTATTATTTTCAAGGGTTGAGGGTTTTCGGACAGGCACTATTTACATTCACTCCAATCCGATCAGTACTTTTTTATTGTTATCAAATCTAACAAGGACTCTTTCGAACGAATACAATAAAAACCTTTGTTCTTATGCATAACGTCTTCTTTAACCATTTCCCTGAATACCTTATTGACAACCTGCCTTGAAACACAGACCAGTTGCGCAATGTCTTCCTGGGTAATACTGAGATCAAGTCCAAAGCCATGTGTGCAATCTACTGCATGTTCATGACAGAGATTCACCATCGTTTCAATGATTCGGGTTCTGGCATCCTTGAAGATCAGACTGTCGAGCCTTGCCTGCAAGGTTCTCTGCCGCTCCTCAAGCTTCTGGACGACCTCCAGATAGAGCTTCGGATTGGAAATATCATCAAGAAATTTCTCTTTCTCGATCAACAAGATAGTTGCCCCTTGAATGGGAACCAGCTCGTAAGATACTTCGCTACCGTGTATACCGCCAAACAGATCACCCACATCCAGAACAGAGTCCAGCATTCTGACCGAATCATTAATCTGCCGGTAAAGCTTGATACGTCCAGTTAAAACCAGATATACCCCCTGCTGACGAATAGCCAGTGGCGACCGGTGATCAATTTTCACTTGATGGGCTTCACGAGTCAGAGACTCGACATCTTCTTTTGAAAAACGCTTAAAGAAGTCCAGAGACCTTAAATACCAAAGATTTATATCACTCATCGAAGACCTACAACAAAATTGTTATTTTCTATTTTTATATACGACTCTTATTTTCAAGCAACCAATACACGACAGTGTATTTTAATATTCATTAACTAACACAACTTAGCATAACAAAAGTAATCCTGTTAGTAATAAAGTTTATATGCATATAAACCAATTATTACAATAAGGCTGGCGTAATAAGCTTAGATTCTAAGCCTATTACGCCTTTAACTTTTAACACAATGCCTAAAAATACATAACTGTAGATTTAATCTCTATAAACTTATCAAAGGCATGAAGTGATTTATCTCTGCCATTTCCTGACTGTTTAAAACCACCAAAAGGAACCGAATTATCCCCTCCGAGATAACCATTAACATAAACAGTGCCCGCTCTGATTTTTCCAGCAACGCGGTGCGCCCTTGCCAGATTATCTGTCCAGAGTCCTGCCGCTAAACCATAATGCGTGTCATTGGCTATCTTCACCGCTTCCTCTTCATCACTAAACCGAATGACAGAAACCACAGGACCAAAGATCTCTTCACGAGCAATTTTCATGGTATTGCTTACTCCCTCAAAAAGGGTCGGCTCAATATAAAAACCACCAGTCTCATCCATTACTCTCTGCCCACCCGAACTGAGCGTCGCTCCTTCTTCCTGACCTGCGGAAATATAATCAAGAATGGTCCGAACCTGAACTTCATCGACAATAGCGCCCGCACGACTTTCAGGATCCAGAGGATGTCCTGGTTGCCAAGCCTGAAGATGTTTCTGCAATAGCGGAATGAACTCATCATAAACGGCCTCATCCACCAGCAACCTTGAGCCGGCTACACACACTTCACCCTGGTTGTAACCAATGCCCATTGCCGCGCCTTTGGCCGCTGCTTCCAGATTCTGACAATCGGCAAAAACAATATGAGGACTTTTACCACCGGCTTCTAACCAGATTCGCTTCATATTGGACTCTCCAGCATAAACCATTAGTTGTCTTGCGGTTCGGGTAGAGCCTGTAAATGCCAGACAATCAACATCATTATGCAATGCCAGAGCCTTGCCAACGGTATGGCCATACCCAGGCAATACTTGTAGAACCCCTTTGGGTAATCCAGCCTCTTCGGCCAATTGTGCCAGTCGAATGGCAGTCAACGAAGACTTTTCAGAGGGCTTGAGAATAACACTGTTTCCCGTGGCCAGAGCAGGCCCCAGCTTGAGACTGGCCATACTCAGTGGAAAGTTCCAGGGAACAATCGCAGCTACCACACCAACCGGTTCACGGGTAATCATTGCCAGACGAGAAGGATCTACAGGCGCAATTTCACCATAAATCTTATCAATAGCCTCTGCACACCATCGTAAAGACTTGGCACTGCCAGGAATATCATCATTCAGAGAAAAGCGGATAGCTTTGCCCATATCCAGTGTTTCCAGCAAAGCCAGCTCTTCGACATGCTCCAGTATCAGATCAGATAACTTAAACAGTACGGCCTTTCGGTCAGCCGGAGCCGCTCTGGACCACTCTCCTGAATCAAAAGCTGCACGAGCAGAGGCCACCGCTCTGTCAGCATCTTCCTGTGAGCAACTGGCTATTTTTCCGAGGAGCCGTCCATCTACAGGCGATAGACAGTCGAACGTCTCTTGGGATACGGCATCGGTATACTCGCCGTTAATCCATGCTTTACCTGTAATGGTTAATTGCTCAGCTCTGGTTTCCCAGTAGGCTTTATCCTGGCTGGACATGGTGACTCCACTTTTACTATGAAAATGCAGCCATATCAGTGTTTGCAGCTATTTTCTTTATTCGAGGTGTGGCTGCATTCCCAACTCATGGCTACTCAGTTTCGGTTAATGGACTGCTATTGCTCGGGAAACACTCATTATTGAGACTTTTTACGCAATAGCCAACCCTTCATTTCGGATAGCATTACCAGGCAACAATCATCACCCCCTGTATTCAAACAACCATGAGCTGGATAGACCGCCTAACCATAAAAATGATTACAGAGCCCGAATAGCGGTATTTTCATAGTAAAGCGCTACAAGAAAAAACCGTTCCACCGCAAATTGTCAGTAAAGCTGTCAACCTTGTTATACCACTCCCTTCCAGCAAGTCTTAGGATGACTCGCAACCAAACAGCCATTTAAAGGAGTAATACCATGGCTTTATCCATCAACCTGGAAGATCACTACAACTACACCCTGCTGGAAGTCCAGGGCAAAGTGGACGCTATCACCTCGCAAATGCTGGATCGCGCTATTGAAGCCGCAACTTTTGAAGGCAACCGTCATTTGATTCTGGATTGCTCACAGCTATTCAGCATCAGCAGTGAAGGCCTGAGAGTCTTGCTCAGCACCCGCAGCACCTTGACCCTGCTTCACAGTCTAACGCTGTGCAATGTCTCAAGATCAATTCGCTCGCTGCTGGAATTGAGTGGTATTTCCAGATACATCAGCATTGCCAGTGACTTGGATGAAGCTGAAGCCATGCTGTTCGAATCGGATGCCCAGCTGGGCAGAATCAACATAAATTAATTCTGCTTGCCAGCTGATGAACCCGATACAATACAAAGTATTCCCAAACCCTGCAAGCCATGCCCGTGCAGGGCTATCGGATAAAACGGATAAGAATCAGTCATTTTCCCCTGCCGATGTACGACAGCGCCTGTTTGTATCGAGCCAACCAGGCAGAACACGACTTTCGTCATACCAGATCCAGAAAGTTCAGAAAATGACGGTGTCAGAAGCGGCCAGCCTGTTTGAGCAAGCCAACATTTCCTTCTCTGATCCACACTTGAAAGAAAAACTGGTTGAGTTTTATCTGGATGCCAGTGAAGGGGACAGAGTTCAATTCTGGCTCTCCATCCTTTCCAGCGAACAGCATTTAAGCTTTAAGCACTGGTTCTCCAAAACAGAGATGGGCTTAAATTTTGTGCCTTATTGCGCAAGAGCCTATCAACTACTGTTTAGTGAGAAATATCCCTGCCTGCCAATTCCTCTCTGTGACCGTATTGCCGATGATGCACCCGTTAACTTTATTTGAGTGGGAAGTTTTCTGCCTGATCGTTACCTCCAGCAAATTCAGCGTGTAGCCCAATGCAGGCCAAGAAAGGAAGTTGTTTTATGGATGGACCGCACGCTACTCACCCCATCAGACCAAAATTTGATGCAGCGACTACCCTCCTTACCCAGCCTGCGAGGTCTGGATATAAAAGTACTCGACATCAGTGATGCTGGCCTGGACAGCACATTACCCGGATCGCCAGATTCCCTGACCCGCCTGATTGAATTTGCCCGGACTGACTTAAAAGCCATGGAAGTCGTCAGCGATATCGTGCGCTACGCATTACTCGCTAAAGGAAGTGAAGCAATTGACTGTGCTTCAAAGACTGCGCGCAGACGATCATCCAGTGGAATGATTTACCTTGATACGGATCGGGGTCCACAAACCGATGAAATAACCGAATGGGGGGCTATGAGCGCTCCGCCAGGGCTGATCTGCACTAAAGACCGTAACAATGATGTACTGGCAAGTGCTTACCAAGGACATCCGATTCTGCTGGAAACCCTGAAGACCATCCAAACCAGAATGTCTCCTTCAGGAAAAGAATGGTCTTTGATCTACCAAGGCACCTTTGCCCACTATTACGACACCTTGCAGAAAACAGGCCCATCCTGTTTGTACGATACCTGTCAGCAAGTGACTGGGCACCCCGAGGCTATTGACGAGTATCAGTACTTTCACTTCAACTCTCCCGCAGCGGGCCCCGAAGTGTGTGACGGAAACTGGTGGAAACCCAACAAGCCGCGTCACACTCATCACTGGATTCAGGACATAAGCAGACGCTTAGACGTCAGCTGATTGGTATCTATCTTCCTGGTCAGCATGGGGCAGAATGGCATTCAACAGCACAGCGGTGATAGCACAAAGGCTAACGCCTTTGAGCGAAAACTCGCCAAATGACAAGGCCAGATTACCAATACCAAACACCAGAACCACCGAAACAATAACCAGGTTGCGCGGTTTGCTCAGATCTACCTGTGCCTTGATCATGGTACTGAGGCCCACTACAGCGATAGAACCAAACAACAACATCATGATACCGCCCATTACCGGCGTCGGAATGGTTGCCAGGAAACCACCCACTTTACCAATAAACGCTACCACGATGGCAATGACTGCTGCCCAGGTCATAATCTTCGGATTAAACGCTTTCGTCAGCATAACCGCGCCGGTCACTTCTGAGTAAGTCGTATTCGGTGGACCTCCCAGCATGGCTGCCGCAGAAGTCGCCAGACCATCTCCCAGCAGGGTATTTTTCAGTCCCGGCTTTTCCAGGTATTTTTTACCCGTCACCGAGCTGATCGCCAGCATATCTCCGATATGTTCGATGGCTGGAGCAATAGCTACCGGCACCATGAACAAAATGGCATTCCAGTTAAACTCCGGAGCGGTAAATGCAGGAATAGCAAACCACGGACGATCAATAACCGGCTGAAAATCCACAACCCCCATAAACAGTGCTGCTGAATAACCGGCACCAATACCGCAAATAATGGGAATAAGCTTGAGGATACCGCCCGCCATGGTGGAAACGATCAGAGTGGTCACCAGAGCAATACCCGCCAACAACAAAGACGTATTAGCATCAATAGAGGGGTTAGCACCTCCGCTCGCCATATCAACAGCAACGGGTGCCAGTCCCAGACCAATCACCATAATGACAGGACCAACAACCACCGGAGGAAAAAGCCGATAAAGAAATCCACTTCCTCTGATGCGGATGATGAAACTAAGCAGAACATAAAACAGACCCGCCGCCATCATACCGCCCAATGTTGCGGGCAGCCCCCAGCTCTGAATACTGAAAGTAATAGGGGCAATAAAGGCAAAAGAAGATGCCAGAAAGATGGGCACCTGTTGCCTGGTACACAGCTGGAATATCAGAGTACCAATACCCGCTGTAAAAAAAGCAACATTCGGATCCAGCCCGGTCAGCAAGGGCACCAACACCAGAGCACCGAAGGCCACAAACAACATCTGCCCTCCCATTAGTATCTGGCGCAAGACAGGCGTTTCATCAGTGCTCATATTCACATCAATCATAATCAGTCCCTTATCAATAGGCGTCCAGATATAGCCAATATCCACCCAGCAAGATCCAGGTAATGACTATGGCAAAGTAAACGACAGGAAATTCTTTTCGGGCTACTGGTATAATCAGCCAGGTGGATTGCCTGACCAGGTCCAACAGCCCCCAAAGCAGTAGCATAAGCCCCCAGAGCCAGCACCACTCCAGCAGAAGTGCTACATAAACCACGACCAGGCAGATAACTGCTGGACGTGGAGGTACCGATACTACAGCCCGGATTTTTTCAGGTAGGTTCATCTTGAAGTCAGTACTCAAGTGACTGAAAACGTACAACGCCCCGAAAGCTATCCCTGCATTACTTGGTTCCGAAAATTTTATCTCCGGCATCACCCAGTCCCGGTATGATATAGCCATGCTCATTCAGGCATTCATCGACCGATGCGGTAAAGATGGTGACATCAGGGTGAGCTTCCAGCACCTTTTCAATACCTTCTGGAGCCGCTACCAGAACCAGGCAGCGAATTTCCTTGCAGCCCGCTTTCTTGAGCATATCGATGGTAGCAATCATGGAGCCACCTGTCGCCAGCATAGGGTCAAGTACCAGAGCAATTCGCTCATCGATATCCTTAACCAGCTTTTCAAAGTAAGGGACAGGTTCAAGCGTTTCTTCATCCCGATACAGGCCCACAACACTGACACGGGCACTCGGCACCAGATCGAGCACCCCATCCATCATTCCCAGACCGGCTCTAAGGATGGGTACAATAGTAATTTTCTTACCCTTGATCTGCTTGACGGTGACATCTCCTGCCCAGCCATCAATAACATGATCTTCCAGCTCAAAATCCTTGGTCGCTTCATAAGTCAGCAGTGAGCCGACTTCATTAGCCAGTGTCCGAAACCCTTTCGTACTGATATCTCTGGTGCGCATAATGCCCAGCTTGTGCTGTACCAGAGGGTGTTTGATTTCCTGTACACTCATGTCAGATCCCGATGCCTTCCGCTTATTACTGAGTCAGCCCATTTCATAGGCATAAACCTTTTTATTTTTACACAGCCTTTACTATTCACCTATAAGTTTTTCTCACATCAAACCACAGTGAAGCTACAACTTGCTGTTAACCTCTAATAGAGGTATTTTTGCTCTCTTTTTTTGCTCTCTTTTTTTGCTACGGTTCAACTTTTGCCTACATTGCCTGGCTACCTACAGCTCTGCTGAGTGATAAGCAGGGTCTGAAGATGCCAGACATTAGCCAATGACCCGTTACCTGTTATTACAACGAGGTTCCAAACCTATGTCTGTTGATCTCGACCATATCCAGCAAGTCTTCGACGAAGCTGACTGCCTGTATAATGAACAGCAGATAGAAGAAGCCATTAAAAGCATGGGCAGTGCCATTTCTGAACAGCTGTCTGGCAGTAACCCACTGGTTTACTGTGTAATGAATGGTGGGATGGTCATTACTGGCAAGCTCCTTACTCACTTGCAGTTCCCTCTGGAAGCTTCTTACGTGCACGCTACCCGTTACCGTGATCAGTTAACCGGTGGCCGTCTGGATTGGAGAGTACGCCCTTCACAGGATATGAAAGGCAGAACAGTGCTGATCGTTGATGATATTCTTGACGAAGGTCACACTCTGGATGCCATTGTTGATTTCTGTAAGGAACAAGGTGCCGAGCACGTACTGACTGCTGTTCTGGTTGATAAACTGCACGACCGAAAAGCCCGTCCTGGCCTCAAAGCCGACTTTTATGGCCTGGAAATTGAAGATCGTTACATCTTTGGATATGGCTTGGATTATCAAGGCTACTGGCGGAATGCTAATGGCATTTTTGCTTTGAAGGGTCACTGAGTCGTTTAATCAATTGAACCAGATGGCTCAACTGCAATCTGGTTCAATGGCCTTTAATACCCGAAGATTTCATTCTACCCTGCAGACCTTTTCTCATAGCTGCACGTTCCTGCTCAGCCTCCTTAGGAACAGTCTTGTGCTTTTTAAGCGTACTCTTTTCTTCTTTTGCCTGCTCTTTGCGAACCTCTTCTACTCCTTTTCTGAAATCCTTTCCTTTACTGGCCTTGGCTCGGGCATCCACGGCTTCATGGTACTCTTTCTTAAGCGATTTTCTATCAGTGGAGTATGTCTCAACTTTACTTTCCAGCCCTCTTAACTCCCCTTCAAGACGCTCTCGCGTTTTTTTGAAAGAAGTTTCTACTCTGGCTTTAGCCTGATGTTTCTGCTCCGGACTCAATCGCTTGTCGTGATCAATGTTACTCCGTCGCTGTCGTCTCATGGTTTTGATCCCTTTGAGCTTGGCTTTCAAGACTGGGATCTCATGATCTTTTCTGTGCTTATGCCCGGCTTCATGGGCATCCAGTTTTTCTTTCCTGGCGACTACCGTTTCACCTAACGCTTTCATTTCTGTCCGGTACTCTGTCCACTTTTCGCTAATCTCTGCATTCGCTGTCTGCTGCACGGCTTCCACTGCATGATCCAGTTTCTCATGCCGGAACTCAGCCTCTTTCGCAGCCGCTGCATCAACCCTTGGCTTTAAAGATTGACTGAGCTCTCTGATTTCTTGCTTTAGCTCAGCTCTTCTACCGGGTTCATCATCACTCCCTCGTATCCGTCTTAATTCTTTACGGTCCGAATCATAGCTTTGAAAACCAGAATCCTTGTCAAAAGCAGCTCTGAACTTCCTCATCAATTCTGTACGGTCACCAAACAGCTCAGCCTTCGAAAAGTCATAGGTTTTACCATCAGGGGCCGGAAACTTGCCTTTTTTGGGTGGCGCTCCCACCAGGTCATAAAGCTCAAGAGACTTGCTGTATTTTTTATCAAAACCCACCAGCTTTTTCTCGAGTGCATTGGCCTTTTCTTTCAGCTGCCCCAGCTCCTCCACTTTCCCATTCCTGGCCGTAAGATCCCTTTTCAACCCTTTATCATGAACGCCATCAATCAGCTCCTTAGGCACTGGCTGCCAGTTCTCATGCTTGAAAAAACGTTTCAACTCTCCAAAGACATGAGTCACTTTTTGTTTGAAGGTCCGCTCAACGGTTTCTTTCACAGGGCTGGCAGAATCCGATGACCTGGTTCCTATGTGCTTTTTGCCTTCCACCACTTCACTGGTTCGCTCATGGATAGAAGTATCAGAAGGGACCGATTGCTGCGATCTGGCATGAGGTGGAGGGGGTGGAGGCAAACGGTTAGGATGATTCAGGGCTTGAATGTTTCGATTCAGAGCTTTGGCTGACGGTCTTGGTCTTTCCCTGACAATAGAAGTACTATTATGGTCCGTCTGAATCGGACTCTGCCCACCTATTGGGCTGGAACCACCTGTCGACATCCCTGTTTCCTCTGAGCTCTTTTCAGTCTATTCCGTTATATATTTAAGTATCATCTATAGCTGAGTGGCTTATTCAAAGAATCTATATCTTTTCGGAATAATTCAGAGTATCTGATCCACTATAAATGCAGTAATCGCCATAATTCCGACAATTGCGGTGAAGGTATCCAGATAGATGTTCCTGAAGTGCCTGAGATCAGGCACTCGATAGAGGGCGTAAACAGGCATTAGATAGAGGATGGTTGCCAGGACAGGCACCACCACCATCTCAACCATTCCGATCACACTCCAGTTGGCGTAGCCTGCCAGCCAACAGGTAATAAGCCCAAAAGCAAGCGTCCCTCTGCGTAATGCAACTGGATTTAATGGCTTGTGGCTATTGTATTTATGCCATTGCTGAGTCACCAAGCCCTGCATGCCCTCCAGAGTCCCGAGATAGACCCCGAAAAATGAACTGGCGATTGCCAGAAATGCAATCGCCGGAGCAATCACAGCAAATACAGGATTCCCGGAACGGTTAGCAAGCACGGATAACACCGGTAGGTTTGCCTCCCGGGCCTGCAGAAGATCAGCCGGAGTAAGACTCAGTACACAGGAAAAGACAAACAGCAAAATGACCACCAGCAGCAGCTGGGTATTTCGCTTAAGAATGAGGCTGGTTTTCCGAGCACAGGCCTCCTTATCAGGCATGGTCAATCGGTATGCCTGAGCAAACGCCGAACAAGCCGGGGAATGATTGAAAGAGAAGACCAGCAGAGGTGTCGTCAGAAAAAGGGTCAACAGCATATCATGGGGATTAAAGGGCTGATCGAAAGCGGCCAGATTCCATTGAGGGATCAGATAAACAGAAATACCCAAAAGAATCGCCACCAGTGGATAACAAAGAAGCTTTACCGCTCTCAGCATCCAGGTTTCACCAATATACATAATGGCAATAAGCCCAGAAACCAGTACGAGACTGACCAGAATTCTGGGAGGCGGCTCCATCTGCAATTGATACTCCATAAAGCTGATCACGACGTTGGTTATGCCAATGCCATAAAGCAGCAGTATTGGGTATATCGAGAGAAAATACGCAAGCGTCAGTGCTCTGCCAGCCGTTGTACCAAAGTGCTCATTGACGGTACCGGTAATATTGGCAGTAGGATCAGAGGAAGACAGACAAAATCGAACCAGATTTCTATGCGCCAGCCAAACCATGGGACCCGCCAGTAAAGCCAGCACCACCAGTGGCCAGATCCCCCCTGCTCCTGCATTGATCGGAAGATACAGTATGCCGGCACCAATGGCTGTGCCGAAAAGATTCATCATCCAGCCGCTGTCTCTGGAGCTCCAACTCTTTCCCTGCCTGGACTGATGCCGAGTAACGTTTTCAATTTCCGTTTCCACGGTGCTGTCAGGCATACCACCCCCTGCGGGCTCTGTGTATGAATAGGGAATATGGAGTTTCAGGCACGCACAAACTGAATGCCAGACGGTATTATAGACACCGGAAACATGAGTCACCTCTGACACTTACAGTTTGAAACGCATCGTGTACAATGCCGCTAAACTGCCAAGAGCTATCAGGAATAACAATGAAGAAAGACAAGCAGAAAGTCATTGGTGAAGTACTGAGTGATGAGCGAATCAAAGAGCTGCTTACCCTTCAACCACCCGCAGGAGAAGATCGCGCTTTGCATATTCTGACCCGTGCCTACCGTGCTCTCAGGGCAGAAGACTTTGAGCGATTCCTGCGCTTTTATTCGGAAACCGGCCTGGATATGAATCCTGGCACACCAGAAGGCAGTTCATTCCTATCTGTTCTGGAGTCACATCAGCATGGCTCTCCTTACGTTCAGGCTTTAAAGAACTGTGGTGCCAACTAATACAAACTCTTTAACGGCCACCTGGGAATCTAGCCGGGAGTGACGCTTAAGTAGAAAGAGCACTTATTCTGCTCTTTAGCCAGCTGTCAATTCTCGGCCAGGGTCCTATACTTCTGAGCTTTAGCAGTACTCAGGAGAGACACCATGTTTGGTACATGGTTTAAAGACCCACGTATGATGGCCTGCGCCATGATCCTGTTCAGCACTACTTCACCTGCCTGTGATGACGCCTCCATGGAGGACCGACTGGCGGCCTACAAACAGCATTATCCTGCCATCTCCTACCCCAGCCTCAGAAAAGCCATGGACGCAGGGGAAGTTTTCATTATCGATAGCAATAAAGCAGAGACCTACAGTAAAGGTCATTTGCCCGGTTCTCACTCCCTTGCTGACAGAACAACGCTTGAAAGCAGGCTTCCCGTCCTCAAAAACTACCCCATTGTTGTTTATTGCGGCGGCCCCCAATGCCCTTCCTGGTTTTCCGGTGCTGACTTTGCTGCAGCTCGTGGGTACAGCAATATCATGCACTACAAAGGGGGCTTGAAGGATTGGAAAGAACAAGGGGAAACTCTGGCAACCGGCAAGAACTGACTGAGAGATAATCAGTGGTGACAAAAGTGTGATTTCTCTGCTTTGGAAAAAAACTCAAAACAGCGTTAGAGACAGCAGCACTCCGTTCTTGCTCAATTATCCTATACAACAAAGCTGGATCGCATGGTTATTACCCATCTTACTTGCCTACAAGACTTCATACGCAGACTCTGTATTCAGGACCGATTTACCTGATTTCTATCACTCGATTCTGCAGTTTTTAGCGTTTGACGAAGGAAGATTCTTGTGGACTGCGGAACCAGTCTACTACTGTGACTCCTGTACCAAGCCTGGCGAGGTACAATCAACATCACAGCAGCAGGCTGGC